>NZ_JAAIXZ010000002.1:0-300000 GCF_010894435.1 Pyxidicoccus trucidator | reverse complement strand
CGGTCGATGCCGGTGAGCGTCTTGCGCAGGGCCTCCACGCCCGTCTGCGCATCCTCGAAGACCTGCTCGGACAGCCGGGCCGTCTCCTTGGCGTTGGCCTCCACCTGGCCGATGGCCGCGTCCATCTGGTTGATGGCCGAGGACGTCTCCTCCGTGGAGGCGGACAGCTCATGGATGTTCTTGGCCACCTCCTTGATGGAGAACGTCATCTCCTCAATCGCGCTGGTGGTCTCCTCCACGCTGGCGGCCATGGCCTGGACGTTCTCCGCCACCTCGTCGTTGGTGGCGGCCATCTCCATGATGGAGGAGCTGCTCTCCTCGGCGCTCTGGTAGAGGACCTCGACGTTCTCCGCGATGCCGCGCAGCGAGGCCATCATCTCCACCATGGACGAGGACGTCTCCTCCACGCGAGCCTGCACGGTGCCCGCGCCGGAGGACACGGTGGTGCCGGTGCGGTGGATCTGCTCGACGACGCCCGCCACCACGTCGGACACGCCGCGCACCCGGCCCAGCGTGTCGCGCCAGCTCTGGGCGATGCGGTTGAGCGCCTCGGCAAGCTGTCCCAATTCGTCCCGGGTGCCCACGTCCACGCGCCCGGTGAGGTCCGCCTCCGCCAGCCGGCGCGCCATGCTCATCATCGCGTCCAGCGGCACGAGGATGAACGCGCGGGAGATGAAGAAGGCCACCGCGAGGAAGAGCGCCAGGCCGATGCCGAACGCCAGCAGCACGACGTGGCGCAGCGAGGTGACGACCTCCTCGATGCCGGAGAAGTCCACCACCACCAGCACCTGCCCGCTGCCGCTCTCGCGCAGGGACAGCGGGTGGGCCACGGCCTTGTCGCCATTGGCGAAGCCGAAGCCGTCGAGCGCCGTCACCTCCGGACGGGCGCGGAGCTCGTCCTGGAACCACGCGGGAGGCGCCTCCGGGTGGGTGGCGACCACCCGGCCGTCCCCGGCCAGGACGGCGATGACGGGGAAGTCGTCGTCCCCGGCGTGCAGGCGCTCCAGGCTGGCCGTCAGGCCCGCGTCGGGCTGGGTGGCCAGCACGGTGGCGACCTGCTCCGCCTTGTCCTCGCCATGCTTCAGCAGGCGGGTCTCAAGGTAGGCCTCCACCCGCGACGGGACGACGAAATAGAGCGTCCCGAGGATGAGGGCGAGCACCAGGGCGAAGGAGCCGAGCAGCAGGCTTCGCAGGCCGGGTTTCTTGAGGCGGGGAGTCAAGCCCGGGCACTGTAGGGACTGAATCACCGGCAGGGCAAGAACCGGCGCCCCCTGCCCCATCCGCCCACCCGCCGCCGGGGCCTGACTCCCCCCGCGCGGATGCGTAAGGTCTCAGGTGATGACCGCCACACTGCTGCTGACCGACCCGCTCTTCCTCCAGCACGACCCCGGCCAGGGCCACCCGGAGTCGCCCGCCCGGCTCAAGCGCGTCCTGGGCGTGCTGGCCAGCACCCCGGTGCGGGGCACGGTGATGGCCTCGCCCCGCTCGGCCACGGGCGAGGAGCTGGCCGCCGTGCACACCCCGGAGCTGCTTGCCTACCTGGAGCGCCTGAGCGGCCACCAGGCGCAAATCGACCCGGACACGCAGGTGTCGCCGGACAGCGTGGACGCGGCGCGGCTGGCGGCCGGGGCATCGGTGCAGGCGGTGGAGGAGGTCATGAAGGGCCGCGCGCGCAACGCCTTCGCGCTGGTGCGGCCACCGGGGCACCACGCCGAGCCGGGCCGCGCCATGGGCTTCTGCCTCTTCAACAACGTGGCCATCGCCGCGGAGGCCGGGCGCAGGCTGGGCGCGGAGCGCGTCCTCGTCCTCGACTGGGACGTGCACCACGGCAACGGCACCCAGGCGGCCTTCTACGGGCGGCGCGACGTCATGTACCAGTCCGTGCACCAGTACCCCTACTACCCGGGCACCGGCGCGGCCCACGAGGTGGGCGTGGGCGAGGGAGAGGGCTACACCGTCAATGTCGGCCTGCCCGGCGGCAACTCGGACGCGGACTACGGGATGCTCTTCGAGGAGCTGTTCCTCCCGGTGGCGGAGGCGTACCGGCCCCAGCTCATCCTGGTGTCCGCGGGGTTCGACCCGCACCAGCACGACCCCATCGGCGGCATGGACGTCACCGAGCGAGGCTTCGCCGCCATGTGCGCGTCCATGAAGTCCCTCGCCGAGCGCGTCTGCGACGGCAAGCTCGTGCTGATGCTGGAGGGTGGCTACTCCCTGGAGGGGCTGTCCCAGTCCGTGCACGCCTGCGCGGAGGTGCTGGCCGGGCGCGCGGACGGCTTCCCCACCGGCACGACGAACGCGGACGCGAAGCGCGCGCTCGAGGCGAGCCGCGACGCGCTGCGGCCGTACTGGTCCATGCTGTGAGGTGGAGCGCGCGACGTCACGCGTGCTGCGGCTGGGGCTGCGGCCGGCGCACGTAGCGCTCGACGGTGCCCAGGAGCTGCTCCAGGTCCACCGGCTTCTTCAGGTAGCCGGCCACACCGAGCGCCGCCACGTCCCGCGCGCTCACGCCCTGGCCGGAGACAACCACCACGGGGAGGGAGGCAATCGAGGCGTCGGCGAGCTGCCGCTCGCGGAAGTCCCAGCCGCTGATGTCCGGCATCATCAGGTCGAGCAGGATGACGGCCGGACGCGCGCCCCGCCGCAGCAGCTCCAGCGCCTCACGGCCGCCCCGGGCCAGCAGCACCGTGTACCCCTCCAGCTCCAGCACGTCCTTGAAGGCGAGCAGGATGTCGGGGTCGTCGTCGACCGCCATCACGCTGTTCCATAACGTCATGCTCGCGCGCCTCCCCCGAGACCATAAGGTGCGGACGGGCGAGCCCCCGCGCCATGGCCCTGGCGACGCAGCCCCTGGGACCGGGCTGGGTGCGGGCGGGGCCGGGCGCGCGCCCGTCAGCCAACAGGCCCTCCACCTTCGGGGTGGGGTGCTGCGCCAGGGGAGCGGTTGAGCGGAAGCCGCGAGCACCCGCCGTGGCACGGATTTGTGTCCCACCCTGCTCCCAACCGTGCGAGAAGCCTCTCGCACTCAGGAGGACTGCATGGCGGAGATGAGCTACCGGACGGCCCTGGTGACGGGCGCCTCGAGCGGCCTGGGCCGCGGGCTGGCGCTGTGGCTGGCCAAGCGGGGCCTGCGCGTGTTCGCCTCGGGGCGGCGGCTTCCCCAGCTCCAGGCCCTGGCCGCCGAGGCCCAGGCCGCCGGCGCCACCGTGGAGCCGCTGGAGCTGGACGTCACCCAGGCGGACGCGACCCTGGAGCGCATCCGCGAGCTCGACGCCGAGTGTGGGGGGCTGGACCTGGTCGTGGCCAACGCCGGCGTGGGCGGCGTCACCCACGCCAAGCGCCTGCAATGGGAGAAGGTGCGCGGCATCATCGACACCAACGTCACCGGCGCCGTCGCCACGCTGAGCGCCGTGCTACCGCAGATGGTGGAGCGGCGGCGCGGCCACCTGGTGGGCATCTCCAGCCTCGCGGCGTACCGGGGGCTGGCGGGCCACGCGGCCTACTCCGCCTCCAAGGCCTTCCTGGCCACCTTCATGGAGAGCCTGCGCGTGGACCTGGGCGGCACCGGCGTGCGCGTCACCTGCGTCTACCCCGGCTTCGTGAAGAGCGAGATGACGGCGAAGAACGACTTCCCCATGCCCTTTCTCATGGAGACGGACGCGGCCGTGGAGCTGATGGGCAAGGGCATCCTCCGTGGCGACACGGAGCTGACCTTCCCCTGGCAGCTCGCCCTTCCCACGCGACTGGTGAAGGTGCTGCCCAATCCCCTCTTCGACGCCGCCGCGCGCCGGCTGCGCTGACGCGTTCCACCTCTTTCAGGAGACCGCCCGGTGACTTCACTCCCCCCGTCCTTCTCCCACAACTTCCACGCCCTCGCGGACCAGCGCTCGCCGTTCTGCCTCGGCATCGACCCGTCGAAGGACCTGCTCACCCGCTGGGGGCTGCCTGACACCGCCCAGGGCCTGCGAGACTTCTGCGACCGCCTGGCCGACGCCGCCGGTGACAGGGTGGCGCTGGTGAAGCCGCAGAGCGCCTTCTTCGAGCGCCACGGCCCGGACGGACTGAAGGTGCTCCAGCACGTGATGAAGCGCTTCAAGCAGGCCGGCGCCCTGACGCTGCTGGACGTGAAGCGCGGGGACATCGGCTCCACCATGGACGCGTATGCGCAGAGCCTCTTCGGCCCGAACAGCGCCTACCAGGCGGACGCCGCCACGTTCTCCGCGTATCTTGGGCTCGGCGCCCTGGTGAAGACGATTGAATTGGCGCGCGCGGCCAGCGCCTTCGCCTTCATCGTGGTGCGCTCGTCCAACCCGGAGGGCACGTCCCTCCAGACGTCCACCGGCACCGACGGCCGCACCGTGGCCGAGGCCCTGGCGGACGGCATCCGCGAGCTGAACGAGAAGCCCGGCCCGGGAGCGCCGCCGGTGGTGGGCGCCGTCATGGGCGCCACCCTCCCCGACAGCGACAGGGGCGTCGTCGAGCGGCTCGGCGGGGCGCTGATGCTCACGCCCGGCATCGGCGCGCAGGGCGCCGGCTTCGATGACCTGAAGCGCCTGTTCGACGGGCGCGAGGCCCAGGTGGTCCCCACCGCCACGCGCTCCGTGCTGGAGGCGGGCCCGGACACCGCGTCCCTGCGCGAGGCGCTGGAGCGCCACCTGGAGCCCGCGCGCCGCTTCCGCGCCAACGCGTCTACTGCGCGCCCATCATGAACTGGTCCACGTCGACCTGGTTCTTGTCGGGCACGGCGTCCTTGGGCTCGGTGCCCTTCTTGAAGAACATCAGCTCGGAGCCCTTCGCGCCCGGCGACGCAACCTTCCCCGTCTTCTTGTCGATGTAGAGCTTCACCAGGTCCATCGACTGCCACGGGAAGAACTCGGACTGGGGCCGGCCCTCCAGGGCGCGCTTCATGTAGTTGAGCCAGATGGGCAGCGCGGCGCGACCGCCCGTCTCGTAGTGGCCCAGCGGGTGCTGATTCAGGTCGTACCCCACCCACGCCACCGTGACGAGGTCCCGGGTGTAGGCGGCGAACCACGCGTCGAAGGCGTCGTTGGTGGTGCCCGTCTTGCCCGCGGTGGGCTTGCCCAGCCGGCTGGCCGGGCCGCCGGTGCCCTGGAGCACCACGCCGCGCAGCAGGTGCGTGAGGATGAAGCCCGTCTCCGGGCTCATCACCTGCTCGCCCGGCTCGAAGAGGCGCGCGTAGCCGGCGGCGACGCGGTCCTGCAGCGGGGCCCACGCGTCGTCATAGGCGGTGTGGTCCTCCAGCGTGCGGCCCCAGCGGTCCTCAATCTTGCGGATGAAGTACGTGGGCTTCTTGCGGCCGTAGCGGTTGAAGGTGGCGTAGGCGTTGGCCAGGTCCACCGGGTACACGCACGAGGAGCCCAGCGCGGCGGAGAAGTCCATGTTCATGGGCGTGGTGATGCCGAGCTTCTGGCTCCACGCGGCCATGTTCTTCACACCCACCGCGCCGAAGGTCTTCACCGCGGGGATGTTCAGGGAGTTGATCATCGCGGTGCGCAGCAGCACGTCGCCCACGAACTCCTGCTTGAAGTTCTCCGGCTTCCACGACACCTTGTTGTCCGGGTCGTGCTCCACAATCGGCGAGTCGACGATGACGCTGGCTTCCGTCCAGTCGAGCTGCTCCAGCGCCGCCGAGTAGACGAAGGGCTTGAAGGAGCTGCCCGGCTGGCGGCAGGCCTGGAACGCGCGGTTGAACTCGTTGTCGTCGAAGTCGTACCCACCCACCATCGCGGTGAGGTACTGGCGGTGGGGGTCGATGGAGACGAGCGCGCTCTGCGCCTCGGGCGTCTGCTCCAGGCGGAAGAGCGTCACGCCCTCCTCCGGAATCTCCTCGGCCAGCTTCTTCTCCCACTGCTCCTTGTCGTCGGTGAGCTCCTTCTTCGTCACGTGGCGCACCACGACGACGTCGCCCACGGCGATGGCCTTCTTCACCGACGAGATCATCATCGCCGGGTAGTAGGCCACGGGATTCACCTTGCGCGCCCAGCGCATGCCCAGCAGCGGCAGCCGGCCGGCGTGCGGGCCCACCTGCACGTCCGCGCCCTTGCCGTCCGCGTCAATCGCCGTGACGACGGCGACGTAGAGCCGGTTGTCCACCAGCTCCTGCTTGCCCATGGACTTCTTCGCGCGCTCCAGGAAGGTCTTGATGGCCTCCGGCGAGGCGAGCTGCTGCACCGGCCCGCGCCAGCCCTGGCGCTTGTCCAATGACAAGAGGCCGTCCAGCACCGCGTCCTGCGCGGCGCGCTGGCGCTCGCTGTCCATGGTGGTGAAGACCTTGAGGCCCTCCTTCAGCAGCACGGGGTTGCTGTACCGGTCCACCATGTCCTTGCGGACCTGCTCCACGAAGTACGGCGCGAACTCGTGGAAGACGTCCTCCACCGGGTACACCTTCACCGGCTCGGCGTTGGCGGTGTCGTGCTCCGCCTGCGAAATCATGCCCTCGTCCAGCATGCGGCGCAGCACGTAGGAGCGGCGCTTGCGCGCGGCCTCCGGACGCAGGAAGGGCGAGTAGCGGCTGGGCGCCTGGGGCAGGCCGGCGACGAGCGTCATCTCCCCCAGCGTCAAGTCACGGACGTCCTTGCGGTAGTAGTTCTCCGCCGCGCTCTGCACGCCGTAGCTGTGGTGCCCGAGGAAGACGTTGTTGAGGTAGAGGTAGAGAATCTCCTCCTTGGTCAGCGACTGCTCCAGCCGCAGGGCGAGGATGGCCTCGCGAATCTTGCGGGTGAGCGTCTTGGCGGTGGCGGACTTGTAGCCCTCCGCGGAGATGAGGACGGCCTTCGCCGTCTGCTGCGTGAGGGTGGAGCCGCCCTGGATGCCGCCGGAGCGCAGGCCCAGCTTGGAGCCCACCGTCTTGAAGCCGGCGCGCGCGGTGCCCAGCACGTCCACGCCGAAGTGGTCGAAGAAGCTGGAGTCCTCGCTGGCGATGAAGGCCTGGACGAGCCGCTTCGGAATCCGCTCGTAGGGCACCACCTTGCGGCGCTCGTTGTAGAACTCGCCGGCCAGCACCGCGTCGTCGGTGTAGACCTCGGTGACGATGGGCGGCCAGTACTCGTCCACCTTGGGGATGGCGGGCAGCCCGTCCGAGTACACGTAGTACACGGCCACCACGGCCACCACGGCGGCGGTGGCGCCGGTCAGCGTCAGCCACCCGGCGGCCTTGAGGAGGAACTTCCACCAGCGCCCGGGGGGAACGCCGTCGAGCACCAGCTTCGAGCGGCTGCGGTCAGTCGTCTTGGGGTCGGCCATACGCGTTTCGGAACCTTGCGGGCTTCAGGGCACCAATGCAGCCCGCTTGAGCACGTCCCGGAGCTCGGGTGCGAGGGGGGCCTCCACGGCCACCTTCACACCGCCTTCGGGATGCGGAAATTCAATGCGCTCGGCGTGCAGGAACAGACGTTTCAGCCCCCAGCGCGCCCGCACGTCGCGGTTGAAGGCGAAATCTCCGTACTTCTTGTCACCCGCCACCGGGTGTCCGATGGCGGCCAGATGCCTTCTTATCTGATGGGTGCGCCCGGTCTCGATGGAGCAGGACAGGAGCGCTGCGTCGCCCGACTGCTTGACGACCTTCCACCGGGTGAGGGCCTCCTGCATGTTCACCCCACGACGGGCCTTGGACTCGGCCGTCTGCTGGTGCTCCGACAGGGGCAGGTCGATGACCCCGGAATCCTTGGGCATCTTCCCCTTCACCAGGGTGAGGTAGCGCTTCTTGGAGAGGCCGTTGGTGAAGACGTCGGTGAAGTGCACCATCGCCGGGCGGCGCTTGGCCACCAGGATGACGCCCGAGGTCTCCCGGTCCAACCGGTGGGCGGGGGAGGCGGCGAAGTCGTTGCGGACGGCCTTGGGGCCCAGGTAGGCGCGCACATAGTCCACCAGCGTGCCGCCGGTGATGCCGCTGCCGGTATGGACGGCCATGCCACTGGGCTTGTCCACGGCCATGAGCCAGTCGTCCTCCCTCAGAATGACCAGCCGGCTGGGGTCCACCGGCGGGGGCGGGGGCGTCGGACGGTCCGATTTCGGACGGTCGTCGGCCGTGAGCTGCTGCTCGTCGCCGCGGATGGTGAGCACGTCTCCCTCGGCTAGCAACTGCTCGGGCTGAGCACGCTTTCCGTTCACCCGCACCTTCTTGGTGCGAATCATCTTGAAGAGGTGGCTCACCGGGACATTGGGGAGCCGTTTGCGCAGGTGCTTGTCCAGCCGCATCCCGGCGGTGTCGGCTTCGATTCGGTACTCGATCATTTGTGCTGGCGTGCGGACCAGACCATACGAATAATCCCCGGTCCATGGCGAAAGCCCCGAGTATCGAGAAGCTTCTTCAGAGTGGTTCGGCGGAATGGAACCGGATGCGCAAGTCCGGTCAGGTCTCAACCGACCATACCGGCGCTACCTTTACCCAACTTTTCTCCGCCAACACGGACCTGTCAGGCCTCGGCCTCATCGGCTCCGAGTGGGAGCGGTGTGACCTCTCCAAGGTCAACTTCCGGGACGCGGACCTGTCCAACGCCTACTTCCATGGCGGCCGGCTCCAGGACTGCGACTTCCGGGGGGCCAACCTCGAAGGAGCGACATTCGAGAAGCTGAAGCTCCTGCGCTGCGACTTCACGGGCGCCAAGGGGCTGGACGACGTCGAGATGGACGACGTGGACATGGACCGGGTCGTCGGTCTGGACGGCGAGGAGGCCCCTCCGCCCCCCCCGCCCCCGGCCCAGGGCATCACCGCGTTCACCCGTGAGCAGCGCGAGAAGGCGCTGGGCGCCCAGGCCGCGGCGGTCATGCAGGGGGAGCCGGCGGGCGAGGAACTGCCGCCGTTCCGCCCGCAGGACCCGCCGGGCTCGCTCTTCTTCCGGGCGCTGAAGCGCCTGGCCATGCCTCCGGTGTGGGTGCTGGACGTGCCGGGCCTGCGCCCGCTGCTCCCGCAGCGGCTGCCTCCGGGCAGCCAGCTGGAGACGCTGTACCGCGAGGCGGTGAAGACGCGGCTGGAGAACAAGAAGCCGTCGGCGGACCCGTCCGTGGTGGAGCGGGCGCAGAAGGCGCTGCGCATGGGGGCGAAGGACGCCGCCGTGGCCGCCATGTACCTGCGCGAGGTGGGCGTGGTGCCGCTGGCGCGCTTCTCCGCGGCGCAGGTGCTGAAGGCCGCCCTCCAGGAGGAGGTGCAGGTGGATGACCTGACGGGCTCCATCGACCCCCGCACCACGGGCGCGCTGCTGGAGCTGCGGCTGACGCACGACGTGGTGGAGCACCTGCAGGAGGCGCGGCGCCGGCTGGCGGCCACGCAGCTCTACACGTCGCTGCTGGAGGCGGGCTTCAACCCGGAGAACAACTGGGACGAGGCGCTGGAGTCGAGCGACGCGGCGATGGAGCTGGCGCAGGCGGCCACGGGCGAGGACCGCAACGCCCTGTTCGAGGGCTTCCAGGTGTTCGCCGCGCTGCCGGAAGAGGCGCGGCTGCGCCGGCTGGCGTACCTGGCCGAGTCCATGTCCAACCTGGAGCTCATCAGCCGGCTGCCGGAGGGCATGGAGCCGGGGTGGCTGAACGGCCCGGAGACGCGCGAGTGCCATGAGCGGGAGATGACGTACGTCCAGGCGCTGAAGGCGCAGGACATCCCCGCGAAGGTGCCGGCGCTGGCGAAGGCGGAGCTCGGCGTTCCCGAGGGCGAGGTGCCCGAGGACAGCGACGACGACCTCTTCGTCCACGTGCGCTGCGACGTGTGCGGCAAGGAGAAGCTCATCGTCCAGTCGCCGGACGTCTGAAGTCCCGGTGACGGTGCAGGCCCGCGGGGCCGCTCGGGTCCGGGAGTCTTCCCGGGCCTGGCGGCCCCGAGGTGTTTCTGGAGGTCAGACGAGGCGTTCGCGGGCGGCGATGACCTTCGCGGCCCAGTCCCGGCCCTCTTGCCCTGGGAGCCAGGTGTCGAAGCGCCCCTCGCGGATGAGCTGGACGAGGCGTTCGTCGCGGGCCAGCAGGTGGGGCATGCGCCACTGGAACCGCAGCGCCGCCGCCCCGTCCGCCTTGAAGTCCTCGTGGGCCACCAGTTCTTCCAGGTAGCGCGAGTAGGTGTCGAAGAGGCGGTCCACGGTGGAGGCGACCGGCAGCGCGTAGCCCTGCTCGTAGGTGTCGACCCACACGACGGGCTGTCGGCCCTGGTCATCCGCCAGTTCTGGAACGGTGGCGTAGTAGTGGGCCAGGAACGGCTCGCCCCCGAAGACGAAAAACGACGAGAACAAGGCTTTCTGCCAGCTCTCCCTCATGGCCCTGTTCTGCTCTTCCAGCGCATTGACCTCGTCGTTCATGTCGAAGATGACGAGTCCATCGACATCCGCGGCAAAAACTCCCCTCCCCACCCTGGAATAGAAGCTGGCGAGAAGGGGGTCCAAAGAGGTACCCGCGATTCGAGTGAATGGCTCCGGCGGATGGCGCCCCGGGGGTTGGGTGACCACTCGAAGCCCGAGTCTTCCGCACACGTCGAGCAGTCGATCAAGGCCAGGCAGGCCCACTTCATCCATGAGTTCGGCCTCCGCTACTCGATGCCCGGAAAGAGTCTTTTCAGGGCGTCGAGCGCAGCTTTCTCCGCGGCTTCAACTGCCTTGGCCGACGGCGGTGCTGGAACGACCTGGTGGTACCAAGGCTGGAATCGACCATCAATGATGTCGGCGGTCCTGAGCACATCATCGGCCGTTGCCTGGGGGCGAGCCTGCCGGAACCGGTCCCAGAGGCTGCTGATACGCCGGTGGACTGACACCTCGACCATCGCCAGATTCTTTGCCGCGTTGATGTCCTCGGCCGGGAAGAGGTGGGCGTACTGCAGGGGGCGTCGATGGTGGACCGGCCAATCTTCCGGACGGGAATCCATGACGGAGATGAGGTGACGATTCTGCGACTTGTAGAACTGGCGTGCCTGCCCCCGGAGCACGTTCTTTTCGTCCGTGGTCAACGGCGTACTGGCGAGGCCCTCGATGCGCGCCATCAGCGCTCGTAGTTCCTGCCGCTCCCCCCCGCTCAGGGCCTTCTCCCCTTCGAGCTGCGCCTTCGCCCACAGCCGCTCGAAGGTCCGCTTCTCCCCGCCCGACAGCCGCGTCAGCATCGTGCGCAGCCAGCCCGCCGCGGCCTCCTTGCCCTGACGCAGCGCCTTCAGGACGATGCCGCCGCCTCGCACCGCGAGGAACCCCGCCCCCTTCGCGAGCACGCCTCCCACGTACCAGAGGGCCAGTTCCTCCACGCCCCGCTGTGCCAACCACGCGAAGCCCTCGTGCACGCCCTCGCGCCAGCGCCGCAGGATGTCCTCGTGCAGCGCCCGGTACTCAGCGACGGCATCGGCGTCGAGTCCGTCCGGCGGAGAGGCGCGGACCACTCGCGCTCCCTCGACCCACCCGCCTGCCCGCACCGCGTCCTCGCGGTGCACCAGCACCAGCTCCAGTCGCACCGCGCGCGGCCCCAGGCCCTCCATGAAGGGCAGCAGCACCTTCACCGCCTCGGCATGCACCGTCTCCGACACCGCCCGGGGCTCGTCTCTGGCCCCCGGCCGCGTCACCTGGTAGCCCTTCAGCTCCCAGCCCTCCACACGCCCATCTTCCAGCCTCGCCTCCACCTCCACCCGGGCCGCGCCACCGGCGGGGACGGACACCGCGCGCAGCAGCCTGGCCAGCCCCTCCGTCTGCGCCTCGCGGGTGGGAGCCAGTGTGCCCTCCCAGCGCACCGGGAGGCTCTTCGCTTCCAGCGGGCGCTGGGCGTGGGAGCCCGATTCATAGTCCACGGCCCAGCCCGACTCCTGCCGCCGCAGCGCCAGCCGCACCTCGCCCGTGCGCTGCTTCGCATACGCCTCGAAGACGGTCCGCAGCGAATCGAAGGCGGTGTCCGAGTCCACCGGCCGGCCCGCTGGGCCTTCCCGTCCGGAGGCCTCGTACGCCACCAACGTCAGCGCACCACGCTCCACCCAGAACGTAAACGCCAGGCGCGCGCCCACCTCGTGCACGTCACCGGCCACGGCCCATACCTGGGCCGCCGCTCGCGCCGCCTCCGCACTCGCGGCCTGCTCCAGCGCGGACTCGTCCATGCCAGCGGGCAGGCCTTTGCCCACCCACACCGTGCCGCCCGAGCCGTCATGCGTCGTCGCGCAGCCGGCCCACACCACCGACAGGGAAAGGAGGACCGTTGCCACGAGAATTCGCGTCATGAGTTCCGCCCCCTTCCAGGTGGAGTACGTGCCGCGTTGAACCGCGAGGAGGGGAGCGCCCACCTCGCCTGGAGTACCGCCGCCAGCACGCCTTCGCCTTCCCGCGCGCGGGCTACGTCGGCAGCACGTACGTCACCGGCTTCGGCAGCATCACCCGCACCTCGTCCCCGGCGCGGAGGACTCCCGGCCGCTCCACCCAGGCCACCAGGCCGCGTCGCTGCCACGCAGCCTTCACGAAGCGGCTCGCCAGCTTCTCCCTGTCCGGGTGGTGCGCCTCGATGACGCGCCCCGGGCCGGTGCAGGGCTCGTTCTCCCCTTCCACCGCAAGCACCGCGTCCCCGGGGAAGAACAGCCGCGTCCCCGGCGGCAGGTGCGTCAGCTTCGGCACTCCGGCGAGCTCCAGGTTGGCGCCCAGCCACGCCGCCAGCACCTTTGGAACGCCCAGCGCATCCGCCACCTGGGCCAGCTCCTCGCTCGACACCAGCGACAGCTGCCGCGTGTTGCGGATGGGCGTGCCCTTGGGGAACCACGGCGTGCGCACGTCCGCCGGCCGCGTCAGCCCCGCGTGCCGGTCCCCTTCGAGTCCCTCGAAGGACACCTTCGCCTCGGGCAGCTCCCGGGTGACGAAGGACTTGCGCTCGGTACACACGAGGACGCGCACGGCGCGGCCGGCGAGCTGCGGAGTACGGGCCATGGCCCTCCTTCTAACCCGCCGCGCCGCCCCTGTCAGAGCAGGGTGAGCTGCTGCGGCTTCCCGCCCAGCGGCCGCGCGTCCAGGCCGGCGTCGCGCAGGGCCTGCGCCAGCTCTTCCGCGAAGCCGTGGCAGGTAATCACCTCTCTCGCGCCCGTGGACTTCGCGTAGGACACCAGCGAGGGGAAGTCCGCGTGGTCCGACAGCGGGAAGGCCACGTCCGCGCCGTAGCGCCGCGCCGCCCCCGGGTCCACCGCCCAGCCCGTCAGCACCGCCGTGGCCCTCGGCCACAGTGGCGCCAGCGCCCCACCCCGCGCCTGGTGTGGCGGGATGAAGAGCACCTCGCCCGGCTCCACCTTGCCGTCGTAGCGGCGCAGGTTCTCAATCGGCACGCCCAGCTCCGCGTAGAGCTGCGCCACCTCGTGGATGGAGGCGTGCGCCACCAGCGGGAAGCCACGGCCAGCGAGGAACTTCATCGCCTCCTGGCTCTTTCCCAGCGGGTAGCCGAGCAGCACCGGCACCGCGCCGCGCTCGAGCTGCTTGCGCACCCACGCCTCCACCTGTCCCAGCACCTCCGCGCGGGGCGGGAAGCGGTAGCGCGGGTGGCCGAAGGTGGACTCGATGACGAGCGTGTCGCACTCGGCCACCACCGTCGCCTCGGCGGTGAGCGACGGCGCCACGTTCAGGTCGCCGGTGTAGACGATGCGCTTCCCATCCGCGCGGATGACGCGGAGCTGCGCGCTGCCCAGGATGTGGCCCGCCGGCAGCAGCTCCAGCACCAGCGGCCCCAGGTCGAAGGGCTGCCCATAGGGCACCGAGAGCGGCGCATTCACGGGCCCCAGCCGGTGCGTCATGAAGCGCAGCGTGGCCGCCGTGGCGATGGTGCGCTCATGCCGGGCGATGTGGTCCGAGTGGCCATGGCTGACGAAGCACAGCGGAGACTTCCGCTTCGCATCCAGGGACAGGGGGGTGCCCGTCAGGTGCATCCCGTTTCGCCGCAGCTCCACACTCATGGGAAGGGCCCGGATATAGCGCGTCCCGGTGCCAGTGGCCCTCCCCACTTCTCCGCTCCGTCCGCCCGGTCGCTGGGCAGGCCCACCCGCGCCTACCGCTACGCGGTCCGCGCCCGCCACCAGCCCCAGGCCGCGGCGCCCACGTCGGACACCAGCACGCCCAGGAGGATGAGGCCGCCCCCCATCCACTCCCGCGCGCCCAGCACCTCGTAGCCCAGCGCCACCGAGTAGGCCGCGGCGAACACCGGCTCCATGGAGTAGATGACCGCCGCCCGCACCGCCGTCGTGCGCGCCTGCCCCCACGTCTGCACGCTGATGGCCACCGCGCTGGCGAGCACGCCACAGACGAGCACCGCTCCCAGGAGGGACGGATTCCACTCCACCCGCCGCGTCACGAAGGGCAGACACACCGCCGACATCAGCGCCACGCCCCAGAGCTGCACGGCCACCAGCCCCATCACTCCCTCCTTCGGCGCGTACCGCTCCGTGAAGGTGATGTGGAACGCATAGGCCACCGCGCAGCCCAGCGTCAGCACGTCCCCCTGCGCCAGCCCTCCGCCCTCCCCGCCCGCGTCCGGCCGAGTGAGGAAGTAGAGCCCCACCGCCGCCAGCACCACGCCCAGCAGCGACGTGGGCCTGGGCACCCGCTTGAAGAGCACCAGCGACAGCAACGGGACGAACACCACGCTCATCCCGGTGATGAACGCCGAGCGCGAGGGCGTGGTGTCCGTGAGCCCCACCGTCTGCAGTGCGAAGCCCACGAAGAGGAAGCAGGCCAGCACCCCGCCACGCCGCAGATTCACGGGGCTCAGCACCTGCCGCCCCGCCAGCACGCTCAGCACCACCGCGCCCAAGGTGAAGCGCAGCGTGAGGAACGAGAACGGGTCCGCGTGCCCCAGCGCGCCCTTCACCACCACGAAGGTGACGCCCCAGAAGAGGGTGATGAGCGCCAGCGCACCATCCGCCTGGAGCCGCTGCACGCGCTCCGCACGGGGCGGGCCACCACTGAGGATGTCGGGGGTCGAGGTGCTCACGAGGCCCGTGCTTCTGTCTCAGGTCGGCGCGCAACGCAACCGCACCCCGGGTCAGGGCTCCAGGTCGCGCTCCAGGACGACCAGCGCCTTGGTCCGGCCCGCCGCGTCCCACGCCTCGTTGGTGCGCCGGGTCAGCTCCGGAGCAGCGCGCCGGAAGCCCGCCCCGCCGAAGGTGCGCAGCGAGGCGGCGTTGTCGTCGTCGATGTCGGCGTAGACGCGCGCCTCGCCCTGGCTCCGCGCCTCGTCCACCAGGCAGCCCAGCAGCCGGGTGGCCACCTTCATCCGCCGGGCCTGCGGCGCCACCACCAGCGAGCGCACCCAGACGCCGTCCAGCGGGAGCGCCTCCTGCCGGTACGAGTCCACCCAGGCGAAGCCCTGCAGACGGCCCTGCCCGTCGAAGGCGCCCGCGGCGGCACCTCGGCGGGAGGATGCGTCCAGGCCCCACCGCTCCCGGAGCTGGCGGCGCAGGAAGCCGGGGGACACCACCAGCCGCTCCCCCGCGAAGACGAGCAGCGCGTCCAGGTCATCGGCCCGCAGCAGCCGCACCTCCAGCGGCCCCACGAGCCGCTGCCGCAAGGGTCTGGACCAGCCGGAGAAGAAGAAGTCCCGCACGCCCCGGTAGACTAACCGGCTCTCGGGCCGGGCCCACGCCGCCGCCATCGCCTGGCGCGCCACCCACAGCGCCGGCCGGAAGGGCCGGGGCAGCGGAATCACCCACGGCCCCCGCCGCACCGCCACCACCCGCCCCAGCGTCACTCCGCCCGGCGGGTCCGTGCCCCCCAGCAGCGAGGCCGTCAACCACGGCCGCGTGGACACCACCACGTGCGCCACCAGCTTGCGGCCCTGCCGCATCAGCGCCACGTCCCCCCGTCCCAGCGCTCCGGGCCCGCAGCGCAGCACCTGCACCGCGTCGCCGCGCCCCAGCAGGGGGTAGAGGCCGTGCCCCGCGCCATGGACCCACAGCCGCTGCCCGGGAGGCAGCGCGTCCAGCACGTCCAGCAGTACCTGGGTGGAGGGAGTCTTCCGCGGCGGCATGGCACCTGCCCACGACATACCAAACCCCGCCCCGCCCGCCGAAAGTCACCGGGACGCCACTCTGTCCGCCAGCCCGTCCGGGTTCTATCGCGCCCCGCTGGGTCCCGGTATGAGTGGGCCGTGCCCGCCTGCCACGGGGGCGCGGAGGAAGGACACATCCATGGACACGGTGCCCGAGGGTAACCTGGTGCCTCAGCGGGGCTGGTGGAGTCGGAACTGGAAGTGGTTCGTGCCGGTGGGAGGCTGCCTGGGCCTCGTGGCCTCGTGTGGCTGCCTGGGCGCAATCCTCGTGGGCGTGGGCTTCTCCTCCCTCAGCAAGCTGGGCGCCTATACGGAGGCGGTGGCCATCGCCACGTCGGACGCGGAGGTGCGACGTGCGCTGGGCACCCCCATCGACACCGGCCTGCCCAAGCAGTCCTCGGTGAGCTCGAACAACGGCCGCACCGACGCCCGCTTCACCATTCCGCTCGACGGGCCCGAGGCGGACGCACTCCTGCGCGTGGACGCGTCACAGCAGGAGGACGGCGCCGAGTGGAAGTACCGCACCCTCACCGTGGAGCTGGAGGACGGCTCCCTCATCGACCTGCGGGAGGACGCCCCCGAGCCGGAGCTGGAGGAGCCCGACGACGAGGACCGGGCGCCGCTACCCTCGCCCAAGCCCCCCGTCCCTCCGGAGCCGCCCTTCGGGGCCGAGCCCCCCGGCCGCGACACGGCGGAGCCCGCCGACGGGGACGAGCGCGAGGGCGAGAGCGACATCGAGCTGTAGTCCACCTCGCACCGGCCCCTGGAACGGCGAAGGGGCGGCGCGGGGAGTGTCCCCACGTCGCCCCTCGGGCCTGCAACGGAATCCCGGGTGCTACTTCAGCTTGCCCAGCTCCGCGCGCAGCTCGGGCAGCACCTTGAAGAGGTCCGCCACGATTCCGTAGTCCGCCACCTGGAAGATGGGGGCCTCGGGGTCCTTGTTGATGGCGACGATGGTCTTCGAGCTCTTCATGCCCGCCAGGTGCTGGATGGCGCCGCTGATGCCGGCCGCGATGTAGAGCGCCGGAGCCACGACCTTGCCCGTCTGGCCGACCTGCAAGTCATTGGGCACCCAGCCCGCGTCGCACACCGCGCGGGACGCGCCCACCGCGGCGCCCAGCTCGTCCGCCAGCGCCTCGATCTCCTTGAAGTCGCCCTTGGTGCCGCGGCCACCGGAGACCACCACGCGAGCCTCGGTCAGCTCGGGGCGGGCGCTCTTCACTTCCTTGAAGTCGATGAACTTCGTCTTGGAGGCCTCCACCTTCGGGGTGAAGGTCTTCACCTCGGCGGCGCCCTGGCCACCCTGGGCGGCGGGGAACTCCGTGGCGCGCAGGGTGAACGCCTTCACCGGCGTGGTGAGCTTCACCTCGGCGAAGACGTTGCCGGCCCACATGGGGCGGCTGAAGGTGACGTCGGCCCCGCTGCCGTTGAAGCCCATGACGTCCGTGGCCATGGCGGCGCGCAGACGCGCGGCCAGGCGCGGCATCAGGTCCTTGCTCTGCGCCGTGGCGGCCATGCCCACGTAGTCCGCCTTCAGCTCCTGCACGAGGGTGGCGAGCGCCGGGGCGTACGTCTCGGCGAGGTAGTGCTCCAGCTCAGGGGCGGCGCCCACGTGTACGGCCTTGGCGCCATAGCCCTTGAGCTCGTCCGCGGCCTTCGCGGGGTCCTTGCCCACCAGGGCGATGTGCAGCTCGCCGCCGGCCTTCTCGGCCAGCTGCTTGCCCGCGCCAATGGCGTTGTACGTGGCCTTGCGGAGGTTCCCGTCCGGCTGCTGCTCGGCGATGATGAGAACGATTGGCATCTGAGTGACTCCGTGTCTCTAAAAGGTTCGTTCCGAAGGGAGGGAGCGGACGGGCCGCTCAGACGACCTTGGCCTCGTTGTGGAGCTTCTCCACCAGGGCCGGCACGTCGGCGACCTTGATGCCCGCCTTGCGCGCGGGGGGCGACGACATCTTCAGCACCTGGATGGCCGGGGTGACATTCACGCCCAGCTTGTCCGGGGTCAGCTCCTCGATGGGCTTGCTCTTGGCCTTCATGATGCCGGGGAGGCTGGCGTAGCGCGGCTGGTTGAGGCGCAGGTCCGTGGTGACGATGGCGGGCAGCTGGCACTCCAGCGTGGCCAGCCCGTTGTCGACCTCGCGAATCACGCGCACCGTCTTGCCGTCGGCGCCGATGACGAGCGCGGGCACCTTGTTCTTCTCCTGCTCGCTCTCCAGCGACTCCACCTTGGAGGCGAAGGTCGCCTGGCCCCAGCCGAGGAACTCGGCGAGGTACTGGCCCACCTGGTTCTGGTCGTCGTCGATGGACTGCTTGCCGAGGATGACCATGTCCGGCTTCTCCTTCTCCGCGACCTTCTGGAGCAGGCCGGCGATGCCGAGCTGGTCCAGCGGGCCGGTGTGGTTCACCCACACCGCGCGGTGGGCGCCCATGGCCAGGGCGTGCCGGAGCTGCTCCTGCACCTCCTTGCCGCCGATGGACACCACCACGACTTCGCCCTGGTGCTTCGCGACGAGGCGCAGGCCCTCTTCGACGCCGATCTCGTCAAAGGGGTTGATCTTGTACTTGAGCCCCTCCTGAACGATGCCCGAGCCATCCGGCTTGACCTTGATCTTGGACTCGGGGTCTTCCACGCGCTTGGCGGTGACGAGGATCTTCACGGCGTTGCTTCTCCTTACGGGGAGACGACTGAGGTCTGGAAAACAGTCCGTGCGGGCCCGGTTGACGCGGCGCGCGAACGGTCTGGGTTAATAGGCATCCGGGTGTCGCGGCGGCAATGGGAAACGGCCGCCGGACACAGTTCTGCTTTTCTACTTGAACAGTTCGCGAGCGATGACGAGCCGCTGGACCTGGCTGGTGCCCTCGTAGACCTGGATGAGCTTGGCGTCGCGCATCAGCTTCTCCACGGGGTAGTCCTTGATGTAGCCGTAGCCGCCGTAGACCTGCACGGCGTCGGTGGCGACCTTCATGGCCATGTCGGCGGCGAAGCACTTGGCGTAGCTCGACTGGAGGGTGTTGCGCTTGCCCTCGTCCAGCAGCCACGCGCTCTCGTAGGTGAGCATGCGCGCCGCGTGGGTGTTCATGCCCATCTCGGCGATCATGAACTGGATGGCCTGGTGCTCGATGATGGGCTTGCCGAACGTCCGGCGCTGGCTGGCGTACTCCATGGAGTACTCGAGCGCGGCGCGGGCGATGCCCACGGAGAACATGGCGGTGAGCGGACGGCTGTTGTCCAGCGTGGCCATGGCGACGGCGAAGCCCTGGCCCTCCTCGCCGATGCGGTTGGCCACCGGGACGCGCACGTCCTCGAAGGTCAGCGACACGGTGTCGCTGGCGCGCTGGCCCATCTTGTTCTCGTGCTTGCTGACGGACAGGCCCTGGGGACGGCCCTCCACCACGAAGCAGGTGATGCCCTTGTGCTTCTTCGCCTTGTCCAGCGTGGCGAACACCGTGTACTGCTCGGCGTGGCCGCCGTTGGTGATGAAGCACTTGGCGCCGTTGAGGACGTAGAAGTCCCCGTCCCGGCGCGCGGTGGTCTGCATGTTGGCCACGTCGCTGCCGGCCTCGGGCTCCGTGAGGCAGAAGGACGCGAACTTCACCCGCTCCGCGAAGTGCGAGAGCAGGCGCTTCTTCTGGTCGTCCGTGCCGTGGAGGATGATGGGCAGGTTGGCCAGGTCGTTGGCGATGATGGACGTCGCCACGCCGGCGCAGCCCCAGCTCAGCTCCTCGCCGACGATGACCTGCTCCAGGTGGGACAGGCCCACGCCGCCGTACTCGGAGGGGATGGCCATGTTCAGCAGGCCCAGCTCCCAGGCGGTGGTCAGCAAATCCCGGGGGAAGGTGGCCGTCTCGTCGTAGTGCGCGGCCTTGGGGCGCACCACCTCGCGGGCGTACTTGCGTGCCGCTTCCTGGAGGGCGCGCTGGGCGTCGGTGAGCTGGAATTCCATGTGATTCCTCGTGACTCGGACTGCTTGTTGACTCGGGAGTCAACGCATACATGACGCGTCGCGGAATCGCCAGTCCTACGCGCTTGCCCGGGCAGGGAGGAGTCGCTCCCACAGCCCCGTCGGCCGGGGGCCCGCTCCAGCCCCCTTCCTACCGGGGGCCGGGGGCCTGGGGCCAGGGGGGAGACACGGCTCCCGGCGAGACGGCCTCCGGACGGGAAGGCCGGAGGCGGGCCGGGAGCCGGGCGGGCTACTTCGCCGCCGGGGGCCTGGCCGCCTTGGGGACCTTCTCCCAGTCGGCCAGGAACTTCTTGATGCCGGCATCGGTCAGCGGGTGGTTGGCCAACTGGGCGATGACGCTGTAGGGCAGCGTGGCCACATCCGCGCCCATGCGCGCGGCCTGGAGGACGTGCACCGGGTTGCGGACGCTGGCGACCAGCACCTGCGTGTTGAAGTCGTAGTTCTGGTAGATCTCGATGATGGTGGAGATGAGCTCCATGCCATCCTGCGAGATGTCATCCAGGCGACCGACGAAGGGCGACACGTAGGTGGCCCCCGCCTTGGCGCACAGCAGGGCCTGGTTGGCGGAGAAGCAGAGGGTGACGTTGGTGCGGATGCCCTCGGCGGTGAGCGCCTTGACGGCCTTCATGCCCTCCACGCCCATGGGAATCTTCACGACGACGTTGTCGTGAATCTTGGCCAGGGTGCGGCCCTCCTTCACCAGCTCGTCCGCCTCCAGCGAGACGCACTCGGCGCTGATGGGGCCGTCGACGATGGTGCAGATCTCCCGGATGGTCTCCTCCAGGGGCCGCCCCACCTTGGCCAGGAGCGACGGGTTGGTAGTCACGCCGTCCACGCAGCCCATCGCGTGGGCCTTGCGGATCTCCTCGACGTCAGCGGTGTCGATGAAGAACTTCATCTCGTCCCCTCTCCTGGGAAAGAACCTGCGATTGAATGAAGGTGGATGTACCCGGGGCTCGAAGAGCCCAGGCGAGCAGGCGCGTAACCGATGGCCCCCCACGCGTCAAGGGTGGCCACCGTGGGGGGGTGGAGGGTAGAAGCTCTGGCCAACACCATGGCCCGCGCCCCTCGCTCCGCCGCCAAGAAGCCCCGCCTGCGCGCCCTCCCCGGCCGCCCTGCCCAGCCCCCCGCGTCCGCTCCCGACGCCGAGGCCACGCTTGCCTACGCGCGAGGCGTGCTGGAGGCCGAGGCCCGCGCCATCCTCAACGTCACGGAGCGCCTGGGGGAGTCCTTCCTGAGCGCCGTGCGCCTGGTGCGCGAGTGCACCGGGCAGGTGGTCGTCACCGGCATGGGCAAGGCGGGCCACATCGGCCAGAAGCTGTCCGCCACGCTGGCCTCCACGGGCATCCGCTCCGTGTACCTGCACCCGGCCGAGGCCGTGCACGGGGATTTGGGCCGCGTGGCGCGCGGGGACGTCATCCTCGCGCTGTCGAACAGCGGCTCCACCGAGGAGCTGGTGCGCCTGCTGCCCGCGTTCAAGCGCATGGCCACGCCCGTCATCGCCCTCACGGGTGACACGGAGAGCCCGCTGGCGCGGGGCGCGGAGCTGGTGCTGGACATCGGCCCGATTGAAGAGGCGTGCCCCATGGGGCTGGTGCCCACCGCCTCCACCGCGGCGCTCCATGCGCTGGGGGACGCGCTGGCCATGGCGGTGCTGCGCTCGCGGCCCTTCGGCACGGAGGACTACGCGCTCCTGCACCCGGGCGGGAAGCTGGGGCGCTCCGTGCAGCGCGTCTTCGAGCTGATGCGCAGCGGCCCCGCCAACCCGCTGGTGCTGGACACCGCGCCCCTGTCCCAGGTGGTGCGGGTGATGACGAAGACGCCGGGCCGGCCGGGCGCCGCGTGCGTGGTGGACAAGGCCGGACTGCTGGTGGGCATCTTCACCGACGGCGATTTGCGCCGCCGCGTGGAGGACGGCCTCACCGACTTCACGGTGCCGGTGCGCGACGTCATGGGGAAGCACCCGCGCTGCGTGACGCCGGAGACGCTGGTGCTCACCGCCACCGCGCAGATGCGCGAGCTGCGGGTGGACCAGCTCCCCGTGGTGGACGCCGAGGGCCACGCCGTGGGCCTGCTCGACGTGCAGGACCTGCTGGCCGCGAAGTTCGTCTGACGGCAGCGCGGAGGGGCCGACGGCCAGCGCCGCCCCTCTCGCTCAGGAGCCTACTGCCCCAGCTTGGCCTGCAGGGCCGCCTTGTTGGGGTACTCCGGAGCGTCCGCGGCGAGCCTCTCCCAGAGCGCCTTGGCGCCCTTCGCGTCGCCCTTGGTCTTCAGGGTGTCGCCCAGCTTCTCCACCGCCGCCGGGTCGGACTGCACGGCCACGCTCCACACGCGCGCGGCCATGGGACGGCCCAGGCCCACCAGCGCCCACGCCATGCCCGCCTTCGCGCGGCCATTCTCCGGCTGGAAGGGCACCACGCGCGTGTAGTTGGCCAGCGCCTCCTGGTAGCGGCCCTTCGCCAGGTGCTCCTCGCCCTCGTCCACCAGCTTCGCCAGGCCCTGCTCCAGCTCCGGCGTGCGCTCGGTGTTCTGCACGGCGTCGATGGCCTCCTGCGACAGCGGGCGCGGCGCGTCGGCCGGCGCCTTGGCGGCCTGGGACAGCCGGATGCGCCGGTCCTCCGCGCGCGAGGCGAGCAGCTTCTTCCGGCCGCCCGCCTTCACCGTCTCCTCCGCCAGGGTGCTCAGCCGCTTCGCCATCTGCGCCCGCGCCGTGTCCGGATGCGCGGCCACCAGCGCGTCGAAGCCCGCGCGCGCCTGCTTCAGCGCCGCGACGTCCTCGCCCTTCGTCTCGAACAGCAGCGCCGAGCGCGAGTACAGGGCCTCCTCGTGCGTGGGCTCCACCTCCAGCACGCCGGCGTACGCGGCCAGCGCGCCCTCCGCGTCGCCCGAGAGGAAGAGCGCGTGGGCCCGCATCATCTCCACGTCCAGCACTGGCGTCAGCGCCACGCGCGCGCAGGCCGCCGCGCCCGCGGTGTCGCCCTTCTTCGCGCGCTCCTGCGCCGCCGTGGCCATGTCCTCCACCGCCATGCCCGGCTTGAAGCCACAGCCCGCGGCCTCCGGCGAGGGCACCGGCGTCTTGCCCAGCTTCTTTCGCTGCGCCAGGAACAGCTCGCGCGCCGGCTTCGCCCGCGCCTCCGCCTGCAGCAGGTAGATGACGGCGTCCGCGTTGCGGCCGTTCACGTAGTAGAGCCGCCCCAGCGACGAGGCGATTTCGAAGGTCTTCTCCTTGCCCCGCAGCCCCTCCGTGGAGTCGAGCTGCTTCAGCAGCTCATCCGCGGAAGGAGGCGCCCGGCCCGTGCCGGACATGGGCGGGTGCCCCGCGGGCAGCTCACCCGTGGGAGCGGCCCCGGTCGGCGCGGCCTCCATGGGGGGATGCCCCTCGGGCAGCTGGCCGGCCCCCTGTCCGGCGGGCGGGCGGGCGGGCGAGGCCGTGGTCCCCGGAGGAACCGTCGGGTGGCCGGGCGGGAGGTTGGAGGGCTCGGCGGCCAGCAGCGCCGCGGTGGCCAGGGCAAGGGACAGGTTCATGTGTCGGTGCTCGAGTAGCTCGCTTCGGGCCACCAGGTGGCCTCGCTCCTGCGGACATCCTGCGGGGCGAGTTTCCCGAGGAGCTCCTTCACGGTGACGCCAAGAACGGGGTGCTTCAGGTCCGGAGCCAGCTCGGCCAGCGGCTCGAGCACGAAGCGGCGCTTGTGCATCTCCAGATGCGGCACCTGGAGGTGCGGGTCGGCCACCAACTGGCCCTCCCAGAAGAGGATGTCCAGGTCGATGGTGCGCGGGCCCCAGCGCTCCTCGCGGCGGCGCCCCAGGTCCTTCTCTATCTGCTGGATGATGCACAGCAACCGCTGGGGCGGCAGGCCGCACTCCAGCGCCACCACGGCGTTGAGGAAGCGCGGCTGCGGCGGGCCCACGGGGGCGCTGTCGAAGAGGGAGGAACAGCTCAGCACCGCCACCGCATCGATGCGGGACAGCGCGGTCAGGGCCGCGACGAGATGGGCCTCGCGGTCTCCCTCATTGGAACCCAAACCCACGTAGACGGTGTCGCTCACGGCTCCATCTCAACCGGGTTGACCAGGGTCCCGATTCCCTCGAGCTCCACCTCCACCGTATCCCCGGCCTCCAGCTTCCCCACCCCGGACGGCGTCCCCGTGCTCACCATGTCGCCGGGCAGCAGCGTCATTCCCTGGGAGATGAAGGACACCAGGCGGGCGGGGCTGAACACCATGTCGGACGTCCTGCTGTCCTGGCGCACCTGCCCGTTCACCCGGCAGACAATCCGCAGGTCCGCCGCGGACAGGCCCGTCACCGCCCAGGGCCCCGCACAGGCGAAGGTGTCGTAGCCCTTGGCGCGGGTGTGCTGAATCTCGCGCTTCTGGATGTCACGCGCCGTCACGTCGTTGAAGCAGGTGAGGCCCCAGATGGCACGCGCGGCCGTCGCCTCGTCGGCGTTGCGCACGCGCTCGCCAATCACGAGCGCCAGCTCCGCCTCGTAGTGCACCTCCTGGCTCGCCTTCGGAATCCGGATGGGCGAGCCCATGCCGTTGAGGGCGGTGGAGGGCTTGATGAAGATGAGCGGCTCGGCCGGGACGGGCTTGCCCATCTCCTCCGCGTGCTTGCGGTAGTTCTGGCCGATGCAGACCACCTTGGACGCGTCCGAGGGCACCAGCAGCGTGAGGGACGACAGCGAGCGGCGCAGGCCCGTGTCCTTCCCGCCGGCCCAGGGCGCCGCGGACAGCACCACCACCTCGGTGCCCTCCACGCGGCCATGGTGCGCACGGCCCTCGTGCAGGAAGCGGCAGTAGCGCGCGGTCGTCATGTGTTCCTCTGGAAGCCGAGCACGTCGGCCATGTCGTAGAGCCCTGGCGCCCGTCCCACCACCCAGCGCGCGGCCCGCAGCGCGCCCAGGCCGAACTGATCCCGACTGGTGGCCCGGTGGGTGAGCTCGACGCGCTCGCCCTCGCCGAAGAAGTACACCGTGTGCTCGCCCACCACGTCCCCGCCCCGCAGCGTCTGCACGCCAATCTCGCCGGCCGGACGGGCGCCCACCATGCCCTCGCGGGCGAAGGTGAGGTCCTCCTTCGAGCGCCCCAGCGCCCCGGCCACCACCTCCGCCAGCCGCAGCGCGGTGCCGCTGGGCGCGTCCTTCTTCATGCGGTGGTGCGCCTCCAGCACCTCCACGTCGAAGGACGGCCCCAGCACCCGCGCCAGCTCCGCCGCCATGCGGAACACCACGTTGACGCCCACGGACATGTTGGGCGCGGCCACCACGGGGATGACCTTCGCGCACTCCGCCAGCGCCGCGGTGGACTCAGGCGTGAAGCCGGTGGAGCCCACCACCATCGCCACGCCGCGCGCCGCGCACGCCTTCGCGTGGGCCACGCTCACCTCGGCGCTGGTGAAGTCGACGACGACGTCCGCCTTCGCCGCGTCCAGCGCCCGGCCCAGGTCGTCCACCACCTGGACCTCCAGCGCGCCCAGCCGCGCGGCGAGCCCCGCGTCCAGCCCCACGGCGGCGCTGCCCGGCCGCTCCGTGGCGCCCACCACCTTCAAATCTTCCGCGTCGCGCGCCAGGCGCAGCAGCGTGCTGCCCATGCGACCTGTGACGCCGGTGATGACGGTGCGAATCATGTGTACCGCGCTCCAGTCTAACCCTTGAGCAGCCCCAGCGTGCGCAGCTCGTCGCGCAGCTTGGAAGCGCCGGGCTCGCTCATCGGCACCAGCGGCAGGCGCAGCTCCGGGCCGAACAGGCCCATGACGTGGAGCGCCCACTTCACCGGAATGGGGTTGGCCTCCACGAAGAGCAGCCGGTGCAGGTCGTTCATCCGCACCTGGACGTCACGCGCCTTCGCGAACTCCCCCGCGCGAGCCAGGGCGACGATGTCCGCCATCATCCGCGGCGCCACGTTGGAGGACACGGAGATGACGCCCTTGCCGCCGCAGGCCATGAAGGGCAGCACGGTGAAGTCGTCGCCGGACAAGAGCGTCATCCGCTCGCCGCACTTCTCCAGGATTTCGAGCGCCCGGAACATGTTCCCGGTGGCCTCCTTGATGGCCACCACCTCCGGGATGTCACACAGGCGCTGCACCGTCTCCGGCAGCATGTCCACGCCGGTGCGGCCCGGGACGTTGTAGGCGACAATCGGGAAGCCCGGGTGCGCGCGGGCAATGGCGCGGAAGTGCTCCACCAGCCCCGCCTGCGTGGGCTTGTTGTAGTACGGCGTGACGATGAGCGTGCCGTCCGCGCCCGCCTCGCGCACGCGCTTCACGTTGTCGATGGACTCCGCGGTGCTGTTGGAGCCGCCACCGCCCACCACCGCGACGCGACCTTTCGCCTCCTCCACCGCGACCTTCACCGCGCGGGCGCGCTCGTCGGACGTCATGGTCACCGACTCACCGGTGGTGCCCATGGGAATCAGGACGCTGGTGCCACCCTCAATCTGGTAGCGCACCAGGGCCCGGTAGGCCTGCTCGTCGAACGCCCCGTCGCGAAACGGGGTGGCGAGCGCCGTCATGGAGCCTTCGAAGGTCTTCATGTCGGCGCTTATATGTTCAGGCCCGCTCGCCGCGCCAGAGATCCTCAATCCGCTCCCGTTCGCGGACAACCCTCCACGCATCCCCGTCCACCATGACTTCCGCCGGGCGGGGCCGGGAGTTGTAGTTCGAGGCCATGCTCATCCCGTAGGCCCCGGCGCTCATGAAGGCGTACAGCTCGCCCGCCTGGGGGAGGACCAGGGGGCGGGCCTTCGCCAGCACGTCCGTGGACTCACACACCGGCCCCACGACATCCACCTCCACCGCCTTCCCCCGGCGCTTCACCAGGGGCTGGAGGCCGTGGTGCGCCTCGTAGAGGGCGGGGCGGAGGAGGTCGTTCATCCCCGCGTCCACCACGACGAAGTGCTTCGCGGGCGTCTTCTTCCGGTACAGCACCCGGGTGAGCAGCACGCCGGCGTTGCCCACCAGCGCCCGGCCCGGCTCCAGCAGCAGGTGCGCGCCGGTGCCCTTCGTCGCGGCCAGCACCGTGCGGGCGTACTCCTCGGGGGACGGCGGCGTCTCGTCCGTATAGGTGATGCCCAGGCCGCCGCCCACGTCCAGGTACTCCAGCGGGTGCCCCTTCGCCTTGAGCTCCGAGTACAGGCCCGCCACCTTGGTGAGGGCGGCGCGCATGGGCGAGGCCTGGGTGAGCTGCGAGCCGATGTGGCAGTCCAGCCCGGCCGCCCGCACGCCCTTCAGCTTCTTCGCGCGCGTGTAGAGGGCCACCGCCTCCTCGAAGGGCACGCCGAACTTCGACGTCTTGAGCCCGGTGGAGATGTAGCGGTGCGTGCGCGCGTCCACGTCCGGATTCACGCGCAGCGCGAAGGGCGCGCGCTTTCCGAGGCGACGGCCCACTGCGTCCAGCGCGTCCAGCTCCTCCGCGCTCTCCACGTTGAAGAGGAGGATGCCCGCGGCCAGGGCCGCCTCCATCTCCTCCTGCGTCTTGCCCACGCCGGCGAACACCGTCTTGCTCACGTCGCCGCCGGCCTGCTTCACCCGGGCCAGCTCGCCGCCGGAGACGATGTCGAAGCCGCCACCCAGCCCGGAGAAGAGCCGGAGGATGGACAGGTTCGAGTTCGCCTTCACCGAGTAGCAGATGAGGTGCGGCGTGGCGCCGAAGGCCTCCGACACCACCCGGAAGTGCCGGGTGAGTGTGGCGGAGGAGTACACGTAGGTGGGCGTCCCCGCCGCGTCGGCGATGGCCGTCAGCGGCACGCCCTCCGCGTGCAGCACGCCCTTCCGCCAGGTGAAGTGGTTCACGGTGTCTCGGTGTCTGGGGGGACGACGGTGTCCGGAACGACGGTGTCCGGGACGCCGGTCCCCGCGTCCTGGCCAGGGGAGATGATGGGCCCCGAGGGCTCGATGGGAGCGCGCTCCTCCGAGGGAGACTGCGTCTCCGTGGACGGAGTGGGCGCCGGCAAAGGCGGCTTGGGCGAGCCCTTGATGCCACACGCCGCCACCACCAGCACGAGGCCGGCGGCGACGCCCAGGGACTTGAGCACGTGGCGCATGGCTAGAAGTTGATGCCCAGCCAGCCGCGGATGGTCTGCGGCGTCTCGAACTCCGCGCGCAGCAGCGGGTCGAACTCCTGCAGGCCGCTCATGGGGAACAGGATGCCGTAGGCGGCGCCCGCCACGAACCCGTCCTCCGTCTTGTAGTCCACGCCCACGTTGGCCTCCACGCCCAGCGAGCTGCTCGTGAAGGACGGCGTCGACTCCGCGTAGAGCGTCTGCGAGTAGATGAGCCGGCCGTACAGGTCGAACCCGTCCGTGAGGGTGTACTTCACCGACGGCCGCACATAGAACGCGTCGGTGATGCCGCCGATGATCTCCCGCCACAGGATGAGGTCCACGCGGTAGTCGCGGTTGAAGCGGAAGTTGCGGATGGCGTTGTCGCCGCAGCCGCCCGCGTCACAGCGGTACTGGGGGCCCTCGGAGTCGCCCGGCAGCGTCTCGCCGCGCGTGCCGGAGCCGGGGCGCCCGGGCTGGTTGCCGAAGCCGGGCGCCTTGTCGCCCGAGGCGAAGCCCAGCTCCAGGCCGAGCGACAGCTTGTTGTTCAGCAGCTTCAGCTCGCCCTGGGCCACGCCGCCGAACTGGGCCACGCGCAGGCTCTGGTTGAGCGTGGGGTCGTTCGCGCCGCCCGCGTCCACCGCGCGGTTGCCGATGTCGCCGAACATGCCGGCCAGCTCGAACTCCAGCCGCCAGGTCTTCTCCTCGTACTTCAGCCAGAGGTCCGGGATGTAGAGCTTGGCGGAGCGGGGGATGAAGCCGGTGGCCGTGCCGTTCGTGGTGCTGGCGTCGTACTCCCAGTTCTGCGTGCGGTAGGTGAAGTGCAGGCCGTACTGGAGCACGCCCTGGTTGTTGTCCAGCTTGGAGCGGATGACCGGGTCGGTGTCCCGGCGGGCAATCACGATGACCCAGCCGTGGCTGTCGTCCGACTGGGACAGGTCCACCGGCTCGCCCGCCGAGCCGCGCCCGTCGACGACGCCCTCGCCGTTGAAGTCGAGCATCGGCGTCACGTACCAGCCCTCGAAGGGGTTGGTGACGAACTGCACGCGGTCCACGGTGTCGCCGTAGTCGCAGTCGAAGCAGGTGCCGTCGTTGCGCAGCATGCCCAGGCCCCACTGGCTGCCCATGCGGCCGAAGCGCAGGATGCCCACCGGCGTCTTCACCTCGCCGTAGGCGCGGCGCAGCTTGAGGGAGTCCTCCAGCATGTCGACGGCGGAGTCCTGGCTCTCCGAGAAGATGCCGAAGAGGTTGCGCTGGTCACCCGGGTAGAGGATGTCCGGCTGCGAGCCCAGCACCACGTTGTCCAGGCCGAGCAGCTCCAGCTTCAGGCTCACCTGCTCGGAGACGTTGAAGGTGGGCTCCATCCGCAGCCGCATGGTGGCGAAGGACTGGGTGTTCTCCGCGGCGCTGCGCGGCGAGCGCGGGAAGAGCTCCTGGCCGGGCTGCTTGCCCAGGTCGAACTTGTAGAAGAGCGTGGGGCGCAGGCGGAAGTAGCCGTCGAGCGTGAAGACCTCCAGCTTGCGCTTCTCCTCGGGGAACTCCTCGTTCCACTCGCCGGAGTCGACCGACTGCTTCGCGGCCTCGGCGCGGATCTCCTCGCGCAGCTCCTGCTTGGCGGCGTCCAGGTCCTCGCGGCTGACGGAGTCGCCCTGAGCGGAGCCAGCGGAGGAAGGAGTGGCGGGCGCGGCGGGCGCGGCCTCGGTGGCGGCGGGCGCGGGCGCGGACGTGCCACCTTCGGGCACCGGCGTCTGGGCGGTGGCCGTGGATGAAGCGACGAGCAGCGCCGCCAGCAGGGCGTGAGACATGGGCAACATTCTCCAGGGCCGCGCGGGGCGGCCGGGTCTGAAAGGCGGGCGATTCAAGCCACGGGACATGGGGGTGTCAACGCTTACCGGCCCGAGGCTTCGACGCGTGAACGCCTGAGCGGGGCTGGCATTTCGGGCAGAAGTGGGTGGTTCGGCCGCCCTGGGGGAAGGACTCCACGGGGCTCCCGCACCGGGAGCATGGGCCTCCGGCACGGCCATAGACGAGGAACGGGTTCTCCGTGAGGCCCTCCTCCAGGTACACGGGTTCCTCGCCCTCCTGCTCCTTCAGGCCGAAGTCGATGGTGGCCCGGATGGCCCCCACCAGGCGCTTCCACTCGTCCGGGGTGAGGGAGGCGGGCTCCCGGGAGGGGTGGATTCCGGCACGGAAGAGGGCCTCGGCGGCGTGGATGTTGCCCAGGCCGGTGATCCGCCCCTGGTCCATCAGCGCCACCTTGAGGGCCTGCCGGGAGGAGGCCACGGCCTTCTCCAGCTGGCCCGCGGTGAGGCCGTCCGCCAGAGGGTCTCGTCCCAGGGCCTTCACCACGTCCAGCTCGCGCAGGAGCGGGGCGGGCGCGGGCTCCAGGCGGCCGAACATCCTCGCGTCGGCGAAGTGGAGGACATGCCCGTCGTCCAGGTGGAAGCGGGCGCGGCTGTAGGGCTCCACCAGCCCCTCGGTGCGGCGGACGAACTTGCCCGTCATCCCCAGGTGGCCCAGCAGGCCCCGTCCCCCCTCGAAGGCGAAGAGGAGGTACTTGCCCCGGCGGACCAGGGACTCCAGCCGGCCGGACAGCTCGGAGAACTGATGGAGCTCCGCGCCCCGGAAGATGCGGGTGTCGTCGGCCTCGGCGCGCACGAGGCGCCTGCCGCCGAACCAGCGCACGAGGTTGCGCCGGGCGATCTCCACTTCCGGAAGCTCAGGCATCCGCCAGGGCACATAGCACCCTGTACGGGCCCCACGCATTTCTTACTTGTCGTGCCGCGCACACCGGCGTGAAGTTCTCCACGCCGTGAGGCTCCGCCTCCGTTATGAGGCGGCTTCCGACCCATCAGCAACATCCATTCTCTGGAGGCAGCATGGCGGATATGCCGCAGAAGAAGTACGCGCCGATGACGTTCCCGCAGCTCAAGGGCCTCAAGGGCCTCAGCGACGCGGTGCTGGAGACCCACTTCAAGCTGTACGAGGGCTATGTCAACCGCACCAACAAGCTGACCGAGTCCCTCTCGGGCCTGCAGCTCAAGGGCGAGGCCGCTGGCACCAACCCGGCGTACGCGGAGATGACCCGCCGGCTGGGCTTCGAGTACAACGGCATGGTCCTCCACGAGTACTACTTCGGCAACATGAAGCCGGGTGGCTCGGGCGCCACGCCGCCGGCGAAGCTGAAGAAGGCCATGGAGGAGAGCTTCGGCTCCTTCGAGAACTGGTTCGCGGACTTCAAGGCCGTGGCCACCATGCCGGGCATCGGCTGGGCCGTGACGTTCCAGGACCCGCGCACCGGGTGGCTGTCCAACCACTGGATCACCCTGCACGAGACCAACAACATCGCCGGCTTCAGGCCCATCATCATCATGGACGCGTGGGAGCACGCCTTCACGCCGGACTACAAGGCGAACGAGCGCGGCAAGTACGTGGACGCGTACTTCTCCAACATCGACTACGACGCCTGCGAAGGCCGGCTGAAGTAGTCACGCCTTGCCCGCTCCCGGCGGGAGGACTCAGGCCGAGGGCTCTCCGCCCTCGTCCTTCTTCCGCCGGGTGACCGGGGTGCTGGAACCGGAGCTCTCGCCTCCGCCGCTCCGCTCCCGGACCTCGCGCGCCGAGGCCTGCGGGCGCAGTCGCAGCGCCCCCTGAGCGGGCGGCGGTAGCGGCTGGCCGGCCCGGAGCGCGGCCACGCTCTGCTCCAGTGCCGTCAGCAGGTCGCCGGCCTCGGCGGGCCCCGCGGTGGCCCCGGCATGCGCGGGCCGCTTCTCCGCCTTCGGGCGCGTCTTCGCGGCGCGGCGCTCGATGAAGGCCAGCAGCCGCTCGCGGTGGACGTCGTGGTAGCGCCGGGGCTCGAAGCGCGTGGCGCGGGCCTCGACGAGGCTCATCGCCGCCGCCAGCTCCCGCTCCCGGGGACGCTGGCCCGCGAGCGCCAGCTCGGAGAAGCTCTCCTGGGACACCACCTCTTCCGCGTAGTGGAGCGTGGACAGGAGCAACCCCCGTCCATGGGGCCGAACCGCGCACAGGTGCCCCTTGTGGTACAGGACGAAGCGGCCGATGCCCACCCGGCCCGCCTCGCGCAGCGTGGCCACCAGCAGCGAGTACGCGTGCTCCGCTCCCTCCGCGGGGACCAGGTGGTAGGGCGAGTCGTAGTAGAGCGGGTCTATCTCCCCGGCCTCGACGAAGTCCTCCAGCTCGATGACGCGGCTGGCACCCGGGTCGAAGGCCTCCAGCTCCCCGCGCGTCACCTCCACGTAGCCGCCGTCGCCCAGCTCGTACCCCTTCACCACGTGCTCGTAGGCCACCTCCTCACCGTCCGCCGAGCACACCCGCTTGTTCTGGATGCGGGCGCCGTCGGCGTCATGCAGGAGGTGGAATTGGACCTGCCGGGGGCTGACTGCGCTGTAGAGCCTCACCGGGACACTCACCAGCCCGAAGCTCAGCGAGCCTACCCATACGGGACGTGACATCGGGGCCTCCCACGGTGCCCGGGCCCCGGGCACCGGCCATCCTGAAAGGTCCGTATCCCCTTCCCGTCTCGCAAGGCTCGCCGGGCCCCCTGGCCGGTGCGCGGGCGGGGAGCAGGAAAGGTGAAGGCCCTTTGGATTGACGCCTTCGAAGCAGCACACGGCGCTTGCCGCGAGGGCAGGGCTGACGAAGAGTCGGCCGGCTCCGTTCAACCCCTGGAAAGGAAGGCACTCCTGGTCATGCAGCGAATCCTCTCGATGTTACTGGGCCTCACCCTGGCGATGGGCCTGACGGCAGGCTGTACCAAGCAGCGCATCCAGGCGGAGAAGGCCATCGCGGCCACCCTCATCTCCGACGAGCAGGAGGAGGACCTGGGCAAGCAGGTGAAGCAGGAGCTGGAGACGAAGGAGAAGGTCAAGTACGTCCAGGACGCCGCCGTCGTCGACTACGTGCGCAGCCTCTCTTCGCCCATCCTCCGGCAGGCCACCAAGGACCGGCCTGGCGTGAAGTGGAAGATCAACGTCATCGACGACCCGAAGACGGTGAACGCGTTCGCCACGCCGGGCGGCTACCTCTACGTGTACACGGGCCTCATCCTGGCCTCGGACACGGAGGCGGAGCTGGCCGGCGTCATGGCGCACGAGGCGGGCCATGTGGTGGGCCGTCACTCGGCGCGCGCCATGGTGAACACGCTCGGCCTTCAGGCAGTCACCCAGGCGGCGCTCGGGAAGAACCCCAGCGCGGTGGGGACCATCGCCGCGCAGCTGGTGGGTGGCGGGACGATGCTGGCCCACGGCCGCGGCGAGGAAATCGAGGCGGACGAGTACGGCGCCCGCTACGCGTCCGGCGCCGGGTATGACCCGCGCGGGCTCATCACCTTCTTCCAGAAGCTCCAGGCGCAGCAGGGCGGCGAAGGGCCGGGCTTCATGAAGTGGCTGAGCACGCACCCGCCCAACAAGGACCGCATCGCGAACATCCAGAAGATCATCTCGCAGAACAACCTGCGCGGCAGCAACAACAGCCCGGGCGGGCTGCCGGCCATCAAGCAGAAGCTGGGCGCGAAGTAGGCGACTCGCCGCTCAGTGCAGGTGGGACGGGGGCTCGCGCTCCAGCTCCGCCGCGGTGGGCTCGGGGGACTGCCCCCGGGCCACGCGCCGCCTCCACCGGAAGCGCGCCAGCCGCGACTTCTTCGCGCTGCTGGCGCTCTTCGCGGCGCCGGGCGTCTTGATGGGTGGCTCCAGCGGTGCGGCCTCGTTGAAGTCGCGGGCGCCCTTCTCCTTCCCCTCCGCGGAGGCATGCTCGAGGATGGCGTTGATTTCGCCGCCGAGGATGAAGACGAGCCCGGAGATGTAGAGCCACAGCATCAGCACCACGACACCGCCGATGGAGCCGTAGGTGACGTTGTACTTGCCGAAGTGCTCCACATACTGCGTGAAGCCCCACGTGCTCAGCAGCCAGATGCCCGTGCCCAGCATGGAGCCGGGGGTGATGTACTTGAACTTCTGCTTCACGTCGGGGAGCAGGTAGTAGCAGAGCGCGAGCGCCAGCATCACCAGCCCCGCGGTGAAGGGCCAGCGCAGCCAGGACCAGAGGACGTAGAACTGGTCGACGAGTTGGAGCTTGTCCGCGAGCCACGCACCCAGCCGCCCGCCGAGCAGGAACACGGTGAAGGACAGCGGGATGAGCAGCGTGCCGATGAGCGTCACCAGCATGGCCAGCCCCTGCGTCTTCCAGATGGGGCGGGACTCCGGCACGTCGTAGGCCAGGTTGAGCGCCTTGCGCAGGGCGTCCACGCCACGCGAGGCCGTCCACAGGGCGATGACGAGACCCAACGTCAGGAGCTTCGGCCTCGGCTGGTTGACCAACGACTGCAGGTGGCCCGTCACCAGGTCCAGCGCGTCTCCGGGCACCAGCGGGCGGATGCGGTCCAGCATCGCGTCCACCGCGCCCGGAGCGAAGGGCATGTAGGCGACGAGCGTGAAGAGGGTGAAGAGGAACGGGAAGAGCGAGAAGAGGAGGTAGTAGGAGAGCTGGGCGGCGATGTCCGTGACGGTGTCTTCCTGGAACTCCTTCACGAAGCGCCGGCCGAACTCACGCCACGTCAGGTATTTGAGCCTGGGCAACCGCATGCACCCCTCCTCGCTCGAAGTCCCCCCGGGGGAAGCAAGGTGGGTACGGCGCTGGCGGATGGCAGCAGGCGGGCAGGCAGGCGCCCGCCGGGTGACTAGGCGACGTTGGGCGGAAGGTATCTGCCCAGCAGTGGACGAAGCCGGGAGCGGACCTCGTTGGGAATGCGGGCCCTATCCGTGGCGATGGCCATGGCCAGTGCGGTGTCACAGCGGCAGCCCTGGCCGTGGGCCTCCGCGATGCGAGGCACCGCACAGCGGATGAGGGCGGCGGCGCTGCTCGTGACGACCTGGACGTTGTGGGAGACCTGCGTGAGCAATTCCTCGGGCTCCTGGCCCGGGGGTGGAGTCCGCCACGAGTCGTAATCGGTGGTCAGGGCCACCATCGCGTAGTGCATCTCCGCCTCCCGCGCGAGGCGGGCCTCGGGCATGACCGTCATGCCGACGAGGTCCGCACCCCACGTCCGGTAGAGAAGACTCTCCGCACGAGTGCTGAGCGCGGGGCCCTCGACGCAGACATAGGTGGCCGCGGGGTGGACGGTGGTTCCCTGGGGGTTCGCGGCTTCGATGAGAACCTGCCGGAGCGAGGCACAGAACGGATTGCCCAGCTCCACGTGGACGGCGACGTCGTCGTAGAAGGTGCAGGGCCGGCGGTAGGTGCGGTCGATGACCTGGTCCGGCAGGACGAGCTGGAGCGGGTGGAGGTGCTCGCGAAGGCTGCCCACGATGCCGGTGGCGAGCACGTGGGTGACGCCGAGCAGCTTCAGGGCGAAGAGGTTGGCGCGGTACGGGGCGCGGGTGGCGTTGTAGAGGTGACCGGGGCCATGGCGGGACACGTAGGCCACGGGCACGCCGTCCAGCTCGGTGGTGACGATGGGGCCGGCGTGGGGGCCGAAGGGGGTCTCCAGGATGTGGGATTCTCCCCGACCCACGACTCCGAGCTGCTGCCCGAGTCCGTGGCTCCCGATGATGCCCACCCTGACGACAGCCAATGTGCCTCCTCTGGGCGTGATTGTTCCCAAGGGGCGAACCATAGCGCGGGCCCCTGGAGCCGGAAGGCGAGAAGACTGGTAGTTTTCGCATTCGTCATGCGTGCCCACCTGCTCCTCGTCCTGTTCCTCTCCGCCGGCTCCGCCGCCGCCGCGATTCCCTCCGGCTGCCAGGAGGACTACTCCACGTGCAAGGAGGACTGCTCCATCGAGTTCGGAGGCAGCGGGCGCGCCATCAAGCAGCTCACCCAGTGCCTCGCCGACTGCCAGGAGAACGTGGACCTGTGCGCCAACCGCCACTCGTCGCTGAAGGACCTGCCGCCCGGCGTGGTCGCCGACGAGGTGCGCCCGACGCGCAGCAGGTCGGAGCCGTCACGGAAGAAGGCGAAGAAGAAGGACCGCGAAGAGGACCCGTTCGGGGACGACGACGAGCCGGCACCGCGCAAGCCTCGCGGGGGCGACCCGTACGCTGACCTGCCGCCTGACGACGCGAAGGGCGGGACGAACCGGAAGGAGTCGTACCAGTCGAGCCGTGAGGAGGTGCCGCCGGCACCGTCCGAGCCGCCTGTGAACATCCCTCGACGAGGGACTTCGAGCCGGGCGAACGCGGAGGAGGCCGTGCTGGGGAGCTCGGCGGAGGGTCCGAAGCGCAGCGGGTACCGGGCCTCGGACGTGGCGCCGGAGCCGGAGGCGAAGTCCGGGGGGGACGACCTGGAGCCGATGGACGCGAAGCCCGAGCCGGCGCCCGCGCCCGTGGCGAAGTCGGGGACGAAGGCCGCGCCGGTGAAGCCGGCCGCGGCGCCCGTGAAGCCCGAGCCGGTGAAGCCCCCGCCCACCGTGGCCGCGAGCAGCGAGGAGAAGGACCCGCTGCTGGATGACGAACCGGCCGTGCTGCCGGCGCCGCCGCCCACGCGGCAGCCCGCGACGACGACCACGAAGGCCGCGCCCCGCCCGACGCCGCCCCCGGAGCCCAAGAAGGACATCTCCGAGTGGGACCCGAACGGGGACTGATTCACGGCGGAGCGCTACGTGCCCGCTCGACGTCCAGGATGTTCTGCCAGAGCGCGAAGGGAGAGGCGCCCGCGTAGCCACTCTCCTGACCGTCATTGCACTCGATGACAATCCACCGGCCGGAGACCTCCTGCGCCACGTCCACCACGAGGAAGGGCACGTCCAGCCGGCGCGCCACCTCGCGGCCCAGCCCGAGCGCCTCGCGTTGCTCGTCCGCCGTCATCGTGTATGGCGAGCCCTGCCACCAGTAGGGCCCCCACCCCACCAGCTCGCCCCGCCACCAGAAGGTGCGGAACTCGAAGGAGCTGGGGATGCGGTCCGGCGCGCCCTCCTCCACCCGGCGCAGGGGCCGCAGCTCGCGGCACACCACGCGCTGCCAGTGCAGGATGGAGTCCTTCGCATACGCGTCCATCGCCTGGCGCCACTGCTCCGGCCCTTCGATGATGGACAAGGACTTGCGATGACGGCTCGTCTGCCGCTCGCCCTTCACGAAGACGGGCCACCCGAGCAGCCGCTCCACGGTCTCCGCATCCGGCCGCTCGTCGAACCAGACACTGCGCGGCGTCAGGTCCGTGAGCCGCGGGTACCAGTGCGGTAGCTCCGTGGCCAGCAGGTGCTGCTCGGGAGAGTGCACCAGCCGCACACCCTCCCCTTCCAGCTCGCGATACCGCTCCGCGTAGTCATTCCACACGCCCACGCGGGCAAGGACCTCCATGGACTCCGGCAGGGCGTACGGACGGCGGCAGGCGAAGAACCTGTCAAAGGCGAAGTCGTAGATGCCCTTGCCCGTCGGCGCCGTCAGCACCCACAGCCGCTCTTCCACATGCAGCAGGTCTTCGCCGGAACGGAGCATCCGGCGAGTCTACGCCGCCTGCCGCTCCGTCTCCGGACGAAGCGGCGTCTCGGGCGGAGGCCGCACGTGCGCCGTCTGCGTCAACCGCACGCCCAGCAGCACCAGCACCCCGCCCACCGCAATCTCCCAGTGCAGCGCCTCGTCCAGCAGCGCCCACGCGGCCAGCGCGGTCGCCGCGGGCTGCAGGTTGGAGAAGATGGCCACCTTCGACGCCGGCACCTTCGACAGCGCGTAGTACCAGATGAGGTATGCCACCACCGAGGTGAGCAGCCCCAGGTACACGATGGAGCCCTTCGCCGCGTCGCTCGCCGCCATCACCGCGTCGGGCTTCGCCACGAAGGGCGCCAGGACCAGCATCATCAGCGTGGACGCCACCATGCTCCACGCCGTGGCCCGCACCGGACCGTGCACCGCGACGAAGGGCTTGCCCTCCGTCGTGTACACCACCCACGCCGCCACCGCGCCGAGGATGAGCACGTCCCCCAGCAGCGAGCCGCTCGCGTCCGCCAGCCCCCGCCCCAGCAGCAACACCACCACCCCCGTGAAGGCCGTGGCGATGCCGCCCACCGCGCGCAGCGACGCCCGCTCGTGGCCACGCGCCAGGCTCAACAGGTACACGCCCAGGGGCGTCAGCGCGTACAGCAGCGCCGCGTGCGCCGCCGTGGACTGCGACAGGCCATAGAAGAAGAACACCTGGTTCACCGGCCCCGCCAGCAGCCCCAGCACCAGCACCCGCTTCCACTCACTGCGCGGCGGCAGCTTCGGCCCCGGCGTCAGCGCCAGCAGCAGCACGAACACCGAGCCGCTCAGGATGAAGCGCCACAGCACCACCGTGAGCGGCGGCAGCTCCGCCATCGCCCGCTTGCCGGCGAGGTACGTCCCGGCGCTGATGAGGACCTGCACGCCCATCGCGGCGTACACCAGGCCCAGGGAAGACGCGGAGGTGGGATTCAGGAGTCGAGCTGGCTGAGCGCCCATTGCGCCGCGGTACGTACCAATTCACTCGTGTCGCCGCAGAGCTTTTCGAGCAACCGCCGCGCATCCGCCTGCTTCGCGACGCCCAGCGCGTACACGGCGTTGCGGCGCAGCCCGTCATAGCGTGCGCGTGCCAACGCTGTACCGGGTACGAGGTGCTCATACTGTTCCGGTGTCAGCCCCGCCAGCTCCAGCGTCCCCAGCTCCGCCACCGCACGCGGTGCGAAGCGCGGATTCTCCGCGAACACCGGACGGCGGTTCAGCGGACACACCTGCTGGCAGATGTCGCACCCGAAGATGAGGTTGTCGAACTTGAGCCGGAACGCCTCGGGCACCTCGCGCTCGCGGTTCTCAATCGTCTGGTAGGACAGGCACGCCCGCGCATCCACACGGCCATTCCCCACCAGCGCGCCCGTGGGGCAGGACATGAGACAGCGGCGACACGAGCCACACCGGTCCGCCGCCGGCCCCTCCCCGTACGCGTCCACCTCCGCGTCCAGGATGAGCGTGGCCAGCAGCACCCACGAGCCATAGGGCTCGGTGATGAAGCAGCCGTTCTTCCCCACGTAGCCCAGCCCCGCGCGCGCCGCCCACACCTTCTCCATCAGCGGGCCGCTGTCCACGCTCCCGTAGGTGCCCAGGCCCGGGAACCTGGCGACCACCGTCTTGCGGAAGGCCTTCATCCTGTCCCGCAGCGTGGAGTGGTAGTCGCGACCCCGCGCATAGCGGGCAATGGGCGAGCCCACCGACTCCGTGTCGTCCCGCCAGTAGTTGTTCGCGAACGAGATGACCGTCTTCGCGCCCGGGAGCAGCTTCTGCACATCCAGTCGCTCGGCGGCCCGCTCTCCCATCCAGTCCATGTCCGCCGCGTAGCCGGACTCCAGCCACTCCATCAGGAAGGCGGGCGGAATCGGCTCCGCGCGAGAGAAGCCCACCAGGTCGAAGCCGACCAGGCTGGCGAGCTCACGGAGCTGGGAGGTGGGCAGCACGCTCATGACACGTCTACGTCGACTTCGTGGGCTTCGCCGGTATCCACTTCACGTCCGGCACGCCCGCACGATGGTTGGCCAGCCGCGCCATGACGAAGAGCAAATCGGAGAGCCGGTTCAGGTAGACCACCACCGACTGCGGAATCTTCCCCTCGCGCAGCAGCGGCACGGTGCGGCGCTCCGCGCGGCGGCACACGGTGCGCGCCAAGTGCAGCGCGGCGGCGGCCTGGGTGCCTCCGGGCAGGACGAAGTGGGTCATCTTCGGCAGCTCACTCTCGAAGCTGTCGATGGCGCGCTCCATGTCCTCCGCCCACTCCGCCCTCAGCTCCGGAATGTACGAAGACGCCTTGGTGTCCGCGGGCGTGGCCAGCACCGCGCCCAGCGTGAAGAGCTGGTCCTGCAGGCGCAGCAGGAGCGCGTCCATGTCCGTGGGCATCGTGAAGCCGCGCGCGAGGCCGAGCGTCGCGTTCAGCTCGTCCACCTCGCCGTACGCGTCCACCCGCTCGTCGTCCTTCGGGACGCGTCCGCCACCGAACAGACCCGTCTCTCCAGCATCACCGCTCTTCGTGTAGATCTTCATGGTTGCCGCGCTTCTAACGGCACCCCGTGCATTGCGTCTACGGGAAGGCGAGCTAGTAGTACAGGCCTGTACGGGGATGTGCCAAGTTCACCAAAGTTGAACGTACGCACCCAGAACTTGTGTAGCCGGGTGGGGCGATCGTACATGGGCGCAATGCAGGCCTATTTGTCCCTCCTCGAGCACGTCCTCACCCACGGCACGAAGAAGGGCGACCGGACCGGCACGGGCACGCTCAGCGTCTTCGGCCACCAGCTCCGGTTCGACCTCACGCAGGGCTTCCCGCTCGTCACCACGAAGAAGCTGCACGTGAAGTCCATCCTCCACGAGTTGCTGTGGATGCTCGCGGGGGACACCAACGTGCGCTCGCTCCAGGCCAACAACGTCACCATCTGGGACGAGTGGGCCAACGCGGACGGCGGCCTGGGCCCCGTCTACGGCCACCAGTGGCGCTCATGGACGGCGCCCAACGGTGAACACATCGATCAGATGAAGGGGCTGGTGGAGGGGCTGAAGAAGAACCCCGACTCGCGCCGGCACATCGTCAGCGCGTGGAACGTGGCGGACCTGCCCTCCATGAAGCTGCCGCCCTGCCACGCGCTCTTCCAGTTCTATGTGGCCGACGGGCGCCTGTCCTGCCAGCTCTACCAGCGCAGCGCGGACCTCTTCCTCGGGCTGCCATTCAACATCGCCTCGTACTCACTGCTGACGATGATGGTGGCGCAGGTGACGGGCCTGAAAGCACACGAGTTCATCCACACCATCGGCGACGCGCACCTGTACATCAACCACGTGGAGCAGGCGAAGGAGCAGCTCACGCGCGCGCCCAGGCCCCTGCCCCGGATGCGCATCAACCCGGACGTGAAGGACCTCTTCGCCTTCAAGTACGAGGACTTCACGCTCGAGGCCTACGACCCGCACCCCGCCATCAAGGCCGCGGTGGCGGTATGAAGAGGCTATCCGCGATTGTGGCCATGGCGTCGAACCGAGTCATCGGCGCCAACAATCAGCTTCCATGGCGTTTGCCTGCGGACCTCGCCCGGTTCAAGAAGCTCACGATGGGGCACACGCTCATCATGGGGCGCAAGACGTATGAATCCATCGGCCGCCCTCTTCCAGGCCGCACCATCGTCGTGCTGACACGTCGACAGGACTACGCGCCAGAGGGCGTCAAGGTGGCTCACTCATTGGACGAAGCGCTTGCGCTCGCCAATGGCGGAGAAGTTTTCATCGCTGGTGGGACAGACATCTATACGCAACTGATGGAACGTGTAGACCGGCTCTATCTCACGCGCATCTCACGAGAGTTTCCCGGCGACGCGTACTTTCCCGAGATGGACTGCGCGCGCTGGCGACTTGTCGAGCAGGAGCACCATCCTGAGGGCGAGTTGCCATTCGCATTCTTGACCTATGAACGCGTAGGTCACCGGTAGAGGCTGAAGAAGCGGAACGCCTTCGGCCACTCGCGCCGGGGCTTGAAGGCGATGGACACCTCCTGCCCGCCCAGCGAGGACTCGGTGAGCACCACGTGGTCCTCGCACTCGCGACCCTGCTCGAACTGCGCGTCCGTCACCCGGCACACGGCCTTGTAGAACGGACCGGAGAGCCACTCGGCCACCTCGGGCGTGTCCTTGAACTTCAGGTACGCCGCGAGCGACGCGTGCGCCGCTGCCAGCACCGCGTGCCCGGTGGGCACCGACTCGCGGATGAGGATGTACATCTTCAGCGGCGCGGCGGGCTTCGGCGCGGGGACATCCCTGTCCATGGGCAACCCTCCCAGAGCCAACATGGACGCCCCGGGCCCGGAGCCACTGACACGCACACCCCCGCCCCTGGGAGCGCACATGCGAGCGGGGGCCACCCGTGTCGCCTGCTGGCGCACCGCGTGTGCGTGTCCACCTCCACGGGATGCATACCGCCATCACCACCCGTCCCGCCGACCTCCCCTGGCGCACCGCGGCCCTGGCCAGTGCCGCCGCGCTCACCGTCGCCAACACCGCGGCGCTCAGCGTCTCCCTGCGGCTGGCCTCTTCGCTCCGGCCCCGACGCCGGGCGTTCCGTCCCCGCGCCTTCGCCGCGCTCGCCACGGGGGCCACCGCCCTGGGTGCCCTCACCGTGGGGGCGCTCAGCATCGGCGCGCTCGCCATTGGCGCCCTGGCCATCGGCCGGCTCCAAGGTGGGGACTGGAGGGTGGACAGCCTGCGCATCCGTTCCCTCCAGGTGGGGCACTGGACCGGCCCGGGGACCCCTACCCTGACAGCCGTCTGACGGAATTTTGATATTGAGTCTCAAGATTGAAATACAGTCCCTCGGCTGGTAGACCGGGGGCCATGAATCGCGCTGCCCTGCCCTTGGTGTGCCTGCTGCTCGCGCTGCCCCTGTCCGCCCGCGCGGAGGGAGCATCCGAGGAGCGCACCTGGCACCGGCTCATCGGCATCCTCCAGTACCTGGAGGCGGACTACCCCCTCGCCATCGAGTCGCAGTCAGAGTTCGAGCTGGCGGAGCAGAAGAGCTTCGCGGCCGAGGCGGTGGATGCAGCGAGTGGACTGGGCCCCTCCGCCGCGGCCTTCCTTCCGCGCGTGAAGGCCATCCAGGCCCGCGTGGACCAGGCGCAGGACGCGCCGGGCGTCAGCCGGGACTGCGGCACGCTGGTGGAGGACCTGGTGGTCGCGGGCGGCCTCGCACGCAGCCCGCGTCGGCCGCCGGACCTGAAGCTCGGCGAGGCGCTCTTCCGCACCAACTGCGCGGCCTGCCACGGCGCCGACGGCCGCGCGGACGTGCCCATCGCCGCCAACATGGAGCCCGCCCCCGCCAACTTCCAGGACGCGGAGCTGATGGGCGGCCTCACCCCCTACAAGGCCTTCAACACCACCAGCTTCGGCGTGCCGGGCACGGCGATGCCGGCCTACCCCACCCTCTCCGAGGAGGAGCGCTGGTCGCTCGCCTTCTTCGTCTTCACCATGCGCCTGCCCCCGTGCGAGGGCACCCCGCCGAGCGCCTCGCTGGAGCGGCTGGCCAACACCACCGATGACGCGCTGGTGAAGGAGTACGGCCAGGAGCACCTCGCGTGTCTGCGCCGCAAGCTCCCGGACGCGGACGAGGAGCGCTCGCTGCTGGTGGCCCGCGAGGGAATCGAAGACGCCATGCGCAAGGGCGCCGCGGGCGACATCGCGGGCGCGAAGGCGGCCGTGCTGGACGCGTACCTCAACGGACTGGAGCCGGTGGAGCCCAAGCTGAGCTCCAGGGACCCGGCGCTGGTGCGCAAGCTGGAGGAGGGCTTCCTCCGGGCGCGGCTCGCGGCGGAGAGCGGCAGCCCCCACCTGCGGGACGAGGGGCGGGAGCTGGTGACGCTGCTGGACCAGGCGCGCCGGAGCACCGGCAGCGCGGCGGACCTGGTGTCCACGATGTGGCTGACGCTGCTCATCATGCTGCGCGAGGGCTTCGAGGCCACCATCATCGTCGCGGCGCTGCTGGCGGCGCTGAAGAAGATGAAGGCCACCGAGCACGTGCGCGTGGTGCACGCCGGCTGGATATCCGCGCTGGTGGTGGGCGCCATCGCCTACGTGCTGGGCCGGCACCTGCTGGCCGGGGCCCAGCGCGAGTGGATGGAGGCCGTGGCCGCGCTGCTGGCGGTGGGCATGCTGCTGTACGCGGCGCTGTGGCTCAACGCGCGCTCCAACATGAGCCAGTTCATGGGCGAGCTGCGCCAGAAGATGCAGGGCGCGCTGGGACGCGGCAGCCTCGCGGGCCTGTTCTTCATCTCCTTCACCGCCGTGCTGCGCGAGAGCTTCGAGACGGCCATCTTCCTCCAGGGGCTCGCGCTGGACTCGCCCGCGGGCGTGGCCTGGGGCGCACTGCTCGGCGTGGTGGCCATCCTGGTCCTGGTCCTCTTCATCAACCGCGTGGGCTACCGCCTGCCCATGAAGACGCTCTTCAACGCGTCCACCGTCATCCTCGTCGTCACCGCCGTCATGCTGCTGGGCAAGGGGCTGCACTCGCTCCAGGAGGTCGGCGCGCTGCCGCTGATGCCGCTGCGCTTCATCACCGTGGACCTGCTGGGCATCTACCCGGACGTGGTGTCGCTCGCACCGCAAGTCCTGCTGGCCGTGGCGCCCCTGGCCCTGCTGCTGCTGCGCCGCCGGGGCCGTGCGCAGCGCGTGTCCGAAGTGTCCGCCGGCTGACGCGACGGCGGCCGCGCCTTGCGGTAGCGTGGCGATGGTGAAGCTTCCTCGCGCGCTCTCCCCATGGCTGGCCGTCCTGGTCCTCTCGGGCCCCGGAGCCTCCTGGGGACAGCAGGCCCCCCAGGAAGAGCCCGGCCAGGCCCCGGCTTCCGAGCTGACGCCCCCGCCGCTCGTCCCCATCCCCCCTCCGGGCACGGCGGACGCGAAGCCCGCGCCGGAGGGCGCGGAGTCGGGTGGCGAGGACGCGCCCACCCCGTCCGTGAGCGAGCAGGCCCTGCCGGGCCGCGCCGCCGTGCCTCCGAAGGACCCGGTGCCCCGGGTGGCCATGGAGGTGGTGGGTGGCACCGCGGGCGGGCTCATCGCGGGCACGGTGGGGCTGGCGGCGGGCTACGTCCTCGCGCTGCCCACGGTGGGCTGCGACGAGTGCCGTGTCGTCGCCCTCGTGGGTGGCTTCACGGGGGTGCTGATGGGCATCCCCGCGGGCACGTGGCTGGGCGGTCGGCTCATGGGCGGCAAGGGCCAGTTCCTCGCCACCGCGGGCGGTAGCCTGGTGGGCTGGGGCGGCGCGCTGCTGGGCTCGCTGCTGCTGTCAGACGCGGCGGACAGTGATGCCCTCGCGCTCGCCCTGCTGGTGATGCCCATTGCCGGCGCCACGGCGGGCTATGAGCTGTCCAACCCGTCCGAACGTCCCCCTGCCGTGCCCCGGGCCTCGGAGCGCGTCCGGGTGCTGCCCGTGGCGGGGATGACCGAGCGCGGCCCCCGCCTGGGGCTGATGGGCCGCTTCTGAAGGGCCGCGACTACACGCGGAAGTACTGCAGCGACTCCTCGCGCACGCGCCCTTCCTCCATCAGCTTCTCCAGCGTGGCCAGCGCGCTGCGCTCGGCCACCGGGTGCAGCAGCGGCGGCGTGTCCGCGTAGGCCGTGGCCACCACCTGCGCCAGCGTGACGCCCTCCGGCGGCACCGCCTGGAGGATGAGCGACTCGCGCAGGGCGCGGTGGTTCAGGTACTCCTGCAGCTTCGCGGGCCCCTCCGGCAGCGGCGGGCCGTGCGCCGGGTACAACGTGGTGACGGGCCAGTCCCGCAGCCGCGCCAACTGCGCGAGGTAGTCGCGCATGTTGCCCTCGGGCGGGTCGATGACGATGGAGCCCACGCCCGCCACCATGTCGCCCACCACCGCCGCGCGGCTCTTCTCGTCCACCAGACACACGTGGCCCTGCGCATGTCCCGGCGTGTGCAACACGCGCCAGCGCTGCGGCACGTCGCCGGCCAATTCCAGCACCTCACCGTCCTCCAGCAGCCGCTCCACCGGGAAGTCCAGCCGGTCCGCGGTGCGCGCATGGCACCACAGCGGCACGCCCAGCCGCTCCTTCACCGCGCGCGCCCCGCCGACGTGGTCCCCATGGTGGTGGGTGAGCACCACCGCCACCGGCCGGAGGCCCTCCGACTTCAGCCCCGCCAGCAGCGACAGGAGCTTCGCGTACTGCTTCACGTCCGAGGAGCCCGGGTCCACCACCAGCAGCTCGCCATTGCCCAGCACGTACGCATTCGTGTGCGTGGCCGGCGGCAGCGTGGGGGTCTCCAGCGCGATGACGCGCACGCCCTGCTGGAACTCGATGCGCTGGGCCACGTAGCCCGGGCAGTACGGCGGCGTCGTCATCCGCGCCCGCGCGTCCGCCTCGTCCGTGAAGGCGCCCAGCACCTGGAAGGCATGCAGCGCGGGCGGGTGCAGCAGCGCCGTGCCGTCTCCCCACCGCGCTAGCGCGTCGGCCGGCGTCACCCAGGAGCCCTCCGCCAGCTCCCCGGGCCACCACTCGGCCCGCGCGTGCGCCGGCATCTCCACCAGGTAGAAGCGCGTGTCGAAGCGCACCGGCAAGGACGGCGGCGTCACCCAGCGGCCCGCCGCCCGGAAGTCGTCGGCCCGCAGCGCGAGCCCCTCCGCCTTCAGGAGGTCTCCCCAGCCCCGCTCCCCCGCCAGCAGCGCCTTGCGCAGCTCCGTCACCCGCCCGGGCGCGAGCGCCTCCGCGCCCTCCGCCACCAGAACTCCGGCCTCCTCGAACAGCTCGCGCGCGGCCGCCGAGCGCAGCGCCGCCTCCTCCCCCGTCGCTCCCCGCATCGGGACGTCGGCGTCCGCCGCGTCCAGCTTCCCCCCGGGGAAGGCGTAGAAGCCGCCCGCGAAGGCGAGCGCCTTGCCACGCTTCACCCAGTACACCTCCACGCCCGTGGCCGCGCGCCGGTACAGGACGGCCACCGAGGACGCTCGGGGCTCGGGGGGGATGTGACTTGAGTCCAGGCCGAGGCCCAGACCGGGGAGACGCTCACTCATGGTTGCACCGTCTGGCCAAGGAGCTGGCCCATCAGCTCGTGTGCCTTCTCTGCCTGGTCCGGCCGTACGTACAGCCGGCTGAGACGCACCGCGCCACTGTAGCGCTGGTACAGGGGGGTGTAGCGCGCCACTTCCGTCAGCCGCCCGGTGGAAGCGTCGATGATGAACAGGCTCGGCCCCTTGCCCCCCGGACCGGAGGCGTACTTGCTGAGGACGTTCATGGACTCGACGACGTAGTGCTCGAAGTTGTGAGAAACCAGTGCGCTTCTCAGCACGTCCAGGTCGTACCCCGTGTCGCGCTCGGTGAACTGGGCCAGCAGCTTGAAGCCCTGCCGCCGGCTGATGCGCTCGGCCCACCGGTTCTTCGAGCGGCGCAGCGTGTACCAGAGCGCCGCGTCGTCACAGAGGAGGAAGTCCTCCGGGTCCGACGGAATCTCGAACTCGCCGGGCGACTCCTCGTAGTAGCGCCGCAGCATGTAGTCGAAGTTCACCGACGTGTGGTGCAGGTACACCGACACGAACATGTGGTACCGGCTGAGGAGGAAGTCCTCGAAGGCGAAGGCCGCCGCCCGGCTCAGCGCGAGGTACGCCCGCCCGTCCTTCATCGCCGGGTTGAGGTTGCTGATGATCCAGTCCATGTCGTACCGGCCGTAGTTCACCCCCGTGTAGAACGAGTCCCGCAGCAGGTAGTCCATCCGGTCCGCGTCCAACTCGCCGGAGACAATCGCGCGCAACAGCGGCGCCCAGTCCACGCCCTGGTGGGTGAAGCCCGGGTCCTTGGGCGGCTTCGCGCCGGTAATCAGCGCCACGGACGCCATGGGGGTGATGCCCAGCGAGCCGAAGTGCCGCTCGATGATGGGCGTCAGCGAGCTGTCGAGGAGGATTTTCGCGGTGTAGTCCTCGTGGGTGGCCAGCTCGCCCTCCGCCGTGGAGTCCAGCCAGGAGGGCAGGCGCAGCAGCGAGCGCTTCGGGGCAATCCGCTCGGAGGCGTGGGACAGCGGCATGTGCCCCAGGTCGTGGCAGAGCACCGCCAGCCGCACCGCGGCGCAGAAGCGCTCCCGAACGTCGTCGGGCAGCGAGGAGCGGGCGGCCACCGCGCCGAAGACGCGCGAGGCGACATGCATGGCGCCCAGGGAGTGGACGTGGCGGGTGTGCGTCGCCCCCGGGAAGGCGAGGTCCCCGAAGCCCAGCTGGCGCACGTAGCGAAGCCGCTGGTAGTGGCGGCTGTCGATGACGGCCTTCTCCGGGTCGCTGACCGGAATGGTGCCGTGGATGGGGTCACGGATGCGCATGGTTCTCTTTCCATACTCCTGGATACCTCTCCGGGAGGTAGCCAACCGTACTTCATACCCTTCCGGGAGGTAGCCCAGGAGGTAGCCGACCGTCGGCTGCGGACTGGGATCAATCCGGGGGACGTGCTAACCCTTCGGGCACTTCCGAATGCACATCATCCTGTTGCACAACCGCGACCACGACCTCCTCGAGGACGACCCCGGACGGGAGGCCCGCGAGGATGTCGTGCGCGTCGCTTCGGCGCTGGCCGAGGCCCTTACCCGGGGTGACACCCTGGCCGAGCCGCTCGCCATCGAAGGCGACCGGCTGGACTTCGTGGACACGCTGCGTCGGCGCCAGCCGGACCTCGTCGTCAACCTCTGCGAGTCCCTCGCCGCCGACAGCCGCGGGGAGATGGCCGTCCCCTGCCTCCTGGACGCGCTCGGGCTGGCCTACACCGGCTCGTCCGCCCTCTCGCTCGGGCTGGCCCTGCACAAGCCGAAGGCAAAAGAGGTGATGAGCGCGCGCGGCGTGCCCACCCCCGCCTTCCGGGTGGTGCAGCGCCTGGAGGACGCGCTCGCCGTGGACCTGCCCTGGCCCCTCATCGTCAAGCCCGCGCGCGAGGACGCCAGCGTGGGCGTGACGGGCGACTCCGTCGTGCACGAGCGCTCGGCGCTGGTGCGCGCCTGTGACGCGGTGCTCCGCAACTTCCACCAGCCGGCCCTCGTGGAGCAGTTCATTCCCGGGCGGGAAATCTATGTCCCGCTGCTGGGCAACCAGCCGCGCCAGCCGCTGCCGCTGACGGAGATTCACTTCGGCCGTACCTTCGAGGAGCGGCCCAACATCGTCTCCTACACGGCGAAGTGGGAGCCGGAGTCGGCCGAGTACCAGGATACGACCAGCGGCCCGTGCCAGGTGGATGCAACACTGGAAGCCCGCTGCGTGCAGGTTGCGCTAGAAGCCTTTGCAGCACTGGACTGTCAGGACTATGGACGGGTCGATCTCCGGGTGTCCCCGGAGGGCGTGCCGTACGTCATCGACATCAACCCCAACTGTGACCTCCATCCGAGCGCAGGGTTCGCCAAGGCCGCCAAGGCCGCGGGCATGGACTACCCGACCCTGGCCGCCCGTATCGTGGAGGTCGCTCTCGAGAGAGCACATGGATATCCGGCCACTCGTCGCAAAGGACAAGGAGCCCCTCGCCGCTCTGATTCGAAAGATCGAAACCTTCTCGCCGCAGGAGGTTGAGGTCGCCATCGAGCTGGTCGGCATCGCGCTCACGCCGGGCAACACGGACTACTCCGTCATGGTCGCGGACCGGGGCGGGCAGCTCGTGGGCTACGTCTGCTACGGCCCCACGCCGATGACGGAGGACACGTACGATTTGTACTGGATTGCCTCCGCGCCGGAGGTGCGGGGCCAGGGAGTGGGCGCCGCGCTGGTGTCCGCCATGGAGGGGGACATCCGCCGCCGCAACGGGCGCCTCATCCGCGTGGAGACGAGCGCCACGGAGGCCTACGGCCCCACCCGCGGCTTCTACGCCTCCATGAAGTACGGCGAGGAAGCGCGCATCCGCGACTTCTACAAGGTGGGGGACGACCTCATCATCCTCACCAAGCGGATGTAGCCGGACGGACGCGTTGAGGGGCGGTTGAAGACAACGGCCCCTTCCCTCGTTAGAAGGGGCGTGATGACCCGTCCGCCCCGACTGATGTCCCTGGCCCTCGTGTCCCTGTGCGCCCTGCTGGCGGGCGCTGCTCCCGCGTCCAAGGCAACCCCGGCGAAGGCCGAGGTGTCGGACGCGGTGAAGGCCCCCCGTCCCAAGGGGGGCGAGTACTTCGGCCTCTACCTCATGGACAAGAAGGTGGGCTGGCTCTTCACGGACCTGGAGCTGCTCCCCGGCGAGCCCGCGCGGGTGAAGGTCACCAACCAGCTCGTCTTCAAGGCCATGGTGGCCACGCGCGTGTCCGAGCGCATGCACCGCGAGGAGCGCTTCTACGAGGCGAAGCCCGGCGGACGCCTGCTGTCCTTCACGGTGACGCAGAAGGGCGACGGTGGAGACCAGACGCTGGAGGGCACCGCCACGCCCGAGGGCGTGCGCGTGGTGCGCAAGCGCCCGGGCCGCCCGGACGAGCTGCTGAAGCAGCTTCCCCCCGCTCAGGAGCGCGTGGAGGACGCGGACTCGGTGCGCGTGGCCCTGCAGCGCAAGGCCAACGTGAAGGGCTTCTCGCTGGACGGGATGGATTTGGAGACCTACGGCATGGCCACCACCCTGGAGCCCTCGGAGCAGCGGGTGCTGAACGGGGTGAAGGTGAAGCTGAGCCGGGCGAGCACGCTGTCGGAGAAGGAGAAGGTGCCGGTGACGTCCTACGTCACCGGGCGCGGGGAGATGGTGCTGGTGGAGTTCGGCCAGACGATGCAGGCGCGCAAGGAGACGGAGGCCGTCGCGAAGCGGCTGGACCTGGTGGAGGTCTTCGGCCTCACCCGCGTGGTGCTTCCCAGGCCGCTGCCCGAGTCCGCGCGCGCGGTGCCCGGCAGCGTCACCCTGGTGGTGCAGGGGCTGCCGGAGAAGTTCCGCGAGGAGACGTACCGGCAGAAGTACAAGCCGCTCCCCGACGGGCGGGTGGAGGTGACGCTGTCAGCGGCGGCGCCCGCGCAGAAGGCCCGCAAGCCCCGGCCGCTGGCGGACCCGGACGGGGGGGAGAACCTCAAGGCCACCCTCATCGTGGAGAGCGATGCCCCGGCCATCCGCGAGCTGGCGAAGAAGATTGTCGGTGAAGAGAAGGACGCCTACGTCGCGGCGCAGAAGGTGAACACCTGGGTGGCCACGAATCTGGAGAAGGACTACGGCGCCAGCGCGGACCGGGCCACGGACGTGCTGAGCCAGCGGCGCGGGGACTGCACGGAGCACTCGCTGCTGTCGGTGGCGCTGCTGCGCGCGGCGGGCATTCCCGCGCGGCGCGTGGACGGCGTCATCTACATGGTGAACCAGGACGGAGTGCCCGCCCTCTACTGGCACGAGTGGGTGGAGGCCTTCGTGGGCGAGTGGACCCAGCTGGACCCCACCTTCAACCAGCCGGTGGCGGACGCCACGCACTTCGCCTTCGGCGAGGAGGGGAACGCGGAAATCACCCCCCTCATCGGCACCCTGAAGGTGACGGACGTGAAGTGAGCGCCGGCACGCGCTGAGCGCCTTGGTGGGTGGCAACGGCCCTGGGGTGCTCGCGCCCCGTCCGACAGCCCACTGTTCAGCCACCGCGACTTCGACTATTCAGCGGCCCGCCTCAACCAACCTGAGGGGGGTCAAATCCATGCAGAAGCTGAAGACGGCGTTCGCGGTGCTTTCGCTCGCGGCAATCACGGGATGCAGCAACAGCGGTGAGGGTCGCATTGTCGGGTTCGTGGTGGACGGCCAGAGCGGCCAGCGCCTGAACTTCTTCAAGGCCGACGACGCCAAGAACAACATCGACGACGACGACGAGTCGAAGTCCCAGGTGTACGCCGTCATCCAGGGCGAGTTCCGCCGGGCGAAGCCCTGTGGCGAGGGCGACCTGTCGCAGGAGAACAGCATCGAGGCGGACGGTTGCTACCAGATTGAAGGAATTCCCCTGGGTGAGGAGTTCCCCATCTTCGTGCAGACGCCGGGCTACGAGCGGTTCATGGGCCGGTACACCATGCAGACCTGGCACGAGGAAATCGAGCAGGAGAGCGCGCAGGAGGTGGTCAACCTCCGCGTGTTCCCCACGGGCTTCGCGGTGGACTACCGCTTCCTGGTGAACCTGAACGGCCGCGCGGTGCCGGACGTGAAGGTGAACTGCCAGTACCGGCTGGAGCAGGGCAACGCGCTGCAGACGGCGGGCAACTTCCTGCCGCCGGAGGCCACGGGCAGCACCACGGTGAGCGCGACCACGGACGCCAACGGCGTCGCGGTCATCCCGGGCGCGCAGCTCGTCAACGGCGCCTCGTACCACTGCGAGGCGGTGCTCAACGGCGCGGTCGACGGCCGCGTGCTGTCGGGCCAGTCGGACATCGTCGCGGGCATGAGCCAGTCGGAGCAGGCCATGTCCGTCACCAGCCCTGGCACGACGGACCAGAACTTCTACGCCGTGTTCTCCAACGTGGACGACCCGGACGCGCTGCTGGGGCGTGACGGCAAGCTGGTGGTCACCTTCAACCGGCCGGTGGAGCTCGCGCCGGGGACGGCGGACTGCCAGGTGGCCACGCTGCTCACCGCGGACCGTGACGCCGACGGCAACATGGGCCGCTTCGTGCCGAACCAGGCGAACAACAACGCCTCCGAGACGGCCACCGCCGAGGTGTCCGCGGACGGCCTGACGCTGACGGTGGGCTTCAAGCAGCCGGAGACGCCGTTCGACGCCGATGACCGCAACACGCTGGTGAGCTTCAGCGGCATCATCGTGCGCCCGCGCGGCGCGGCGGACACCATCCAGGCGCGCTACATCGGCGCGCTGGGGGCCTGCACCGAGGCCAACGTGTACGGCAACGCCCAGCCGCTGCGCAACGTGCGCGCGGGTGGCCAGGAAGACACCATCCGGCTGTTCTAGTCCTCACCCCTCCACGTGAGTGACACCGCGGGGCGCGGGGCCTGAACGGGCCTTCCGCGCCCCGCGTGCGTTTGCGCCCTTCCTGCCGCGCAGGGTGCGCGGCCCTTCTGGCGTGGGGGCCTGCCCCGCTCTGCCTCCTCCCCGTCACGGGCCCCCCTCGTGCCCAGCTTTGTCCTGTGGCCCCCGCGCGGGTGGCCCGTGCCTCCGGCGCGGTGGGCTGTCGTGACATCCGCCATCCAGAGGGGGGCACCATGGGAACCACAACTCTCGGCAAGGCGCTCGCGCCAGGCCAGGTCATCGTCTCGCTGAACTTCGATGACTGTCTTTCCAGTCAACTCCAGGCCGCGTCCATGCTCGAAGCACGAGGCATGCGCGGCACCTTCTTCATCAACAGCGCCAGGCTGGGCATGTCCGGCCGCCTCACGCTCGACCAGGTGCGCGCCCTCCGGGACGCCGGGCATGAGATTGGCGGCCACACGCTGACCCACCCGCGCCTCACCACGCTCTCCGCGGACGACCAGCGGAAGGAGATCTGCAATGACCGGGTGGCCCTGCTCAACGCCGGCTTCCGGGTGACGTCCTTCGCCTACCCGTTTGGCGACAAGGACTCCTTCACGCGGCAGGTCGTCATCGACTGCAACTACAACTCGGCCCGGGAGAGCGGCGGCCTGCGCTCGCCTGGTGGCAGCAGCAGCAACCCGTATGGCGAGCCCGTGCCTCCCGCGGACGCCTACGCGATTCGCACCCACGGCTCCGTGCAGAACACCACCACGCTCGACACCCTCAAGGCCTGGGTGCTCAACGCGGAGAACTCCAGCGGAGGATGGGTGCCCATCGTGTTCCACCACATCTGCGCCCCGTGCGACCCGCCCCAGCAGTACTCCATCTCCCCGGCCAACCTCACCGCGTTCCTGGACTGGCTGGCCCCCCGCGTCTCCCGAGGCACCACCGTCGCCCTGATGGACACGGTCATCGGAGGAACGCTGAAGCCTCCCGTCAGCTGGCCGCCGGTCGTGGCCCCGTCGCAGCTCTTCCAGAACCCATCGCTGGAGACGGACAGCAACGGCGACGGGACACCGGACTGCTGGCAGCGCGGCGGCTTCGGCACCAACACCTTCACGTGGACGCGGACCTCGGACGCCCACAACGGGAGCTGGGCGCAGCAGGTGCGCATCACCAGCTACTCCAGCGGCGACCGCAAGCTCATCAGCCTGCAGGACAGCGGCACGTGCTCCCCCGCGGCGACCACCGGCCACCGCTACCGCATCTCCGCCTGGTACAAGTCCACCACGCAGGTGCGGTTCAAGGCGTACTACCGCGACAGCGCGGGCGTCTGGGACTACTGGACCCAGGGCCCCCTGCTGCCGGCCGCCAGCAGCTACACCCGGGCCGAGTGGACGACGCCCGGAGCCCCCAGCGCGGCCCGCCGGCTCAGCCTGGGCATGGCGCTGGACCGGGTGGGCACCCTCACCGTGGACGAGTTCATGCTCACCGACGTCGACGCGCCGACCATGCTCCGAGAGGACTACCGGCGCACCGAGGAGGCGGAAGCCGAGGCCTCCGTCTCACCTTGAGCGCGTGGCCCCGTACTCAAGCTCCGCCCGGCGCCGCCACCAACCGCCGGGCCAGGGCCTCCGCGTCGGTGAGGGGCCGCTCGCAGACGAAGCCGCGGCACAGGTAAGCCGCGGCCCTGCCACCCACCGGCTCGCGGCCCTCGAAGACTTCCTTCAGCAGCGGCGGCACCGCTGTCCCCGGCTCCCTCCAACCAAAGGCGAAGGTGGGCGAGTACACGCGGTTCGCGGCGGCCAGCAGCGGCGCCACCGCCTCACGCGTGCCGGAGAAGGTGACGCCGGCCGCACCGTCCAGCAATGAGTCCGCCGCGAGCCCCAGGTAGCCGTAGCCCATGGCGTTCTTCACCAGCCCCTCGCGCATCCGCCCCACGTACTTCTCCGGCAGCTCCAGGTGTCGCTTCTCTCCGGTGAGAGCAGCCAGCTCCACCTGGGCCTCCGTCAGCGTGGAGGCGCCCGAGGGGAAGGCGTTGTCGAAGAGGCCATACGTCGCCACCACCAGGTCCTTCTGCCCCCGAGGCGCGGTGAGATACGCCGCCTTCTCCGCGTCCCAGAACAGCTCCACCGCGCGCCGGGCCAGGGCCTCCGCCGCCTCCAGGTATTTCACCTCGAAGGTGGCCTGGTAGAGCGCCGTCAGCCCCGAGGCCAGATTCCCATAGTCCTCCAGGAAGCCGTCGATGCGCGCCTGCCCCTCCTGGTACGAGCGCGCCAGCCGCGCCCCGTCCCACATCCTCCCGAGCACGAAGTCCGCCGCGGCGGCCGCCTGCCTCGCCCACTCCGGACGCTCGAAGACGCGCGCGGCGAGCGCCAGCCCTCGAATCATCAGCCCGTTCCACCCCGAGAGGAGCTTGTCGTCCCGCCCCGGCTTCACCCGCTGCTCGCGCACCGTGAAGAGGGCCTGCCGGGCGGCGGCCAGCTCCCGCGCCACCTCCTCCACCGGAAGCCCGCGCTCGCGCGCCAGCTCCGCCGCCGGCACCGCCACCTCCAGCACCGTCGTGCCGTGCTCGAAGTTGCCGGGCGGCGTGACGCGGAAGTGACGCAGCACCAGCTCCGCGCGCGCCGGGGGAAGCGCCGCCTGGATTTCCTCGGGGCGCCAGACGAAGAACTTCCCCTCCTCGCCCTCGCTGTCCGCGTCCTGTGCCGCGTAGAAGGCGCCGCCCGCGTCGGTCATCTCGCGCCGGACGTACTCCACCGTCTCTTCCACCACCTTGCGCCACAGCGGCCGGGGCTCCACCTGCTGCGCCTCCGCGTACAGGTGCAGGAGCTGCGCGTTGTCGTAGAGCATCTTCTCGAAGTGCGGCACCAACCACCGCTCATCCACGGAGTACCGGTGGAAGCCTCCGCCGAGCTGGTCGTAGATACCGCCCAGCGCCATGCGCTCCAGCGTGCGGAACACCCCGTCCTTCAAGGGCGCCCCGCCGCCGCGACGCCACGCGCGCAGCATCAGCGAGAGGTTCATCGGGTTGGGGAACTTGGGCGCGCCGCCGAAGCCACCGTGCACCGGGTCCACCTGCTGCGCCATGCCCCGGCCCAGGGCCACCACGTCCTCGGCGGACAGGGCTCCGGGCGCGGCATCCAGGCCGTATGCGGCCAGCTCGCCCAGGCCTTCCTCGAAGAGCCTGGACTGGTGCTGGACCTCCGACTGCTTGTTCACCCACGCGTCGTGCAGCGAGGCCAGCAGCCGGGGGAAGCCGGGCCGTCCGTACCTGTCCTCCGGCGGGAAGTAGGTGCCTCCATAGAAGGGCTTCAGGTCCGGCGTGAGGAACACCGTGAGCGGCCAGCCTCCACCCTGCCCCATGAGCTGCACCACGCCCTGGTAGAGCTGGTCCAGGTCCGGGCGCTCCTCGCGGTCCACCTTGATGTTGATGAACCCGTCGTTCATCAGCCGGGCCGTCTCGGGCGACTCGAACGACTCGTGCGCCATGACGTGACACCAGTGACACGCGGAGTAGCCCACCGACAGCAGGATGGGCTTGCCCTCGGCCTTCGCCCGCGCGAGCGCCTCCTCGCCCCAGGGGAACCAGTCCACGGGGTTGTGGGCGTGCTGCCGCAGGTACGGCGAGGGCTCCTGGCCCAGGCGGTTGGTGGGGCCGGAAGGCGGAGGGTGGGCGGCCATGGAAACTCCGGGGAAGGGGGCCTCCCTCGGAGATAGGAGGCACTCGGAGGGCGAGCAAGCTCAAAGGACGTAACACTCCGCTGGCCAACGGGCGCCCGGTGCGCTTTGTCCAAAGGCGTGAGCACGCCGTCCCCCTCCCCTGCGCCCTCCCTCGCTGCTGGCCCTGGCATGAAGGCATGCCTCGCCCTGCTTGGCGTGGCGATGGTGGCCAGGCTCGCCCTGTCCCTGGGCACGGACGTCTACTTCGACACGGCGTACTACTGGCAATGGGCCCGGCACCTCGCGTGGGGCTACTACGACCATCCCCCCATGGTGGCGTGGCTCATCGCCGCGCTGGGCCTTCGGGGCACGGCCCTGCTGTGTGGCGCGGGCACGGTGGCCGCGGTGTGGGGCCTGGCGCGCGACGTGTATGGCAACCGCGAGGTGGCCTGGCGCGCGGCGGCGCTGTGGAGCGTGGTGCCGGCCGGCGTGGTGGCCGGGGTGTGGGCCACGCCCGACTCGCCGCTGCTGCTCTTCTGGACGCTGGCGCTGTGGGCGCTGTGGCGCGAGCGCTGGGTCTGGGCGGGGCTGGCCTGCGGGCTGGCGCTGCTGTCGAAGTATCCGGCGGTGCTGCTGGGGCTGGTCTTCCTCGCTACGGCGGCGCGGGCGCGGAGGCTGCCCTGGGGGGCCTGGCTCACCGGAGCGCTGGCCCTGCTGTGCTTCGTCCCGGTGGTGCTGTGGAACGCACGGCACGAGTGGGTGGGCTTCCTCTTCCAGCTCCGCCACGGCTTCGGCGGGCGCGGCGGCTGGGCCAGCTTCGGCCAGTACCTCGCGGGGCAGCTCGCGCTCGGCGGGCCGGTGCTGTTCCCCGTCGCCCTGGTGTACGCGGTGCGAGGGCCCCGCGAGCAGTTCCTGCTGCGCATGGCGGCGGCGGTGCCGCTGCTCTTCTTCGGTTACGCGGCGGCGCGCACGCCGGGCGAGGCCAACTGGCCGGCGGCGGCCTACGTGGCCGCGTGCGTGGGCGTGGCCGGCATGCGCCCGGTGTGGCAGCGGGCCGTCGCGGTCTCGGGACTGGCGGTGGTGCTGGCGGTGGGCTCGCATGTGTTCTTCCCGGTGCTGCGCGTCGAGCAGCGCGACACGGTGCTCTGGCGCACGCATGGCTGGAGCGTGCTGCGCGAGCTGGCCACGCCTGAGCGACTGTTCCCCGGCCTGGAAGCACGCAACGTGGCCGCCATCTACGCGCCCGACTACCAGCTCGCCTCGCAGGTGGCCTACTACGCGGGCGCCGTCACGCACACGGGCCCGCCGGCGAGGTTCAGCCAGTACGACCTGTGGCCGCCGCCCGCGCTCACGCCCGGGCAGGAGGTGCTGTGGGTGATGGAGGAGGGAGGCCCGGGACCGCCCGACGAGCTGACGGACCGCTTCACCGCCATGAGCGACGCGGTGGAGCTGGTCAGCGGCTACCAGGGGCGCCCGCTGCATCGGTTCTGGGTGTGGCGGTTGTGGGGCCTGAAGCATTGACGCTGCCCCTCAGGAGGCAGAACCTTCGACGTCGGGGAGAGAGCGGACACATGCGCGTCGAGTCAATGGGCCCAGGTGAGCGGTGGTGGTACGCCCTCAAGCCCGCGAGCTGGCCGAAAGTGTTCGTCCCCGCACTCCTCGGGCAGGCCGTAGGTGCCGCCCACGCGGGTGGCATCTCCGTGGGAGCGCTCACCTTCGGCGTGCTGTGGATGCTGGCGGACGTCGCCTTCATCGTCCTGCTCAATGACTGGGGCGACCGCCCGGTGGACACGCTCAAGCGCCGCATGTTCCCCCAGGCCGGCTCGCCCAAGACGATTCCGGACGGCATCCTCCCCGCGGGCGCCCTGCTCGCCGCCGGACTTGGCGCCGGAGTCGTGGCGCTGCTGGTGGCCGCCGTGGCGGGCCCCGCGCTGGAACGGCCGTTGCTGCTGCCCCTCGCCGCGCTGGCCCTGTTCGTCTTCATCGCCTACACGCTGCCGCCGCTGCGCCTCAACTACCGGGGCGGCGGCGAGCTGCTGGAGATGGTGGGCGTCGGAGGTGTGCTCCCCGCGCTCCATGCCTATGCGCAGTGCGGGCAGTGGGCTCCCGCCGGGCTCGTGGCGCTGTGGCCGGGGCTGCTCGCGATGTCTCTGTCGAGCGCCCTGGCCAGCGGCCTGTCCGACGAGGAGAGCGACCGCGCCGGAGGCAAGCGCACCTGGGCTTCGCTCCGGGGCAACGCGGCGGCGCGTCGGGGCGCGGAGGCCCTGCTGGTGCTGGGCGCGCTCCTCTGGCTCGCGGCGCCCTGGATGGCTCGCGAGGCACCGCGCTTCGTCACCGTCGTCCCCGCTGCCGCGGTGGTGCTGTGCTTCGCCGCCCGTGCCTGGAAGCGCAGCCCGGGCGCGGTGACGAATGCCTTTGGCGCGCAGTCCGCATACAAGCTGGAGCTGCACCGGGCCATCTGGTGGGGGACGCTCGCCCTGTGCGGCCTGCTCCTGCTCGGCGGCCTGGGCCCGCTCGGAGCGTCGGCATGAGGCGGCTCGAGAACGAGCTGGTCGCCCGGCTGGAGCGACTGGAGCCGCTGCTCGGTGCCCGGGCCTCGCTCGCGCCGGACCGGGCTCGCGCGCCCACGCCTCGCGAGCTGGCCGAGCGGGTGACGGAAGGTCAGGGTGACGAGGCACGGCTGCGGGCCTTCACGGAAGGCCTCTGCGACATCGTCGAGGCGCTCGCGGCGGACTTCCCGGAGAACATCTTCTGGGACCTGGAGTACCCGGCCCGCTGCCTGTGGGATGCCGGGGAGCCCACCGACATGGAGGCCTTCACGCACCGGGTGGTGCGGCTGTGCCACGGCTTCGGCGCCCGCTCCACGCTGCGCTTCCGCTACGCGCATGACTTCCTCTTCGGCTACGACTGGGCCCGCTGGGTGACGCGCGAGCCCGCCCAACGCGCCACCATTCGCCCCTTCGATGCGTCCTTCCTCGAATACCTCGAAGGCCGTCGGGGGGAGCTGCTCGCCCTCGTCGCCAGCAACGATGAGAAGTACTCGCGGCTGCGGGGCACGGAGTTCCGCAATCCCTTCGGCTTCTCACGGGAGCCCGACGAGGAAGCGCGACTCCACGAGGCACTTGCCCGGGAGGACCTCATCCCGGTGAAGGCGTGGCGCCAGGACGGAGAACCCCGGTGGGACCGGCCCTTCGCCGACCTGCGCACGGAGGCCGCGCGTCGGCTGGGGCTGTCACGCGGGAGCCCGACATGACGGCCCTCAGGGCCTGGCTCCAGGCCTCGCGGCTGCCCTCGCAGTCCTACATCGCGCTCCCGCTGCTACTCGGACAGTTCGTCGCGAGCCGGTTGATGGGGCGCCCGCTGGACCTGGGGACGCTGCTCTGCGTCCAGCTCTTCGGGCTGCTCGACCAGCTCTTCATCGTCTACGCCAACGACTGGGCGGACCAGGAGACGGACCGCCGCAACCAGACGGCCACCCTGTTCTCCGGCGGCTCTCGCGTGCTGGTGGAAGGGCGGCTCTCGCCCCGAGCGATTGGCACCGCCGCCCTCGTCTGCGCCGGAGGACTGCTGGCGGTGTCCACGGGGCTCGCGGTGACGCGGGGAGTGCCACTGCTCGTGCCTCTGGCGATGGGAGCGCTCGCGCTGCTGTGGGCCTACAGCTATCCGCCGCTGCGGCTGTCCTACCGGGGCGGCGGTGAGTTCCTGCAGATGGTGGGCGTGAGCGGCATCCTCCCGCTCTACGGCTATCTGGCGCAGGGAGGAGACCTCGGCCGCTTCCCGTGGTGGCTCATCGCGTGCCTGCTGCCGACGCACCTGGCCTGCGCCATCGCCACCGCGCTGCCCGACGAGCCGTCCGACCGTGAGAGCCGGAAGCTCACGCTCCCCGCGCGGGTGGGCGGTGAGCGCGCCGCGTGGTGCATCGTGGCGCTGAATGCGCTCACGCTGGCGATGGCCCCGCTCGGACTGGAGGCGGTGGGCCTGCGCGTGGACCCGTGGCTGTTGCTGCCCGCGCTGGCGGCCCTGGGCGTGGTGCTGACACGGCCCGCGCCGCCCGGCTCGCGGCGCATGGTGGTCCGCGTGGCTGCCGCCATCACCGCCACCGTGGCCATGGTGTCCCTCCCACTCGTCGGACTGGCGTTCCGCTGAGGCCACCGTGCCCTACGAGTTCCTCGTCCTGTCGGTGCTGTTCCTGGTGCCGGGGAGCTGCTTCTGGTTCCTACGCCCGGACCTGCGCCCGCTGATGAAGCAGACCGTGGGCGTGTCCCTGCCCTTCGCCGCGACGGAGAGGCTCTTCTATCCGGAGTACTGGACGCCCCGCTTCCTGTTCGGGCTGGCGGACCGCATCGGCTTTGGCATCGAGGACGTGCTGTTCGTCGCGGGCCTGGGCGCCTTCTCCTCCACGGCCTACGCCGTCGCGTTCCGCCGCACGCTGGCGCCTCACGGTGCGTCCACGAAGCCGTGGCGGCGGGCCGTGGGGGCCTTCGCGCTGGCCTTGTCAGTGACAGGGGTGCTCCTCGTGGCGGGCGTGTCCATCCTCTACGCCGCGGTAGCCACCATGGTGTCCATCTCCACGGCCCTGCTGCTGACGCGCCGGGACCTGGGGGTGCCGGGCCTGCTCGGAGCGCTGGTGTCGGCCGCCATCTACCTGGGGCTGTGCCTCGTCTTCGCGGCGCTCGTGCCCGGTGTCTTCGAGCGCACCTGGAAGCCCAGCCTGCTGCTGCCGGGCCGGCTCCTGGGTGTCCCGCTCGACGAGGTGCTGTACGGGCTGGGCGCGGGCTTCGGTGCCACGGTCGTCCCGGCGTGGGCCTTCGGCTGGCGCTTCGTCCCCTCGCAAACCAGGACCACGTAGCGCCGACGCTCCGCCTACTCGTCCTTCGCCGCCTTGTCCTCGCGCCACCACTGCGTCATGCGCTCGTGGACCTCCGCCTCGTAGCCTTCCTTGCTCGGGCGGTAGAAGACGGAGCGCTCCAGCGGCGCGGGCAGGTACGTCTGCCCCGGCGCGTAGTGGTCCTTGAAGTTCCACGGAGGCTGGTAGCCCTTCCCGTGGCCCAGCTCCTTCATCAGCTCCGTGGGCGCGTTGCGGAGGTGGAGCGGAGGCGCGGCGTTGGGGTTCTGCTCCAGCGCCTCCATCGCCGCATTCATCGCCTGGTAGGCGCGGTTGCTCTTCTTCGCCGTGGCCAGCGTGACAACCGCGTGCGCGACGAAGAGTCGCCCCTCCGGCATCCCGATGGAGTGGAAGCTCTCCTCGCAGGCCCGGACGATGGTGATGGCCTCGGGCATCGCCAGGCCCACGTCCTCCACGGCAATCACCTTGAGGCGGCGCCACAGCGACACGACATCGCCCGTCTGGAGCAGCTTCGCCGCCCAGAAGATGGCGCCCTGTGCGTTGGACCCGCGACACGACTTCTGGAGCGCGCTCAGCAGGTCGAAGTGCTCGTCCCCGTCCTTGTCATGGCGGGACAGGCTGGTGCCCACCGCCTCGCGCGCCGTCTCCAGCGTGACTTCCGCGCCATCGGCGGTGAGGCTGGCCGCCAGCTCCAGCGCGCCCAGCGCCTTGCGGACATCCCCCGCGCCCCCCTTCGCCAGCAGGGTCAGCGCGTCCTCTCCCACCGTCAGCTTGCGGGCCCCGAGCCCCTTCTTCCCGTCCGCGAGCGCGCGGGTGAGCGCGCCCTGGATGTCCGCCAGGGTGAGCTCCTTGAGCTGGAAGACGCGGCACCGGCTGATGAGCGCGGGGCGCACCTCGAAGCTCACGTTCTCCGTCGTGGCCCCCAGCAGGACGAGCAGCCCGCTCTCCACGTGGGGCAGCGCCTGCTCCTGCACGTTCTTCGCCCAGCGGTGGATTTCGTCGACGAAGAGGACGGTCCGCCGCGAGTACTGGTTGCGCTGACGCTCGGCCTCCGCCACCACCTCGCGGATGCGGGGGATGCCGTCAGAGACGGCGGAGAGGATGACGAACTCCGCGTCCACGCTCGACGCCAGCATGCGCGCGAGCGTCGTCTTGCCCACGCCCGGTGGCCCCCAGAACAGGGACGACACAATCGCCTTCCGCTCCATGAGCTGCCGCAGCGGCGCACCGGGTCCGAGCAGGTGGGTCTGCCCGATGAACTCGTCAGGCGTGCGCGGGCGCATCCGCTCCGCCAGCGGCGCGAAGCGGTTCACATCGACGGAAGCGGAGAAGAGGTCGGGGCCTGCGCTCATCGGTCCGGAGGCTCTCCCCTGCGGGCCCCACGGTCAACCTTCGGGCTCCACCACCTCGATGAGCACCTGTCCCAGGGTCAGGTCGGTCAGCGCGGTCCGGAACGCGTCCACCCGCGTGACGGGGAGCTCGAAGCGGTAGCCCACCGTGGCGGCGTACTCCTCGGACACCACCTGGACCTCGTACTCGGGCAGCAGCCGGCGCACACCGTCGATGCTCGCGTACTCCAGCTCGACGGCGAGTCGGACCTTGCGCACACGCTCGGTGGTGGGCAGGTCCTCCAGCGCCTGCTGGACGGAGGCGGTGTAGGCCCGCACCAGCCCGCCCTTCCCGAGCAGCGTCCCTCCGAAGTAGCGGGTGACGACCACGGCGACGTCCCCCACCCCGCCGTGCAGCAACGCGGTGAGCATTGGCCGGCCCGCAGTGCCGTGAGGCTCACCGTCGTCGCTCATGCCCACCTGGGCCGTCGAGCCGGGCGGGCCCACGACGTAGGCCCAGCAGTTGTGGTTCGCGTCCGGGAACTCCTCGCGGATGCGGGCGATGAAGGCCTTCGCCTCCTCCACCGTGGGCGCGTGGGCGGCCGTGGTGATGAAGCGGCTCCGCTGGATGTCCTGCTCCACCCGGTGGAGCCCCGCCGGAATGGGGTAGCGCTTCTCGTCCATGGCGGCGTCAGTCGCGGCGCCCACGCGCGCGGTAGAGGTCTTCGTAGAGACGCAGGAAGAGGTGTCCTCCCAGGACGAGGCCCTGCTCGATTTCCTCCTCGGTGCGAGGGTCCTCTCCATACGGCCCGTCGAGCTGGCGGTAGAAGCCTTCCGCGTGCTCCTCGTCGAGCGTGGCGTGCGTGGGGTAGTGCGTCACCTCCTCGGCCTCCAGCCAACCGCGAGCGACGATGCCGCGTCCCAGCTCCAGCGAGATGCCGCTGAACAGGTCCTCGATGATGCCGAACACCGCGAGCCCCGTGAGCGGCGTGTCGAACGCGGCAAGGCCCGTCAGCGCGGCGTTGAAGGCGCGCACCTCCGGCCAGGGTGTGCGACTGGCCCGGCCCACCACCACGCCGAGCCGTTCGAGGAGCACCAGGAAGGTGCGCTCATGGCCGTGGCCCAGATTCCCCCGCCCGTGCTCGTCGAACATGTTCTCCACCAGCGGCAGGCGCTGGTCGGGCCGGGGCAGGCGGCTGGCGAGGATGGCCATCGGCCGCGAGAAGTGCGCCACCGCGGCGAAGAAGTGGACCTGGGTCTCGAGGAAGTCCTCGCGCTCGAACGAGCCGTCCCTCAGCGAACGCAGGTAGGGCATATCCAGCGCATTCCACTCCGCCTTGAGCCCGGCGATGTAGCGGCGCAGCTTCAGATTTCGGACGAGGGAAGGTGCACCCATGCTGGCGCTTCTACCGGGAAGGTGAGGTCGAGAGAATAGACGGTACACACCGAGTCGGGGGCCACGCCCGCGCCCCGCAGCCAGCCGACATGGTCCTCCAGCCGCTCGTCGATGCTGAAGCAGGCCAGCGCGTCCCCGCTCCGCTCCGCCAGCTCCGCGCCACATGCGCGAAGGTACGCCGCCCAGCCGTGCGGCCAGGCCTCGGGGGACGCCGCCAGGTGGACGAGCGGCCAGGCACTTCGCGTCGAGAGCCGCTGCAGGTCCTTGCTCCCCGCCGTGGTGCACCAGCCCGAACCTTGGAGCCTTCGCCCGGGGGCGGGTCCCAGGCGAAGCCCATCGCCGAGGGGACGCTCGGGCCCACCTCGCGGGTCCAGCTCCGCGAGCTTCGAGGGAGGCACGAAGTAGAGCGCAAGCCGACTCGCCGGCCTGCCCAGCCGCAGTGGATTCCACCCCCGCGCAGTGCGCATCACGTCTCCCCGTGCCCCTCGCATGGCGGCGCCATACAGGAACCGGGTACGGCGCAGCTCGGGGATGCGGAACAGGTGTGTGAGCCCCTGGAAGATGAGCCTCCGCGAGAGCCCCGTGCCGCGTGCGGCCTGCGCCACCTTGAGGTCGCAGATGTAGAGCGCGTCCAGCGAGCGCGTGCCGTGGAAGACCTGACGGGCCACCCCGGTCACCGAGCCCAGCAGCTCGTCACCGCGCAGGGCGAGCAGGAAGTACGCGTCCCCCATGGACGAGAAGAACGGGTGGTACTCCGGCCCGTGGTCGATGAAGAAGTGGTCGGCCCCATCCGCGAGCGGATAGAGGATGCCCTGCTCCAGCCGCCGGAGCCGCTCGACATAGGGCCCGAGCGTGTCGGGACGGAGAACCACGTACCGCACGCCGCTCATGTGCGCGCAGCCCGCCGGAAGCCGACCTCGATGCGCTCGTAGAAGAGGCTGCGGTCCTTCGCCAGCAGCTCCGCCCCCAGCGCGTCGTCGAACTCGAAGGCCGGCTCGAAGAAGCGCCGGAGGTTGCGCTGATTGTTGAGCTGCCGGAGCAGCACCGCGCAGCCCGGCCGGGCCTCGCGGGAGAGCAGCGCGACCCAGCTCGCCACGAGCGAGTCGTCCGACCAGTCGAAGATATTGGAGAGCGAGACGACGTCGAAGCGCCCCAGCCCAGGGACATCGGGCAGCGAGCCTTCCACCAGCGTGAGCACCACGGGCTGCTGAGCGCGCAGGTACTCCGGCGCGTCCTCGGGACGGTACGCGCCGAGCAGCACGTGCTGGAGGAACGGATTGCGCGGCGCGTCCGCCCGCTGGAGTCCCCGCTCGAACACGGCCTGGAAGTAGCCGGGGTACGAGCCGGGCGCCGCGTGCTGCGTCGCCGCCGGACCGAACATGGCGTGAAGGAATGGGGACGCGAGGGCCAGCTCGAACGCCACCGGCCAGTATGGCGAGGCGAACCAGCGGGCGCGCAGCGTGCTCCGCTCCGTGTCGGGTGTGGATGGCTCGAAGAACGTGGCCAGCTCCCGTGCCGGGGCGACGAACTCCTCGAGGAAGTGGCGGAGCGTGCGGAAGAGTCCCTCGAACTCGCCGCGCTGGTTCAGGCCCGTGGGGTCCGCGTCTCCGACGTTGAACCGGGCCAAGGGCACAGCGCCGAGGCCACCGGCCTTCTCCCGCACGTGAGCGAGCTGGCGCGGGTTGAAGTCGAAGCCGACCAGCTCCAGCTCGGGGTGACGCCGCGCGAGCGTGAGGAGGGTGCACCCGCCGGAAGCCACCGTGAGGACGGCCCGGGCCTTCGTGCGTGCGACAAGCGCCAGCTCCAGCTCCGGGTCTTCACGAACGACAGCGAACTTCAGTCGGTACGGCGTTGAGGTCACGGGCAGGCGGGGCGGCGGTGGCGTCGACGGAAGCGCCGACGGTATGGCATGGTCCCTCTATCCGAACAGCCATGCCGCTTGCGACAGAATCCCTCACCCCCGCCCGGTTGCGCACGCTGGAGCAGGTCGACGCCCGGCACGTTCCCCGGCTCTTCCTGTTCGTCGCGCTCTACGGAGTCGCGGCCGCGCTGTCAGTCAGGCTGGCGGCGGACAGCTCGCTCTCCGTGTGGCTCGCGCGCGCTGGGCTGTACCTCATCGCCGCGGCGGCGCTGCACGGCATCAGCCTGTTCACCCACGAGGCCGTGCACGGGAGCCTCTCGCGCCGGCGGTGGCTCAACCGGCTCGGGGGCATCGCGTGCGCGCTGCCCGTGCTCCAGAACTTCGCGGCCTACAAGGTGCTCCACCTGCGGCACCACGTCGACCTGGGCGGCGGGAAGGACCCGGACCACTACGGCAACTACACCGGGCGCCGCTGGCTGGAGATGCTGATGCATGTGGGGCGGCTGCTGCTCGGCTACCCCGCGTACATCACCATGATTCCCATCCTCGGCTGGCGGCATGGGACGTCGTCCGAGCGGCGGTGGATCGAGCTGGAAGTGGCCCTGCTCGCGGTGGGCGCCGCGCTCGCGGTGGTCTTCGTCCCCGGGGCGGTGCTGGTCCACGCGTGGGTGATTCCCATGCTCGTCATCAACACGCTCGTGAACATCCGGGGGATGAGCCAGCACACGTTCCTCCCGGAGAGCAACCACCCCGTCCGGGGCTCGCGCACCATCCTGTCCAACCCGGTGACGCGCTTCTTCATGTGCAACGAGAACTACCACCTGGAGCACCACCTCTACCCGCGCGTGCCCTGGTACAACCTGCCCGAGCTGCACCGCACCCTGCGCGCCGAGCTCATCGCCCAGGGCGCCCCCTTCATCCCGTCCTACTTCTCGTTCGTGCGCGGCGTCGTCTCCGGCTCGCTTCAGCGCACGGCGAGGTCCGCCACCCCGGATGCCTGAGCGGCTGTACCTGCACGAGGTGCTGCTGGCCTCCTTCGGCGCGGCACTCTCCGTGGCGCTCCTGCTTGTCGCGGGCGCCGGTGCTCCCATCACGTCGCAGGCGCTCGGCGCGACGGTCCTGTTCGTGGTCGGCGTGGCATTGCTCGCGCGTGGAGAGAGCTTCGCGCATGCGTTCCGCGTGCGGCTGCTGCTCGCCTATGCCGTGACCTTCTTCTTCTACGCGTCGGTGAAGCACACGATTCCCGCGCTCGGGCTGCCAGCGCGCGACGGGTGGCTGTTGGCGGCCGACGTGTTCGTGTTCGGCGTCACGCCTTCAGCCTGGCTCCAGCGGTGGAGCACGCCGTGGGTGAACGACGTCTTCAGCGCGAGCTACCTCGCGTTCCACGCGTACCTGCACCTGGCGATGGCGTGGGCCGTCCTCGGCCCTCGCGCGCGGGCGGAGCGCTTCTTCACCCAGGTGTTCTCCGCGTATGTGCCGGGCATCGCCGGCTACTACCTCCTGCCCGGGCTCGGACCCGCGGTGGCCTTCCCCGCGCTCTTCACCGTGCCCATCGAAGGTGGGTGGCTCACCGGACTGAATGCGGCCGTCGTAGCGGGTGGCTCGTCGGCCTACGACATCTTCCCCAGCCTGCACACGTACATCACCCTCGTGCTGCTGGAGCATGACCGGCTCGAACATCCCCGGCGCTTCAAGGTGCTGCTGCCTGTCGCCGTGGCCATCGTGCTGTCCACGCTGGTGCTGCGGTACCACTACGCCGTCGACCTCGTCGCGGGCGCGCTGTGGTTCGCCGTCTTCCGCGCCGTGTACCCACGCCTCCAGGCGCGCCGGAGCGCGTGGCGGGCTTCGCCACCCCACGCGGCCGGAGCGCAGCCACCTTCTCTTTCGTAGAGAGTCCTTTCGTTGGAAGCTGCGGGCTCCTCGCGGAGGTGCACCGAAATGAAGACACAGGATCTCCAGTACACGCTGGATTGGATTGCCATCCAGGAGCTGGTGGCCGAGTACGGGCAGGCCATCGACTTCGGCAAGGACACGGGAGACTGGAGCCGCTGGGTGAATGTCTTCACGCCGCAGGTCACCGCGGACTACAGCCGGCTCTTCGAGGGCGAGCCCATCACCATTGCGCGGGAGGAGATGGGCAAGCTGGGCGGCAACGCCCTCTCTGCCTTCACGCGGGTCCAGCACGCCACGGCCAACACCGTGAGGACCCACTTCAAGAATGGCACCGAGGCCCAGGTGATGGCCTACGCGGATGTCGCCCACTTCTTCATGGCGGGGGGCACCCAGCAGGAGTGGACCATCGTCATCCGCTACACGCACGACCTGGAGAAGACGGCCGAGGGCTGGCGAATCCGCAAGGTGATGCTGGACCCCATCCACTTCCGTGGCAACCCGCTGGGCCTCGACTTCGTCAAGGGGAAGCGCATCGTCTGAGCCGAGCGCGCCCCGGACACCTACGTCGAAGCGCTGTCGGACCGCGGAGCGTCTCGCGCAGCGAGGCTCTTCCGCAGCGCCCCCGGCAGCGTCAGTGCCACTCCCAGCGTGGCCAACGTGCCCCCGGCTCCGGCGACCAGCAGCGTCATCGGCGCCGAGGTGGCATCCAGCAACAGGCCTCCCCCCACGTAGGACAGCGCCGCCGCCACGCCAATGGCACCGTAGAGATTGCCGAAAACGCGGCCGAGCATCCCCGGCGGGACGACCCGCTGGAGCAGCGTGTTCGTGGCCACGTCCATCGCCGCGATGCCGAGCCCTCGCACGGTCTGCATCGCGAGCGCCGCGGAGACGGCCCATGCCAGCCCGGTGAGCAGATTTCCCACGCTGCTGACGGCGAACCCCAGCACCAGCAGCACCGGCATCGACGCGCGCACGCCATAGCGGGCCAGCAGCCCATAGCCGCAGACCAGCCCGACTCCGACGGCCCCCAGCAGGAGCCCCACCGCCGAGTCGCCCGCGCGGAAGGTCTCCTTCGCCAGCACCATCAGCGCCACGTCATCCACGCCGTTGAACGCGACGACAGCGCAGAAGCCCAGCGCGATGACTCGCACGGCGGGAGCCGACACGATGTAGCCCAGCCCCAGCCTCGCCTGCTGGAGGAGGGAGACGGGCACGCCCCCCTCTTCCGTGGCCACCGGTGGCAGCTTCGGCACGAAGGCCAGCAGCACGGCGGAGACGAGGAACGACGCGGCGTCGATGAGGAGCACGCCACGAATGCCCACGAAGGGGAACAGCGCCGCGGCCAGCAGCGGGCCGAGCGCCTCCGCTGCATTGGTACCGAAGCCCAGGGTGGAGTTCGCGGTCTCCAGGTCCTGCCCCCGCACCAGCGCCGGCACCGCCGTGCGGGAGGCGGGCTGGAACACCTGTCCGGCGACCGCCCGCGCGCCCACCAGGGCCAGCAATACCGGCAGGGGCGGCAGGGTCAGCGCGATGAGGAGCAGGAGCGCGCCCTGCACGAGCTCGCAGAGGACCATCACCCGCTTGAGGTCGAACCTGTCGCTGATGGCCCCGGTGATGGGGCCGAGCAACGCGGGAGCGAAGTCGCCCACCAGCAACAGCAACGACACCGCCAGCGCCTGCCCCGTGGAGCCAGCGACATGGAGCATCAGCGCGACGAGGCTGAGCGAGTCCCCCGTGAAGGAGATGACCCGCGCGGCCCACAGGGAGCGGAACGCCGTGTTGTGCCGCAAGAGCCGCAAGGCGCTCATGCGGACTGGCCCGGCTCCGTCTTCGGCTGCCTGGACCGGCATGCGCGTCTCCTCGGCTTCACGCGCGTCCAGTCCGGACTGTCACGGCGTGCGGCTGTCCCGTAGCGCACTCGGGCCTTGCGCGTCCACGACCGGGCCGTGTTCCGTTTGCGCCCAGGTGGGCTGGCCCCGGCGAAGCCTCAGCGTGAGGCCGATGGCGAGGCCCACGGTGAGAAACCGCGCGAGGTTGGCCTGGAGCCCGCCCAGCGCGGTGGAGTCCACCGCGAACAGGTGCCACCACAGGTTCATCAGCGCGTGCATTCCGATGGGCACCCACAGGTCACCCCAGCGCTCCAGCAGCCAGGCGAAGAAGAGGTGCCCTGCCCCGGTGATGGCCAGCACGCCCACGACGCCCCACAGGTCATGGCCTGCCTGGTAGAGGTGACCGAGCGCGAAGGGCACCAGCCCCACCAGGGCCGCGCCCCAGAACGACCAGCGCGCGCGCCGCCGCAGCTGGCCGAAGAGGAAGCCGCGAAAGAGCACCTCCTCGGCGAGGGGCGCCATCATCGCCACCATGATGGCGAACCCCCAGTCGAGCTTCGTGGGTGTGAAGCCCGCCGCCCGCGCATAGGTGACGAGCATGGGCAGGGTGGCGACGAGTGAGAAGCCAGCAGCCCGGAGCGGGGAGCGCCCGAGGCCGACCTCGCGGAAGGCGGCGCCGGGACGCAGCCGGTGCACGAGGGCCACCGCGACGACACAGAGCACCACCTGCGCGACCTGCCACGCCACGGTCCGCCACGGGCCCGACAGGGAGCGCCACAGCGGCAGCCGCCGGGTGATTTCGTTGATGAGGAAGAACCCGCCGACGGCGAACAACGTCATGCCCCAGCGGGGCCGCATCCACCCTTGCCTCACGCCACCCACTCCTCCCCGCTCCGCCCCTGGCAGAGACGCGTTCCATTCCCAGGCCCATCGAGCCGGTGGCCCCACCGGGTGAGCAGGGAGGGGTCGTCACGCATTCGGCGACTCTACGCCGGTGGCCCGACGGCGCAATGCGTCAGTCAAATGCGCGGGAATCTCGGGGTCCCGGGTTGCCGGGAGCGCGGAACCCGGCGGCATAATGGAACCTCGTGGGTACGCTCACCCTCAGCGCCTCACCGCTCCTCTGGGAGCAGTTCCTCGTCGGCGCGCTCGACAGGGAGGTCGCGCTCCATCCGGAGCTGCACCCCATCCTGACGCGCTGGCAGCGCTCCCGCACGCTCGGGGCGCCGAGCACGGGCATGCCACACGAGGGGCCCAGTGTCGGGCACCTGGCCCTCGCCGAGCGGCGCTCGCGGCTGGAGCCGGTGTGGCACGAGCTCGGGAGCATCATGGAGGTGCTCGCCGCGGCGCCCCTGCCCTCGGGACGCGTGGCGCTGCTCGCGGACCGGGATGGCGTCATCCTCGCCACCCGCACCTCGGGCGGCGACTTCACGGACCACGCGGACGAGGTCCGCCTCATCGAAGGCGCCTGCTGGGACGAGGCCTCGCGGGGCACCAACGCCATCGGCACCGCGCTCGCGGAGTCCTCGGCGGTGGCCGTGGTGGGCCCGGCGCACTACGCGCAGCGCCACCATGGCCTCGTCTGCTACGCGGCTCCGGTGCACGACCCTTTCGGTGAGCTGGTGTGCGTCCTGGACGTCACGGGACCCGCCGGCGCGGCGGACCCGCTCGTGCTGGTGGCCGTGGCGAGCATGGCCTACGCCGCCGAGGCCCGACTGCGCGAGGTGGCCTGGGCGCGCGTGGCGGCAGCGGCCCGTGGCGGGCTGGAGGCCCGGCTGGCGCGTGAGGACGGCCCCGTCCTCATCGTCGAGCCACCGGGCCGCGTGCGCCATGCCAACGGCGCGGCGCGCGCACTGCTGGGCGAAGAGGCCGCCACGGGGCCGGGCCGCTGGACGGCGGACGTGCTCGGGTTGTCGTGGCAGGACTTGAAGGCGGCGGCGCTGCGCGGAGAGGCGCTCGCCGTGCAGCTCTCGGAGAGTGGCACGTCCTGGCGCGTCCATGCGGAGGCGGTGGGTGTGAGCGGTGGTGGCGCGACGCTCGCGGTGCTGGTGAGGCTGGAGCCGCTCGTGTCGCGCGCGCGTCCCGCGGACGTGCCGCGGACGACCTCGCCGGGGAGTGGGCCCTGGGCCGCGCTCAAGGGCAGCGACCCGCACCTGTGCGCCACGCTCCGGGAGGCGGCGCGCTTCGCACCCACGGCGCTCCCCGTGCTCCTGCTGTCGGAGACGGGCACGGGGAAGGAGTTGCTCGCGCGGGCCCTGCACTCCGCGAGCGCCGTGGCCTCCGGTCCCTTCGTGGCCGTCAACTGCGGGGCGCTCTCGCCCTCGCTGCTGGAGAGCGAGCTGTTCGGGCACGCTCCGGGCGCCTTCACCGGCGCGCGCTCGGGTGGCGCGGACGGCAAGCTCGCGGCGGCGGACGGGGGCACCCTCTTCCTCGACGAGCTCGCCGAGATGCCCCCGGCGCTCCAGGTGCTGCTGCTCCGCGTACTGGAAGACGGGAACTACTCGCGGGTGGGCGAGTCGCGGGTGCGCAACTCGCGCTTCCGCCTCATCGGAGCCACCTGTCGGGACCTCGAGGCCGCCGTGCGCGCGGGCACGTTCCGCTCCGACCTCTATTACCGGCTCCAGGGCGCCATGCTGCGGCTTCCGCCGCTGCGGGAGCGCTCGGACCTCGTCGAGCTGGCCCAGGCGCTGCTCACGGGGCTGGCGGAGTCCTCGGGCCAGGCGCCCCCCACCCTGTCACCCGCCGCGCTCACCCGCCTCGCTGCCCACCCCTGGCCCGGCAACGTGCGCGAGCTGAAGACGGCGCTGCGGCTGGCGCTGGTGCGGGCCGCCGGGGCCTCGGTGCTGGACGTGGACGCGCTGCCTCCCGAGTTGGGAAGCGGCCCGATACCCACCTTGTCCGGGGCAATGCCCACGTCGCGACCGGCCGAGCCCACGTCCCGGCCGGCACCGCCTGCAGAGGAAGAGGCTCCGCGCGCGCTGAGGGAGCTGGAGGCACACGCCATCCAGGAAGCGCTCGCGCGCAGTGGCGGCAACGTGGCGCAGGCCGCGCGACGTCTGGGTATCGCCCGCAGCACGCTTTATCGGATGGTGGAGCGCTTCGGGCTCTCGCTGCCGCCCCGCTCCTGAGGAGCCCGCCAGGCGCTATCCGCGCCGCCGCGCCGCGTCGTGTCGCACGCCTGTCCCGTCGCTTGCAACGCAGGTGTTGCGTCCCGCGCCACCTCCTGTCCGCGACAGTGTCGCAGAGCGGGACACGACGCGCCGCGACGTCGGCGGAAAGGACGCTGGCATGCGCGCTGCTCTGGGACAGCCGCGTCCCAACCCGCAGCCCTTGAAGGAGAGCGCCATGGTCTACGCCGCCCCCAATCAGCCCGGCTCGAAGGTGAAGTTCAAGTCCCGCTATCAGAACTTCATCGGCGGTCGCTGGGTCGAGCCCGTGCGCGGGCAATACTTCCAGAACATCAGCCCCGTGACGGGCCAGCCCTTCTGTGAGGTGCCGCGCTCCACCTCCGAGGACATCGACAAGGCGTTGGATGCCGCCCACGCCGCGCGCGTGGCCTGGGGGAAGACCTCGGTCACCACCCGCGCCAACATCCTCAACAAGATTGCCGACCGGCTCGAGCAGAACCTGGAGATGCTCGCCGTCGCCGAGAGCTGGGACAACGGCAAGCCTGTACGCGAGACGCTCGCCGCCGACCTGCCGCTCGCCATCGACCACTTCCGCTACTTCGCCGGCTGCATCCGCGCGCAGGAGGGCTCGGCGGGCGAGCTGGACGCGGACACCGTCGCCTACCACTTCCACGAGCCGCTCGGCGTCGTGGCGCAGATCATCCCCTGGAACTTCCCCATCCTGATGGCGGCGTGGAAGCTCGCCCCGGCGCTCGCCGCGGGCAACTGCGTGGTGCTCAAGCCCGCGGAGCAGACGCCCGTCGGCATCCTGCTCGTCACCGAGCTCATCCAGGACCTCCTCCCGGACGGCGTGCTCAACGTCGTCAACGGCTTCGGTGTCGAGGCCGGCAAGCCCCTGGCCAGCAGCAACCGCGTGGCCAAGGTGGCCTTCACCGGCGAGACGACCACCGGCCGCCTCATCCTCCAGTACGCCAGTGAGAACCTCATCCCGGTGACGCTGGAGCTGGGCGGCAAGAGCCCGAACATCTTCTTCGATGACGTGATGGCCCAGGACGACGACTTCCTGGACAAGGCCATGGAGGGCTTCGCCATGTTCGCCCTCAACCAGGGCGAGGTGTGCACCTGCCCCTCGCGCGCCCTGGTGGGTGAGCGCATCTACGGCCAGTTCATCGAGCGCGCCCTCGAGCGCGTCAAGAAGGTGAAGCCGGGCAACCCGCTGGACCCGACGACCACGCTGGGCGCCCAGGCGTCGAACGACCAACTGGAGAAGATTCTCGGCTACATCGACATCGGCAAGAAGGAGGGCGCCAAGGTCCTCATGGGTGGCGAGCGCGTGCACCTGCCCGGCGACCTGAAGGACGGCTACTACGTGGCGCCCACCGTGTTCCAGGGCACCAACCGGATGCGCGTCTTCCAGGAGGAGATCTTCGGGCCCGTGGTGGCCGTCACGACGTTCAAGGACTTCGACGACGCCATGCGCATCGCCAACGACACCCTCTACGGCCTGGGCGCTGGCGTGTGGACGCGCGACATCAACACCGCCTACCGCGCCGGCCGCACCATCGAGGCGGGGCGCGTGTGGACCAACTGCTACCACCTCTACCCGGCGCACGCGGCGTTCGGCGGCTACAAGCAGTCCGGCATCGGCCGGGAGAACCACCGCAAGATGCTGGACCACTACCAGCAGACCAAGAACCTGCTGGTGAGCTACAGCCCCAAGGCCCTGGGCTTCTTCTGATGACGGTGGCACGCGTGGAGGTGACGCCCGAGGCCGCCGCCGTCATCCGCCAGCTGCGCGACGCGCACGGGCCGCTGATGTTCCACCAGTCGGGCGGCTGCTGCGACGGCAGCGCCCCCATGTGCTACCCGCTGCGCGAGTTCCGCGTCGGCCAGCGAGACGTCTTCCTGGGCGAGGTGGAGGGCTGTCCCGTCTACATCGGCGGCGCTCAGTTCGAGTACTGGCAGCACACCCACCTCACCCTGGACGTGGTGCCAGGGCGGGGCGCGGGCTTCAGCCTCGAAGCCCCACTGGGCGTGCGCTTCCTCACCCGGAGCCGGGTCTTCACCGATGAGGAATACGAGCGCATGAAGCACGCCCCGCCCCCGAGGCGCGGCCCACCGGAGTAACGGGCCCGCGAACACCGGGGTGCCAGCGAGTCGGACTCTCCTCCCCGATATACGCTGGCGCCCCGGACGTTCGCGTCCACGCGCGCCCGGGCCAGAAGCGCTCACGCAGCCACGGACCTCGTGAGACACCGGGCGCCCAGGAGCGTTCACTGGTCATGAGCCCGAATCCACAGACGCGCTTCCACGGGAGGGGCCGGCGCGCTCCCACCCTGAGTTGGCTGCTGCTGGCGGCCTGCATCCTCCAGACGGCCTGCTCGGACGAGAAGCCCCCCGGACCTCCGCCCGTCGAAGTCCCCGCGCCGCAGGCCATCGACTGGTGCCCGTACGTGGCGGCCGGCCCTCCAGGCACCGCGCCCGGCGCGCTGGCGATGTCCTCGGCCCACGCCCTGGTGCGCTTCTTCAGCCCGGGCAGCCACTACGTGGCGCTGGATGCCGCCCTGGTCCGCGCGCTGGAAGGGCCGACCGTGGACTGGGATGCCGCGGCGCGCGTCTATGCGGAGGCCCTCGAAAGCGTGTGCGCGCTGGAAACCGTGGCCGAGGCGCCGCTGCCCGCCGTGAGCGTGGAAGACCTGGGCGGCATCGCCGTCATCCACCCGGGCACCGGTGACGTGACACTGCCGGCGGGCGCCCGGGCCGTGGCCATCGACCTGAGAGTGCTTCCCGCCGCCCCCGGGCTGGAGGAGGCCCTGGGGCGTGCCATCTCCGCCGCGAGCACCGGGGCCGTGGCGCGGGTGAACTACCGCGTCCGCGTCCACAAGGGGCTGATGGACGAGGTCCGCGAGGAGAGCGCCTATTCGAACACCACCACGAGCCAGTCCTCCCCGCCGTACACGGCGTCGGGAGCGGCGGAGCTGCCCGTCGCGCTGCTGACCAGCCCCACCCTGGCACCGGCGGCGGCGCGCTTCGCGGTGGACCTGCGCGCGGCGGGTCGCGCCTGGCTGTTCGGCGAGCCCGTGGCCACCGCGGTGGCGGAGTCCCGCTGGGTGCCCATCGGCGCGAGGGGGCTCGCCATCCGCGTCTTGCAGCTCGAGGACTCCGCAGGCCCACTCCCGGACCTGCTGCCCGCGGACCGGGCGCTGCAAGGGGCGCTGGCCGACAGCCTGCGCGAGCTTCCGACGCTGGGAGCGCCGACCTCGCTGGACCGGAGCGTGCCCGCCGCCCGCGCGAAGATGGAGCGGCGGAGGCCCCAGGAGGAGTCCCGTCCCACGGTGGGAGAGTCGCCCGGCATCGCCCGCGCGAGCCTCGTCATCGCCCACGGCGCCATGCGGCGGTTCTTCCCGTACTTCCCCGTCGTTGGCGACGGCATCGACGCGAGGTTGGAGGAGACTCTCGCCGCCGTGGACGCAGCGCCCGTGAGCCGGGAGCGCCTCATCCAGCACATGCGGCGCTTCGGCGCAGTCCTCCAGGACGGGCACAACTTCGTCTTCGCAGCGAACCCGCCCACCATCGGCTACCTCCCCGCGCTCTTCACGGAGGTCCAGGGTGAGGCGGTGGTCCGCCGCTCAATGGAGCCGGGGATGCGACCGGGCGACACCCTCGTGCGCATCGGCCCCCGTTCCGCGGCCGACTGGTATGCCGAGGAGCTGGCCCGCACCTCCGCCGCCACCCCGGGCTACCGCTTCGACCTGGCCACGCGGCGGCTGCGCGAGATGACCGGTCCGCTCGCGCTCGGGCTCCGGGCGCTGGATGGCAGCGAGCGCACGGTGGAGGTGCAGCCCCAGCCCTCCAGTTCGCTGACAGGGCTCGGCTCCCTGGGCCCGGAGCGCCCGGCGGGGTGGCTCGACGACCTGGGGGCGCCGTCCCTCTACTACCTCAACCTGGACACCGCGGTGCTCGACCGCATGGAGGACTTCCGCCAGAGCATGACGGAGGCCACGAAGGCCCGGGGCCTGGTGGTGGACATGCGCGGCTACCCTGGCGGCATCAACCACTACCTCGTCGCCGCGCACCTCATCCAGCAGCCGTTCGTCTCTCCCCTCTTCCGCTACACGCGGTGGACGGGCCCGGACCAGCGGAGCACCGAGGACGAGAACCTCAACTTCGAGCCCGTGACGGCGTCGGCCTTCACCGGCCCCATCGTCCTGTTGGTGGGGCCTCACTCGGTGTCGGCGGCGGAGAACTTCGCCATCATGCTGGTCGCCACGAAGCGGGTCCGCGTGGTGGGCCAGCGCAGCGCTGGCACCAACGGAAACATCACCACCCTGCTCCTTCCCGGCTTCATCCAGTTCCTGTTCACCGGCATGGAGGTCCTCCATCCGGACGGCTCCACCTTCCACGGCGTGGGCATCGTCCCGGATGTGGAGGCGGCGCCCACGGCGGAGGACATCGCCACGGGCAGGGACCCGGAGCTGCTCAAGGCTATTGAATTGCTGCTGCAATAGGATGGGCTGACGGAACCGCCCGGGCGGCCGGGCCCCAGGCAGGCTCTCCCTGGACACCCCGGGGCGAGCGGGCAGGATGTGCTCCCGGCCGGCTCCCCGAGGCGGCCGGGTCCACCCCTGACGAAAGGAACCGACATGGTCTCCCGCTCCCTTCCGCTGTTCCTCCTTGGTGCCGCCGTCCTCGCCGGCTGTGGAGGCCCGGAGGCTCCCGTCACCGAGACGGGCGAGGGCGCCCTCGTCCCCGCCGTCGAGACGTCCGAGGCGTCCAACGCGGTCTCCGCCTTCGCGTACTGCGACGACGTGGCGACGTGGACCCCGGCCTGGGCCAACCTGGAGGCCCAGGTGCTCACGCTGGTCAACCAGCGCCGGGCCGCGGGAGCCACCTGTGGCGGCGTGGCGAAGCCGGCGGCGCCCGCGCTCACGCTCGACACGCGGCTGCGCTGCGCTGCGCGCAAGCACTCGCGCGACATGGGGACGAACAACTTCATGAGCCACACCGGCTCGGACGGCACCACGCCGTGGCAGCGGATGACGTCGGCTGGCTACACGTACCGCAACGCCGCGGAGAACGTCGCCGCCGGGTACTCCACCGCCGCCGCCGTGGTGAACGGGTGGATGGCCAGCACCGGACACTGCAACAACATCATGAACCCCGTCCTGGTCCACCTCGGCGTCGGCTACTTCAACGCACCTGGCAGCACCTACAAGCACTACTGGACGCAGGACTTCGGCAGGCCCTGAGAGATATAGAGGACGCGGTCATGGACCTCGTCCTCCTCCTCGTCGGCCTCATGAAGGTGCTGTTCGGCGGCCTCGTCGCCGCGCTCGGAATCTGGCTGGGGCTGCGCGGCCTCAGCCGCATCCTGGGCACCAACCCGGTGGAGGAGCTGCGCCAGGGCAACACGGCGGCGGGCATCGTCCATGCCGCCAGCCTCCTGGCGCTCGGGCTGCTGGTGCAGCACGCGGTGCAGGCCACGTCGGACGCGGTGGACCTCACCGTGCGCACCCCGCCCTTCCAGCCGCTGATGGTGGGCAAGCTGCTCGCCGTCGCGGTGCTGCACGTGGGGCTGTCGCTGGGAGTGGGCGTGGCGGTGCTGGCGCTCGGCGTCCTGCTGTTCGACCGCATGACGCCCGGCATCGACGAGCTGGCCGAGGTGCGCAAGGGCAACCTCGCCGCGGCGCTCATCCTCTCCGCAATCCTCCTGGTGCTCGCGCTGCTGACGGCGCCGGGGCTCCAGGCGGCGCTCAACGGCCTCATCCCCTTCCCGCAGCTTCCCGAGGGGATACTGCGGGAGCCCGCGTGACGTGACGGAGGGCGCGCCCATGGCCTCCGGCTCCAGTCCCTGGAAGACGCTCTTCAAGCTGCTGCTCGTGGGCATCGGCGTCGCGAGCTGCTTCTGCTGCTGCGGGCTGGGCATGGTGGGGCGGCTGGCGGAGCTGGACGTGAGCGCGCCGCTGCCGGGCTTCCCGAGCAGCGTGCGAATCGTGGACATGGGCGCCGTGCTGCTCCCGCCCGGCACGTCGCCGCAGGGCGCGCGCAACTATGAGTGGAAGGCGGAGGGCCTCAGCCCCCCGCAGCACTACATCTCCTATGGGCTGGGCGCGGAGCTGACCGAGGAGCTGGAGGAGGAGCACACCGCCTTCGGCCGGCGGCTGCGCTACCGCTCGCTGGGCAACGAGCGCTTCACCTACAACGCGCCGGCCGGGTGCACGGCGGACATGCGCTGTATCTACGAGGAGCTGATGCGCACCAACGCGGAGCCCGTCCACGAGCTGGGGGAGCGCTTCGTCGCGTCCATCCGCGAGCGCGGGCTGGACGCCTCGCAGGCCGCGCAGCTCATCGTCGGCTTCGTGCAGCGCATCCGCTACGAGCTGCCCCGGGACGCGCCCTTCGGCATCATCCCCCCGGCGCTGGTGCCCGCGCAGGACCGCGGCGACTGCGACTCCAAGGCGGTGCTGGCGGTGATGCTGCTGCGGCAGGCAGGCATCGACGCGGTGCTGCTCTACTCGGACCCGCTGGCGCACGCGGCGGTGGGCGTGGGGCTCCCGGGAGGCACCGGCACCCGCCTGCGGCACGGCGGGCGCAGCTACCAGTACGCGGAAGTCACCGCCGAGGGCTGGCCGCTGGGGATGATTCCTCCCCAGTACGACAAGCCCCGGCTGTGGAAGGTGCTGACGCTGGCCGGCCGGGTTGACACGGCCGGCTGAGGCCGGCGCCCACTACGCCGCGGGCGGCGGCTCGGACGTGGCGAGCACGCCGCGCAGGAAGTCCTCGTACGCCTCCTTCATCGGAAGCTCCGAGTCCACCTTGAGCCGCCGACGCGAGGCCTGGGTGCGCTGGCCGTTGCGCGGGTCCACGCCCTCCTTCTGGTAGTGCTCCCAGAAGATGGCGGAGCCCCGGCGCTGCCAGAGCGGCACCTCGTTGAAGTTGACGCCGCGCTGGAAGAGCAGCTCGTTCTTGAAGCCCACGTTGCGGCCGTCCAGCTCGCGCGTGGCCTGAGAGGCGCTCCGGCCCTCCTTGCGCAGCGTCCAATAGCACCAGCCATGCAGTGCGCACCGGCTGCCGTCCGACTGGCGCCACTGGAAGTAGTCCAGCACCGCGCGCTCGTTGGTGCCCAGCCACGCCCGGCCGTCGAACGTGGCCGGCACGCCCGCCGCGTGCGTGAAGGTGGCGCTCGCGAGGCCCGCGGCCAGGGACACCACCTTCTCCATGGAGCGGTCGAACAGCGACCAGTCCGGCCGGAAGAGGACGGAGATTTCGTCGCTCTGCGTGTACGCGTACACGCCCTGGAGGTCCTCCAGCAGCGCGCTGGCGGTGCGCACCATGAGCTGGTGGAAGGCGGGGTCGAAGGGCTTCTCGAAGCGCGCCTCGGTGAAGCGCGAGAAGCCCCGGCCGTCCACGCGCAGCACCGTCCACGCCCCCGGCAGCAGGCGCAAGCCGTGGAACACCTCACCCTGTCTCATGCGGGTGGCCAGCTCATCCGGTTCCATCGGACTCCTCCTTCCATTCCTCGACGCGGAAGCCGCCTTCCGCGTTCAACGTCACGTGGTACAGCGAATCGAAGCCCTCGGCGCGACCCGGCCGCCGGAGCTGCTTCACGGTGGCGAACAGCGCCACCTCCGGAACCCGGGCCCGCCCCTGCCGCTGAGCGTTGCGCTCCAGGCACTGCTTCAGGTCCGACGCGAAGTAGAAGCCGACGACACGCGCGCCGTGCTCGTGGCCCAGGGCGACGAGCGGTGCGCGCACCTCGGGCGACGGGTTGGTGTTGTCCACCACCACCGAGCGTCCCGCAGCGAGCGCCTCGGAGATGTACCGCCGCTGGCGCACGTCCTTCCGGCGCGCGTGGGGCCACAGGTCCTTGCTCACCAGCGCGTGCGTCTCCGCGAAGCGCAGCCGATAGAAGCTGCTCTTCCCGGAGCCCTGCAGGCCGATGAACAGGACCAGTTCCATGGCGGAGCTTCTCCGGACGCCAGGCCGTTCCGGCGTCTGACGCACTCCCCTTCAGTGACACCGGCCATGGAGGATGTCACCTGGGCGTGGGCCCCGGACTCCAGACGCCACGAAGAGGAGGCGGGCAACCTGGCGCGTCACCTCCCCGAAACGGCGAAGGCCACTCGACGACAGTCTCGCCGCGCGGGGCCACACCCTACGTCCCAGGCGAATTGACTCTCCGCGACTAGCTGGTTTATCAAGTTCATCTCGTTTTCCTTGTTTGTAGAGCTGTCGTGAACCCGCCTGCTGCACAGGAGATACCGAGATGAAACTTCCCTTCTCGTCGTATGCAGACCGCTGGCGCCCGCTCTCCGTCCTGGCCCTGGGCTGGGGCCTGGTCGTCCCGCTGCCGGTGCTCGCGGCGCAGCAACCGGATGCGCGTCCGGGCGTGACGCGCGCTCCGGCGGCGCTCGCGCCGGCCCGCCTCGTCGAGGGTGACGAGGCGGCGAAGGCCCGTCTCATCCCGGGCTTCGAGGGAGAGCGCGGAGGCCGCTTCGCGCTGGCCACCGGGGCCGGGCTCGTGTTCCACCGCACGGACGCGGCCGTGCGTGCGCTGCGCACGCTCGACGTGCCCGACACGGCGGTGCAGCTCCACACGTGGGAGGAGGAGGGCGCGGACGGCGTGCGCCAGGACTTCTTCGCCTACAGCCGGGGCGGCGCGGAGCTGCTGGGCCGCGTGCAGGCCACCAGCTACGTCATCCGCCTGGAGCAGTCCCAGTTCGACCCCGTCCGTGGCGCCAGGCCGCTGGTGACGGGCCTGCTCTCCGCGGACCCGGACAACACGCTGCAGCTGGTGCAGTTCCAGGGGACGCCGCTGCCGGAGTTCCGCTCGGCCATCGAGGCCGCTGGCGGCAAGGTGCTGCGCTTCCTGTCGGACCACGCGTTCCTGGTGGAGATGGACCCGAGCGTCCAGAAGCGCGTGGCGGAGCTGCCCTACGTGCGCTGGGTAGGCCCCTACCACCCGGAGTATCGCGTGGAGGCGCCGCTGCGTGAGGCGATGCTGGGCCGCACCGCGCGCCTGGTGCCGCAGCGCTACTCCATCATGGTCGGCGAGCACGGAGCCGCGCGGCAGGGCGAGGTGGCAGAGTTGGTGCGCAAGCTGGGCGGCACGGTGGACCTGGTGGAGCCGGGTGGCTGGCGCGTGGAGGCCACGCTCACCCAGCCCCAGTTGGAGCGGCTGGTGCGCTCCAACGCGGTGCAGTTCGTCGACCGCTGGGGTGGCCCCGGCGAGGTGGACATGAACAACGTGCGCGCCGTCGGCGGCGCCGCCGCGCTCGAGACGCTGCGCGGCTGGACGGGCCAGGGCGTGCGCGGCGAAATCTTCGACACCGAGCTGCGCACCACGCACCAGGAGTGGGCCAACGCGCCCATCATCCACAGCACGTCCAGCGCGGGCAGCGCCCACGGCACCTCGTGCTACAGCATCAACTTCGCACGGGGCGTGGACGCCAATGCAAGGGGCCTGCTGCCCTCCGGGCAGGGCATCTTCTTCCTCTACAGCCAGTCCACGCAGTTCGGCGGCACCAAGTCCCGCTACGACATCAACAAGGAGCTCATCGACCCGGCCGGCCCCTACCGCGCCGTGTTCCAGACGTCGAGCGTGGGCAGCACGCTGGGCACCACGTACACCACCATCTCCGCCGAGGTGGACGACTACCTGCTGAAGCACCCCATCCTCAGCACGCAGTCGCAGAGCAACAACGGCACCCGGAACTCGCGCCCGCAGGCGTGGGCGAAGAACATCGTCTCCGTGGGCGGGCTGTACCACTACGACAACACCAGCCGCACGGATGACAAGTGGGGCGGCGGCGCCAGCATCGGCCCGGCGGCGGACGGCCGCATCAAGCCGGACCTCGCGTACTTCTATGACGCGGTCCGCTCGGCGAACAACACGAGCAACACGTCGTACTACAACTTCAGCGGCACCAGCGCGGCCACGCCCCAGACGGCGGGCCACTTCGGGCTGCTGTTCCAGATGTGGCACAACGGCGTGTGGACCGGCTTCGGCGGCAAGGCGGACGTCTTCACCAGCCGCCCGCAGATGGCCACGGCGAAGGCGCTGATGATCAACATGGCGTACCGCTACAACTGGCCGGCAGGCGGCGCCAACGGCGACCTGGACCGCAACAAGCAGGGCTGGGGCACGGCGGACGTGAAGCGCCTCTATGACCGCGCCGCGGTGACGAGCATCGTCGACGAGACGGACGTCCTCCTCCCGCTGGCGAAGAAGCTCTACAACGTCAGCGTGGCCACCGGGCAGACGGAGCTGAACGTCACCATGGTCTACAACGACCCCGCCGGCACGGTGGGCGCGGCCCGCGCGCGCATCAATGACTTGTCGCTGCGCGTGACGTCGCCCACGGGCGTCATCTACTGGGGCAACAACGGCCTGACGGCGGGCAACACGTCCACGTCGGGTGGCGTCTCCAACAAGCTGGACACGGTGGAGAACGTCTTCCTCGCGAACCCGGCGGCCGGCACGTGGAAGGTGGAGGTGCTCGCCGATGAGCTCGTCCAGGACGCGCGCCTGGAGACGCCCGCCATCGACGCCGACTACGGCCTGGTGGTGAGCGGCGGTAGGTTCCTCTAACCGTCGAGCCGTATACGGCACGGGCCGGTGCTCCTCCTGGGAGCACCGGCGCGGCCATGCGCAGGGGCCTTCGGGACGCTCCGCCGCACGCTCGGCGACACGGCGCGCGGGAGACGCTGGCCGTCTTCCGGCCCCGGTGGCATGACGTGCCCATGGCCCGTGACGTCTCCTTCTTCGACCAGCTCGGCTCGCTCCTCGCCCGGGAGCGCGAGGCCGAGAAAGCCCGCCTGGCCGCCCTCGCCGAGAGCCTCTCGCTGCAGGAGCGCGAGGAGCATGGCCTCTCCGTCCTGGACCTCGAGTCCATCGAGGAGGAGGTGGGCCTCGGGGGCCGCTTCCTGCTCACCCTGGCCCGCGCCGACCGCCGGCCCCTGCCCACGCGCCTGCACAACGGGGACCTCGTCGCCGTCCTCCCCCGCCGCTCCGAGGTGAAGGAGCCCGCCCGCGCCCTCATCTCCCGCGCCACCTCCACCCGCATCCAGCTCGCGTTCGACCGCTCGCCCCCGCCCTACGTCCATGAGGGACTCCTGCGCCTGGACGTCGTCCCCAACGACGTCACCTACGACAGGCTCCGCGCCGGCCTCCAGCGCATCAAGGCGATGGACAAGGGCGTCGAGCGCCGCAAGCGCGAGGTGGTGCTGGGCAACGAGCCCCCGCGCTTCGACAAGCCCCGCGAGTTCGAGCCCACCCGCCCCCTCAACCCCGAGCAGCAGGACGCCACCGCCCGCGCGCTGGCCGCCGAGGACTTCTTCCTCGTCCACGGCCCGCCGGGCACCGGCAAGTCCACCGTGCTCGCCGAAGTGGCCGCCCAGGCCGTCGCGAGCGGACAGCGCCTGCTGTGCACCGCCGCCAGCAACGCCGCCGTGGACCACCTGCTGGACCTCTGCCTGGAGAAGGGCCTGCGCGCCATCCGCGTGGGCCACCCCGCCCGCGTCGCCGCGCGCCTCCAGGAGCACACGCTGGACATCGTCGTCGAGGACCACCCGGACCGCGTCGTCTCGAGAGACCTCTTCGAGGAGGCCTACTCCCTGCTCGGCTACGCGCGCCGCCAGCGCACGCAGGGGCGCAGCCGCGAGCGCTTCGCCAACGCCCGCGCCTCCTCCTCCGAGGCCAAGGGCATGCTGGACGAGGCCCGCGCCCTGGAGAAGAAGGCCGTGCGCGCCGTGCTGGCCCGCGCCGACGTCGTCTGCGTCACGCTCGCCAGCCTGGGCTCCAGCGTGCTCGCCAACGAGGAGTTCGACCTGGCCCTGCTGGACGAAGCCACCCAGGCCACCGAGCCGCTCGCCCTGCTCGGCTTCCTGCGCGCGCCGAAGGTCATCCTCGCGGGAGACCCGCAGCAGCTTCCCCCCACCGTCCTCTCGCAGGAGGCCGCGAAGGCCGGCCTCGGGGTGAGCCTCTTCGAGCGCCTGCTCAAGGACCATGGCGAGGGCGTCAAGCGCATGCTGCGCGAGCAGTACCGGATGAACGCGCGCATCATGGACTTCCCCTCGCGCGAGATGTACGCGGGCGAATTGCGCGCCCACCCCTCCGTGGCGGACCGCACGCTGGCGGACGTCCTCACCCCGGCCGCCGAGGTGGATGCCCCGCCCGTCCTCTACCTCGACACCGCCGGCAAGGGCTTCGACGAGGAGGTGGAGCCCACCACCCGCAGCCTCTTCAACGACGGCGAGGCCGGCCTCATCGTCGCCCGCGTGAAGGCCCTGCTCGCCCTGGGCCTGTCACCACGAGAGCTGGCTGTGATTACGCCCTACAGCGCCCAGGCCCACCGGCTCCGCGAGCGCGTGGAGGCGCTCCACCCCGACGTGGAGGTGGACACCGTGGACGCCTTCCAGGGCCGGGAGAAGGACGCCATCCTCGTCTCCCTCACCCGCTCCAACGGCGAGGGGCAGCTCGGCTTCCTCACCGACCTGCGCCGCATGAACGTGGCCCTCACCCGCGCCCGACGCCACCTCTTCGTGGTGGGCGACTCCGCCACCTTGAGCGGCCACCCCTTCTACGCGCGCTTCATCGAGGGCACCCAGGCCACCGGGGACTACCGCTCCGCCTGGGAGTGGCCCGACGCGATGGAGGAGTGAAAAGGCGTCCCCGATAAGGGTCTACTCAGACCCTCCCTGGGGTACTACGCAAGGAGTGCGAGCCCCGCGTGCCAATTTTGTCGCAAGGCTGCACAAATTTTGTCACCCCACCCGTCTGGAGTTGGGGTGCTGTCCTGGAATTCCGGGCACATGGCGAAAAAGCATTGTCCGGCACGGAACATGCTTTCTCCCTCGGGTGGGGAGGAACCGCCAAATGTCTCAAAAGCCCACGGTGACGCAGGAGAACGATGTCTGGGTTCTCCGTATCGAGAAGGACAACGGGAAGCTGCAGGAGTACCGCTGCGCGACGGAGAGCCAGGCGCGGCAGCTCGCGATGGTGCTCGCCAGGCCGGACACGGGTGCACCGCCACGCGCGCCCGCCGAGTCTCGCTGAAGACCCCGCCTCGTCTCCACCGGCCACGCCTGCCGGTGGAGGTTCTCTCGCGGGCCCGTAACGGATAAGGCACGGGGTAGGAGGCTCCCGTGCCCGCATCCTTTGAATCCCTCACCCTCGACGCCCAGGGCCTGCCCCTGCGCGTGCGCCAGCGACATGCGTCGGGCGCGCCGGCCGTCCTGTTCCTCCACGGCTGGCTGGACCACTCCCACAGCTTCGACGCCCTCACCGCGCACCTGCCGGACGACTGGCGCCTGGTGCTGATGGACTTCCGGGGCATGGGCCACAGCGGCCACGTGGGCGGCGGAGGCACCTACCACTTCAGCGACTACGTGCTGGACGTGGAGGCCGTGCGCGCCGGCCTGGGGCTGGACGCGGTGCACCTCGTCGGACACTCGCTGGGCGGCATCGTCTCGCTGGCCTACGCCGCCGCGCGCCCCGCACACGTCAAGAGCGCCTTCCTCATCGAGAGCCTGGGCCCCACCGCCGGAGCGCCCGCCGCGGCGTTGGACCGGCTGCGCGGCTTCCTGGACGACTCGCACCGTCCGCCGAATCGCAAGCCCTACCCCAGCGTGGAGGCCGCCGCCGCGCGTCTGCGGGAGAACAATCCCTCCCTGCCCGAGTCCGCCGCGCTCCACCTGGCCCGCCACGGCACCGAGCCCTTCGAGGGAGGCGTGGCCTTCACCTTCGACCCACGCCACCGCCGCCGCTTCGGCCAGTCCTATGACGAGGCGCAGTGGCTGGCCCTGCAAGGCGGCGTCACCTGCCCCGTGCGGCTGCTGCGCGCCACCGAGGGCCTGGCGCCGGACGAGGCCCTGCTGCGCCGCCGCCTGGACGCGCTGCCCACGCTCGCCGGCCCGCCGCTCATGCTTTCCGGGGGACACCACGTCCACATGGAGCAGCCCGAAGCCGTGGCCCGCGCGGTGATCGACTTCGTCCGCGGACCCTGAACTCCCTCCAAAAAGGTCGGGAAAACTCTTTCACCCTCCAGGGCAAGAGAGTTCCTTCTTGCCACCCTCCGGAGACCTGCCTCCCACAACCTGCTGATTTCACTTGGGCCTCCCCACGTCCGCGCGTTGGTACGCGAATTGATTAGGGAGGGGCGCGGTGGATCAGCGGGCTGGGTCGGGCGTGGGGAGAAGGGTGGGGAGCGGAAGATGAGGATGGGGCTGAGGGGGCGTTTGCTCGCGCTGGCGTTTCTCACCACCACCGGGGTGGCCTGCCACGAGGGGAATGAGACCCGCGCGGTGCAGGCAACGGCGGTGTTGGACGTGGACGTGCTCGACTTCGGCGAGGTGCCGGTGGGCGAGTGGCGGGAGAAGCAGGTACGCATCCGGAACGTTGGCTATGTGCCCTTCTTCGCGCTCGACGCGCTGGGCCTCGTCGGGCACCCCTCCTATGAGGTGGAGCTCGGGGAGGGTGACGGAAGGGTGCTGCCGGGCGAGTCGCACCTGGTGCACGTGCGCTTCCACCCTCTAAAGGAGGGGGTCGCCGAGGAGACGGTGCAGGTGGCGACGGACGCCAACCAGGGCGCGCAGTCGCAGGTGCGCGTCATGGGCCTGGGCACGCCCACGCCCATCAGCGTGTTCCCTCCGCTGCTGGACTACGAGACGCTGGAGGTGGAGAGCGAGCGCACGCTGGAGGTCACCGTCACCAACCCGGTGGACCTGCCGCTGACGCTGGTGGTGCAGGGTGACAGTCCGGACCCCTTCACTCCGGACACCATCACCATTCCGCCCTTCGCCTCGCAGAAGGTGAGCACCCGGTACCTGCCCCGCGCCCTGGGCGCCATGGGCGCGCGCCTCGAGGTCCGCTCGTGCGAGGACTGCACGCCCTCCGTGGTGGACCTGAAGGGCAACTCGGTGGCCAACGCCTTCGCGTTCGACCCGGCGCCGGTGCCGTTCGACCAGATTCCGGTGCACGAGCGCACCGAGTCCTTCACCCGCGCCCGCAACATCACCTGGCGCCCCGTCACCATCTCCAAGCTCGCCACCAGCGACCGCGCCTTCCAGCCGCTGTCCAAGCCGGAGGGCTCCACGGTGCAGCCGGGCGAGACGGTAGAGGTGAAGATGGAGTTCGCCGCCCGCTTCTCCGGCCCCAACGTGGGCGACCTCACCGTGCACTACGCGTCCGACAAGGAGCGGCAGTCGCAGGTGATTCTGGACGCGCGCGGCGGCCGGCCCACGCTGGCGGTGACGCCGGTGTCGCTGGACTTCGGCGAGCTGCCGGTGGGCGGCAAGGTGGAGAAGGTCATCCGCATCACCAACGCGGGCAGCAACGGCGACCTGCGCTTCACGGGCGTGCGCTCCGACGGCGCCAGCGCCCAGTTCAGCGTGGACGTGCCCACGCGCGGCACCCAGCGCTACGCGTGGACTGGCGGCACCTGGCCCACGCTGGACTCGGCCGCCCTGACGATTTCTCCCGGCAACGACGCGCTGGAGCTGAAGGTCTACTTCGAGCCCAAGGCAGAGGGCGTCTGGCAGGCCACGCTCTACGTCCGCTCGGACGACATGTTCAACCCGGAGCGAGCGATTGTCCTCACCGGCCGGGCGCGCGCGAGCGGCCCGTGCGTGTACGAGCTGCTCCCGCAGCCGGCCATGGACTTCGGCAACGTGGTGCCCGGCCGCGGCGCGGTGCTGGGCTTCTACTTCCGCAACCCGGGCCGCGCGGAGTGCGCGGTGAAGGACATCCACATCTCCAATGACGGGGGCGGCGCCTTCTTCATGCCGGGCGGCCGGCTCACCGGCGGCGTCGTGGTCTACGACACGGCCTTCAGCGCCATGGTGGCCTTCCGGCCTCCGGCCGAGGGCACCTTCACGGGCGAGCTGAAGATGACGGTCAACAACCCGGCCTACCCCACGGTGACGCTGCCCCTGAGGGGCGTGTCGCGGGCGAGCTGCCTGGTGGCCACGCCGGCCTACGTGGACTTCGGCCCCATCCGCTATGACTGTGCCGCGGCGCCCCGCAAGACGTACGTGGCCAACCGGTGCAGCGAGCCGATTACCGTGTCCGGCGCGGAGATTGGCAACGGCACCAGCCGCCAGTTCAGCCTGCTGACGCCCATGAATGCGCCGCGCGAGCTGGGGCCGGGCGAGGGCTTCGAGCTGGAGGTGGGCTACGCCCGCAACGTGCACGGCCAGCACTTCAGCCCGCTGTACCTGCGCACCGACACGGAGGCGGACCCCTTCCTCGTCCCGCTGATTGCGGAGACGAACCACGAGGGCATCCAGGTGGACCGCTACACGCAGGGCACCGACAGCCAGCTGGACGTGCTCTTCGTCATCTCCAACACCACCACCATGGCGCAGTACCAGAGCCGCCTGAAGGCGGCGATTCCGGGCTGGCTCCAGACGGCGAAGCAGGCGGGCGTGGACGTGCGCGTGGGCGTCACCAGCACGGGCCTGGTGGCTCGGGGCCCGCAGTGCGGCGGCGGGGCCAACGGCGGTGAGGCCGGTCGCCTCTTCCCGGTGAATGGCGGCAACCCGCGCGTGGTGTCCGGCAACAGCCCCAACGCGGCCCTCGACATCCAGGAGAACCTGGACGTGGGGCTGTGCCACAACCTGGTGCAGGGCCTGGAGACGATGCGCGCGGCGCTGTCCGCCCCGCTGTCCGAGCAGACGGACGACCCGCGCACCGCGCAGACGAACGACGGCAACGCGGGCTTCACCCGCGCGGCGGCCCGCATGGCGGTGGTGGTGCTGGCGGACGAGGACGACAACTCCGGCTTCAGCCCGGACAGCTACATCCAGTTCCTCCAGACGCTGAAGGGCACGGGCATGTCCCACCGCAGCCAGCTCTACGCGCTGGTGCCCTCGGACAACAGCTGCTCCACCGCCGGCAACGAGGCGGACCGCTTCGTCAGCGTGGCGCGCGGCACGGGCGGGCAGGTGGACTCCATCTGCCGCTCGGACTACCGCCCACTGCTGGACTCGGTCATCCAGCGCGCCGGGGCCCTGCAGGCGGACTTCCCGCTCACCGCGGACCCCACCGGCACGGCGGAGATGACGGTGCGGGTCCAGGGCCAGGTCCTGCCCGCCACCCAGTGGACCTATGACGAGGACCGCAACGCCGTCATCTTCAACACGGGCGCGGTGCCCACCCCGGGACAGGCCGTGGAGGTCCGCTACCGCAGCGTGTGCCGGGCCCCGCCGTCCACCCCATGAGGATTGACGGGCTCGGGGGGTTGACAGGGGAGTCCGCGCGTTCCGGGAAATGACGCGCCGCGGGCTTCCTCCCCCGGGCCCGGCGCGGCTATCGTGGCGGCCGTCGTGGAAACCTTCGGCCGCTACGAGCTGCTCCGGAAAATCGCTGTCGGCGGCATGGGCGCCGTCTATCTCGCCCGGCAGAAGGGCCCGGTGGGCTTCCAGAAGTTGCTGGTGCTCAAGCGGCTCCTGCCCCACCTGTCCGAGGACGACGAGTTCATCCAGATGTTCCTCGACGAGGGGCGCATCGCCGCGCACCTCAACCACCCCAACATCGCGCAGATCTACGATTTGGGAGACGTGGACGGGCAGTACTTCATCGCCATGGAGTACGTGCACGGCGAGGCGGTGGGCCCCCTGGGTCAGCGGGCCCATGCGCGCAAGGTGGTCATCCCCCTGGGGCTGAAGTGCCGCATCATCGCGGACGCGGCCGCCGGGCTGGACGGGGCGCACAACGCGCGCAGCCCGTCCGGGCGGAAGCTGGCGCTGATCCACCGGGACGTGTCGCCGCAGAACGTGCTGGTGGGCTTCAACGGCGGCGTCAAGATCATCGACTTCGGGGTGGCCAAGGCGTCCGGGAAGGTGTCCCAGACGATGGTGGGCACCATCAAGGGCAAGCACGCGTACATGTCCCCGGAGCAGGCGCGGGGCGAGCCGTTGGACCACCGCTCGGACGTGTTCGGCCTGGGGACGGTGTTCTACGAATTGCTGACGCTGACGCGCCTGTTCAAGCGGGACTCGGAGTTCGCCACGCTCAAGGCGGTGGTGGGGGCGAAGATTGTCCCGCCGTCCGAGGTGGTGCCGGACGTCCCGAAGGCGCTGGACGCGATTGTGCTCAAGGCGCTGGCGCGCAAGCGCGAGGAGCGCTTCTCCACGGCGGGTGAGCTGCAGCTCGCGCTGGAGGAGTTCCTCATGCAGCAGAAGCTGCACGCCACTCCCGCGCACCTCGCCGCGTTCATGCAGGGCATGTACTCGGAGGAGCTGGAGGAGGAGCGCTTCGCCGCCGAGCCCACCGTCATCCACTACGACCCGAAGCTCGCGGCGCGGCTGGCGGCCAGTGCGCCCGCTGCCGAGCCGAAGCCGGCGCGGCCGGGTGGCGGCTCGACGCCCTCGGCGTCGCCGGTGAAGGGTGGCAGCTCCTCCGCGTCGGCGTCTCCCGTACCTTCCGCGCAGGGCCGGAGTGTTTCCTCCGCGTCGGCGTCACCGGTGCCTTCCGCGCAGGGGCGGACTGTCTCCTCCGCGTCGGCGTCACCGGTGCCCTCCAGGACCGCGTCGGCTTCGCCCGTGCCGGCCTCGCAGGGACGAGGCCCAGGCAGTGGTTCCTCCGCCTCGGCGGCGCCCGCACCGGCCTCGCAGGGCCGGAGCGCAGGGGGCGGTTCCCCTGCATCCGCGTCGCCGGTGCCGGCCTCGCACGCCAAGGCCGCGGGTGCGAGCAAGGCGCCCGCGGCGGCACCCGCGGCAAGGCCCGCGCCGGCAAAGCCCGCCCGGACAGCGGCGGCGGAGGATGCTCCCCCGCCCCGTCGCGTGCCCCCCCGGGGTGGTGGCCACGGCGAGGGCGAGCGGTAGCGCGCTAGCTGGCCCGACCGTTGTACTTCATCACGTTCAGCTGCTCCAGATCGACGTTGTCCAGGCAGCGCACGTTGATGGCGCGCATCTCCTTGCCGTCAGGCCCCGTGCCGCGACCGAACGAGCGCACGCCACACGTGGAGCAGAACAGGTGGTGGATGACCTTCTTGTTGAACTGGTAGTCGGTGAGGCTCTCCTCGCCGGACTTCAGGGCGAACTGGTCCACGGGTACGAACCCCAGGAGGGTCCCCGACTTCTGGCAGATGGAGCAGTTACACGACAGCATGGGCTGGGTGAGGTCCAGCTTCACGGAGTAGCGAACCTTCCCGCAGTGACAGCCGCCTTCGTAGCTCTTGAGCTCGGTCATGCGCGCATCCTGCCGAGGTCATCCGAGGTCTGCATTGGAGAAATGCGTCAGGCGCGGTGCGGCTGACAGGCAGCGGGCACTCGCGACACCGGCTCCGGAGCCTCGAAGTAGCATGAGGAGCGCCATGGCCGCTCCCCGCTCCATCCGCTGTGTCGGACTCCTGCTCGTGTTGGCCCTGGGCGCCTGCACACCGAGTTACGTGCGGCATACCGCCCGGGTGCGAGCGCTCGCCGAGGCGGAGCAATACCCGGAGGCGCTGCGGGAGCTGGACGCCGAGGCCGGTCGCGAGTCCCTGGACAGGCTGCTGGTGGTGGCGGACCAGGGCGCGCTGCTGCACCGGGCCGGAGAGTGGGAGCAGAGCAGCCGGGCCCTGCGCGAAGCGGCGGCGCTGGCGGACGAGCGCGAGACGGTGCGGCTGTCCCAGGAGCTCTTCGGGAGCGCGCCCTGGCGGATGGGGACGCTGGAGCGCCAGGCGCTGCACACGCTGAACGCGCTCAACTTCCTTCAGCTGGGCCGACCGGAGGAAGCTGCGGTGGAGGCGCGGCTCACGGACGCACTGCACCTGCGGCAGCACCTGGAGGCGCAGCACCGGACGGAGCTGGAGCGGAACCTCGCGCTGGTGCCGTTCGACGAGGACTTCCGCGCGTACCTGGAGCGGCTCGCGTTCGGGCTTTACGTGAGCGCGCTGGCGCATGAGCTGGCGGGGAATGAGGCCTCGGCGTTCATCGACTACCTGGAGGCCTGGCGCGTCACCCGCCTGGCGCCACCGGGAGCGCCCTCTCACCTGACGCACCTGCTGCCGAAGCTCGTGGCCGAGGCGCGGCGACTGGAGCGTCCAGAGCTGCCCGAGTTGGAGCGGCTCCACGCCGGGCCGTTGGCGCCCGCCACGCAGGACGAGGGAGAGCTGGTGGTCTTCGTGGAAGCCGGCCGCATCCCCGAGCGCTGTGTGCTGACTCGGGGCGGCACCCAGGTCTGGTCCGTCTGCGCGCGGAGCTGGTCGCATGCGAAGGCCCGTGTCGCGGTGGCCGGACAGGAACAGGTGGCGGAGACCGTCACCTCGCTGGAGAACCTGCTGCTCCGCCGTGGCGCGCTGGGAGCGCTCGCCGACACCGAGCGGGCCCCGTCCGTCGCGGTGAACCTGGGCACGTTGGTGAGCTACCTGCTGATTCCTCCGGTGGGCGCGGCGCTCGTCATCCGCCGGGTGGGTGAGGTGAACAACCGCATGGAGCAGGGCTGGCTCAGCCTCCCGGCCGAGTTCCAGGTGGCGCGGCTGTCGCTACCCAAGGGTCGGCAGGCGGTGCGAATCCGTGCGGGAGCGCGGGAACAGGTGCGCGAGGTGGACATCGCCCCCGGCAGGCCCGCGGTGGTCGTCGTGCAGTTGGACTGAGCGGGCAGAGCTACCGGGCGCGTTGCCCGGCCCGGTGCGCTCCCTCCTGGAACTTCCGCGCGTCCTCGGGGTGGAACCGCTCTAGCAGCTTCATCTCCAGGTCCACCGCTCGCGCCGAAAGGTCGGCGGGATGGGGAGCCGGGTCTCCGTACCGCACGCGGAAGATGTGCAGGTAACCGCGGCCCTCCACCTCCCAACCCCGCATGTGGAGCCCGGAGGACCCCGGTTCATGGGCATCACCCATCCGGGCGGAGACGGAGAAGGTACGCACACCGCCCTCCGTCCCCTCCTCGCCTCCGAGGGCCCCTGTCACCGCCTTCGCCTCCGTCCAGAGGGAGTCCAGGGGAACGTCGTACGAGTAGTCATACAGTTGCTGCTGCAGAAACCCCTCCTCCGCGAGTCCCTGGCGGAGGCCACCGCAGCTGGCGAGGAGGATGACACCCGCGAGGGGCAGGCAACGGACGAAGAGGCGCATGCTCGGGCAGTCAACCTCGTGGCTCCCGACACGACAAGCCCCAGGGAGTGGTGGGCAGGGACAAGCAGCTCCACCATGCCCTCGGCGCGCTGTCCAAGGCGCTTCATGGCTACCGATACTCCGCGGCCGATGTGAACCGCATTTCATGCCCTCGCTACATCGGTGGCCTGGGAAGGCTCTCACCGCATGTATCCCATCATCAACCAGACATAGGTGCCCGCCTTCACCTGTCCGCCGAGCATGACGTCTGCCATTCGCTCAATTGAATACTCATCCGGTCGAAGCAGGCGTGCTCAGGCAGCCAATTTGAGTTTGCAATAAACCTGGGCTTTCATTCCCTGCGCCTCCCAATCACTTGTCACGAGCCCGCTCGAAGTGGAGTACCGACAGTCGCCATGTGCAGGCAGGCATGACGTCCGGCCGGTTGAGCTAGCGGGACAGGTCCACCCAGCCACTCATGCGCCGGGAGGGAAAGCCATGAGTGGCACTCAGGAGCAGACGACTTGAAGATGCAGTACACGAAGGAAGCGCTTTCCCGCCTGACCAGATTCGCGACGACCCTGGCCATGATTGCAGCGGGCTGCGGTTCGCCGACCCTGGAAGCAGACAACCCTCCGGACATGAAGACCCCGGCGAAGCAGGCGCTCGCCTCGGTGCAAGTGCCGGAGACCGTGGCGGCGGGGGCCTATCACTCCCTGGCCCTGCGCAAGAGTGGGGAGGTCTGGGCTTGGGGCAACAACCTGTCTGGCCAGCTCGGGACGGCAAGCACCCAGTCCACGGCCAGCCCCGCGCGGGTCCCGGGGCTCCCTGGAGTGAAGGCCCTCGCGGCCGGTATCAGCCACTCGCTCGCGCTGGACCTCACCGGCCAGGTCTGGGCATGGGGTCAGAACGCCTCCGGCCAGGTGGGGCTCGGTAGCGTTGGCGGCACGGTGCTGACTCCCACGAAGGTGGCGGGACTCCCCCTCATCCAGCGCATCGCGGCTGGTGGAAGCTACTCGCTGGCGCTGGATGCGGACGGCAAGGTGTGGGCCTGGGGGCAGAACACCTCTGGCCAGGTGGGCACCGGTGCCATCAGCCTCACGGTGGCGACCCCCGTGCAGGTGACAGGGCTTCCGCCCATTCAGGCCATCGCCGGTGGAGTGAACCACGCGCTGGCACTGGATGTTGACGGCAACGTGTGGGCATGGGGACAGAACACCTCCGGCCAGGTGGGCACAGGCGCTGCCAGCACCTCGGTGCTGGTCCCCGTCAAGGTCGCGGGGCTACCGGGTGCCAAGGCCATCGCAGCGGGCGCCGGTCACTCACTGGTCATCGATACGCAGTTTGGAAACGTCTGGGCCTGGGGCCAGAACAACTTCGGGCAGGTTGGCACCGGCAGCAGCACCACCACGCCCGTCCTGGCTCCCACTCCGGTGGGAGGCGTGTTCGCCGGTACTTCCATCGTCGCTGGCCACTACTTCTCTCTGGTCATCATGGGGAACGGCTTCGTGAAGGCCTGGGGCCAGAACAACTTCGGGCAGATCGGCAACGGCACCACGACGAACAGTCCCGGGTCCGTGGACGTGACAGAACTGGGAGACGCGAAGGCGATCTCGGCCGGCGCGCAGCATGCACTGGCCGTGCGCCCGGGGTGCCCGGTATGGGCATGGGGCAGCAACGGTCAGGGACGGCTCGGAAATGGCTCCATGTCCGAGGTCCCCGCGACGGTCCCGACGCAGAGCCAGCTCACCAATACGTTCTACTTCGATGGCGATGGTGACGGATTTGGCGATGAGTTCGCCAACGAGCAGGCGTGTACGCCCTCCCCAGGCTTCGTGGAAGAGATCGACTGTGACGACTTCACGTCGGCCACGCACCCTGGGGCGGCGGAGGCGTGCAACGGCGTGGACGACAACTGCGACACGGTCGTGGACGACGGCAATCCGGGGAGCAACCTGGCCTGCCCGACGACGAATCTGGGCGTCTGCGCCGCCGGGACCACTGCATGTACCGATGGCACAGTGGTCTGTGTGCAGAACGTGCAGCCCTCGAACGAGCAGTGTGATGGGCTCGACAATGACTGTGATGGGGAAGCGGATGAAGGCAACCCGGGTGGCTCGAAGTCCTGCTCGACTGGATTGCAGGGCGTGTGCGCCAGCGGAGTGACCTACTGCACGACTGGCACCCTCCACTGCGTACAGCAGACGGCTGCCTCGAGCGAGGTATGCGACGCGAAGGACAACGACTGCAATGGCTCGGTGGATGACGGTCTGGCCACAAAGACGTGGTATCGCGATGCGGACGGTGACGGCTACGGCAGCGCGAGCACCACGACGCAGAACTGCCTGCAGCCCGCCGGTTACGTCGCGAACGCACTGGATTGCAACGACGCGAACGCGAGCACCAGGCCCGGTGCCGCGGAGGCGTGCGACGGAGTGGATAACAACTGCAATGGCCAGGTGGACGAAAACGTGCAGCCGACGTGGTACTGGGATGGGGATAGGGATGGCTACGGCAACCCGAGCGTGAAGATCCTGGCTTGCTCGCAGCCGGGCGGGTACGTGTCCAACGCTGTCGACTGCAATGACGCAAGCGCCATCAGCCATCCGTGGGCCGGGGAGGTATGTGACGCCCTGGACAACAACTGCAACGGTCAGGTGGACGAAGGCGTGCAGCCGACGTGGTACCGGGATGCGGATAAGGATGCCTACGGCAACCCGAACGTGAAGACCCTGGCGTGCTCGCAGCCGTCCGGGTACGTGTCGAACTCCAGGGACTGCAATGACTCGAAGTCGACCATCAAACCCGGGGCCAAGGAGGTATGCGACGGCGTCGACAACGACTGTGATGGCCGTGAAGATGAGGGCGTGACGACGACCTACTTCCGGGACGCGGACGGAGACCGCTTCGGCAAGGCGAGCGCACCGAAACAGGCCTGCTCGTCAGCACCCTCTGGCTATGTGAGCAATGGCACGGATTGCAACGATGCCAACGCGACCACCTATCCGGGAGCCCTTGAGTATTGCTGGGACGCTGTGGACAGCAACTGCAACGGCACCATCTACGACTGCGGGTGAGTGACAGGCACCAGGACCAGCACGAGCGGCTGGGTGCAGTCCTGGTCATGGCACACGGGTGACCTTCGGCCGTGAGGTCATCCTTCCCAGTACATGGCGGAGCGGCGCATGAGTCCAACGCCGCTCCGCTGCTCCCTGGCGGCGGCTCGGACGTCGGACACGAACCCGTGAAATCGACGGCTACAGACTCGCCAGCGCCACGCGGTACAGCGCCCGGTAGCCCATGCGCGGCGCGGGCTCGAAGCGGTCCGCGTTGAAGATGTCCTTCAGCAGCGACAAGCCCTCCGGCGACGACTGGAGCGCCAGCAGCGAGGACTCCAGCGTGCTCACCAGCTCCGGCGGCAGCCCCATGGCCACGGGCACCCCGTCATTGGGCGCCTCGTCCGTGTAGGCAATCAGCTCGAACCGGCGCCCGGCTCCGGCGCCCAGCACGTCCTCCACACCCGTGGCGAACGTCAGCCCCGTGGAGGCCGGCGGGCAGAAGACGCTCGTCACGTCCGCCTTGCCGTCCAGCACCGCCTCCAGCGCGCCCCGGTACGAGCCCGTGAAGTGCTGCGCGAAGAAGGCCCGCGTCGGCTCCAGCCCCTGCGCCTTGAGGTACGCGGTCGGCAGCAGGTACCCCGCCACCGAGTCCCGGTCGACCCACGACGCCGTGGTGCCCTTCAGCCGCTCCAGGTTCAGCCCCGCCCCCGCCCGGCACACCAGCGCGGAGCGGTACGAGGACATGCCCCGGCGCACCCCGCGCACCACCACCCGCACGCCCATCGCCTCCATCCGCGCGCAGACGAAGGGCGGCGCCCAGGCAGCGTCCGCCCGCCCGGACAGCAAGTCCTTGGCGAGCGTCTCGTAGCTGGGCGCGACGTTCACCTCCACCAGCTTGCCCAGGGCCCGCTGGAGGAACGCCGCGAGCCGCTCCGCGCGCTCTCGCGCCGTCTCGTTCCCCAGCGAGGGAGGAAGACCGAAGCGGAACGAGTGTCGGGGCCCGGAGGGGACTTGCAGGGTCATTCAGCCCCCTAACTACCCCTCCCTGCCCAGTCGCGCCACTTCGTCGTCAGCCAGACCGAAAGTGGCCTGGAGCATGTCCAGGATGCGCTGCTCCGCCAGGCTCGGCTCGCCGCCCGCGTGGGCAATCTTCGTCGCCAGCCGGTAGGCCTTCACCCGCTGGGCGTGGGTGTTGAGCCCGTGCGCCAGCACCTGGAGCCGCTGGGGCAGCCCCTCCGCGGCCAGGGCGACCACCGCCTCGCTGACGAAGTTCTGCGCGCGCTCCGGGCTGACGTTCTCGAAGAGGGGGTCCGCCGCGAAGCTCTCCACCAGCGCCCGCGCCTCGGCCTCCTTCAGCTTCCCGTCCGCGGCGCTCACCAGCACCATGACCTCCGCGAACAGGCGCTCCAGGGGCTCGCCCAGCGCCTCCGCCAGGCTGCCGCCGTTCTCGATGACGTCGATGATTTGAGCCACCTCGTCCTCGGAGATGCCCAGCGCGGCCTGGAACGTCTTCAGCAGGCCCAATTCGTTGCGCGTGGCGCGCTGGTCCGCCAGCGCCACCGCCGCCGCCAGCCCGAAGGCCAGCATCCGGTTCTTGTGGTCCGGCAGCCGGCGCCGCAGCGAGGCCAGCACCTCCTCCAGGTCCTTCGCCTCGGACAGCCGCTCCGCGCTGGTCTCCACCAGGGCGTTCAGCTCTTCGGGCTTCGTGCCCTCGAATTCCGGCCGCTCCAGCACGCGGCTGAGCAGCGTCTGCATCTCCCGCTGCGAGACGCGGCCGTCGGCCATCGCGGCCAGCAGCATCGCCTCCACCAGTGCGCCGTTGCGCTCCTTGCGCGCTGTTACTGCCTGCTCTCGAGCCATGGGCTGGCGCTCCCTTGAGTGTCGTTCGAGTCCGTCGTCGGTGCCCCGGCCTCCCCCGCGTTCAGCGGGTCGGGGTTGAGCGTCTTGTCCAGCAGGTGTGACGGCCGCACGTTCATCATCGCGTTGAGCACGCTCTGACGGACGTTCGGAATCTCCTTGCCCAGCTCCTCCACCAGCCGCTGCATGCGCTTGCGCTGGAGGTTCTCCTGCGTGCCGCACAAATCACAGGGGATGATGGGGAACTGCATCATCTCCGCGAACTTCGCGATGTCCTTCTCCGGCGCGTAGCACAGCGGGCGGATGACCACGTTGCGCCCGTCGTCGCTGCGAAGCAACGGGGGCATCGCCTTGATGGAGCCGGCGAAGAAGAGGTTCAGCAGCAGCGTGTGGATGAGGTCGTCCCGGTGGTGCCCCAGGGCAATCTTCGTGCAGCCCAGCTCCACCGCCGCCGTATAGAGGATGCCGCGGCGCATCCGCGAGCACACCGAACACTGCGTCTTCCCGGGAGGCGTCTTCTCCAGGACGATGGTGTAGGTGTCCTCCTTCAGCATCTTGTAGGCGTAGCCCTCGCGCTGGAAGTATGACTCCAGCTTGTCGGCGGGGAAGCCGGGGTGGCCCTGGTCCAGGTTCACTGCCAGCAGCTCGAACTTCACGGGCGCCCGCCGCTGCAGCTCCCGCAGCAGATGGAGCATCGTGTAGGAGTCCTTGCCTCCCGACACGCCCACCATGATGCGGTCCCCCGCCTCGATGAGGCGGTGGTCCGCGATAGCCCGGCCCATGTGGCCAAGCAGACTCTTCTCCAGGCGCTGGACGTCGTTCATCGGCGTGGCCATCCTAGCGGCGGCCCGGGAAAAAACACCTCAAAGGGAAGCCCCGGTCCGCTAGCCTGCCCAGCCCGATGCCGACCTACCCGCAGGGTGCCGTGGACGTGGTGGATGCCGCAGGGGCGCAGAGCGCCACCCGCAGGCTGGAGGAGGTGCGCGAGCTGGCCGTGGACCTGGAGGCGGACTCCATGCACGCCTTCCGTGCCCGCCTGTGCTTCCTCCAGCTGGGCACCGACGATGAAGTCTTCCTCTTCGACACCCTCCAGCCCGGGGTGGAGGCCCGCCTGCTCGCCCCGCTGATGGCCGACCCGGCACGTACCAAGTTCTTCCACGCCGCGCAGGGCGACCTGCAGTTCCTCGCCGAAGTGGGCGTGCGGGTGCAGGGCCTCTTCGATACCCACCGGGCGGCCACCCTGCTGGGCTGGCCCAAGGTGGGGCTCGCGGACGTGGCCCGCGAGCGGCTGGGCGTGGAGCTGCCGAAGGAGCACCAGCAGTCCGACTTCTCCATCCGCCCGCTGCCGCCCGCCATGCGCGAGTACATCGCCAACGACGTGCGCTACCTCTGCGAGCTGGGCCGCAACGTCCGCGAGGCGTGCCGCGAGGCCGGCATCCTGGAGGAGGTGCTGCTGGACTGCGTGCGCCTGTGCGACGAGGCCGTGGCGCGCCCCGACGTGGGCACGGACTACAAGCCCAAGCTGCCGCGCGCCGGGCTGTCCCCCGCGCAGGTGACGCTGGCCAACGCCATTGCCCACGCGCTGCACCGCAAGCGGCTGGAGTGGGCGGAGAAGGAGAACGTCCCCATGGGGCGGATGCTCTCCAACATGGCGCTGGCCGACATCGCCGTGAAGCTGCCCGCCAACCCCCGCGAGCTGGCGCGCGCCGCCGGCGTGCGCGGCTCCTTCGTCCGGACGCACGGTGACGACGTGCTCGCGGTGGTGCGCGAGCTGGTGGAGAAGGGACGCAAGGGCGAGCTGGAGCCGGAGCGCGAGGCCAAGGGCCCCCGGGACTCGAACCGCCGCAAGCGCGAGGACGCCCTCAAGCAGTTCCGCGTGGAGAAGGCCACCGAGCGCAAGGTGACACCCAGCGTGGTGCTGCCCAACCCCATCCTGGACATGGTGGCCGGCCAGCCCCCGAAGAGCCTGGAGGAGCTGGCCCAGGTGCCCTACTTCGGCGAGAAGCGGCTCCAGCTCTACGGGACGGCGCTCCTCGAGCTGCTCGCCCAGTTCCCCGTGGTCAACGGCTGACACCGGGAGTGCCACCCCACCGCACGGTGCTCGCGGTGGGCGTGGGAGGCCTTGCCCTCCCGCGTCATGGGTGACACCCGCGTGGAGCGCTATCCCCGCGCCGACGCGGGTGGTGGAATGCGCGGATGCGTGGGCCATCCTGTGTCCCGCGCGCGGAGACCTTCCCGATGCGGCTTGGACACCTCGGCGCGGCCATGGGGCCCCTGCTGGCGCTCACCCTCGTGGGCTGCCTGGGCACCCGGCGGGAGCCGCCTCCGGCAAGGGCCTCGACAGCGCCCCTGACTCGGGAGGCAGCGCCCTCCGACGACGGGCCTCGCGTCCTCGTGCCGCCGGGCCTGAGGCTGGACGGGCGCGTGCGGCCCACGCGGCAGGCGGTGACGCTGGAGCTGGACCCCCGGAAGCAGGGGTTCCGCGGCACGGCGGACCTGGAGCTCTCGTTGTCGGAGTCGACGCCGGAGCTGTGGCTCCACGGCGAGGAGCTGTCCGTCGAGTCCGCCACCCTCGTCGTGAATGGCCGGCGCGTGCCGGTGGCCGCGCTTCCCATGGGCGCCGTCCTCGCCTTCATCCCCGAGGAGCCGGTGGGCCCCGGCACCGCCACGCTGCACGTGGAGTACACCGGCCGCGCGCTGGCGCAGGAGGACTCCGGCATCTTCCGCGAGCAGGAGGACGGGCGCTGGTACGCGATGACGCAGTTCGAGGCGCTGTATGCGCGGCGCGCCTTCCCCTGCTTCGACGAGCCCTCCTACAAGCTTCCCTGGCAGCTCACCCTGCGCGTGCGCGCGGAGGACGGCGCCTTCTCCAACTCGCCCGTGCAGGCGGAGGAGCGCGGCGCGGACGGCTGGAAGACGGTGCGCTTCCAGCCCACGCCGCCGCTGCCCTCGTACCTCGTGGCCTTCGCGGTGGGCCCCTTCGAGGTGGTGGACGCGGGCACCGCGGGCAGGAACGCCGTGCCGGTGCGCATGCTGGTGCCCCACGGCCGCGGCGCCGAGGCCGCCTGGGCCGCGCGCATCACCCCGCCGCTGCTGGAGCGGCTGGAGGCGTGGTTCGGCACGCCCTACCCCTTCGCCAAGCTGGACGTGGTGGCCCTGCCCGGCGTGCAGGGCGGTGCCATGGAACACCCGGGCCTCATCACCTTCGGCACGCAGGGCATGCTGGGACCGGTGGAGGGGGACTCCGTGTGGCGCCAGCGCTACTTCGCGGAGACGCAGGCGCACGAGCTGGCGCACCAGTGGTTCGGCAACCTCGTCACCATGGCGTGGTGGGATGACCTGTGGCTCAACGAGTCCTTCGCGGACTGGCTCGCCATCAAGGTGGTGACGCAGTGGCAGCCCGGGTGGCGCTGGGACGTGCGCCGCGTGGAGGCACGCGGCCACGCCATGGAGGAGGACCAGCTCGTCAGCGCGCGCAGCATCCGCCAGCCCATCCAATCCACGGGCGACATCCACGGCGCCTTCGACGGCATCACCTACGGCAAGGGCGCCGCGGTGCTGGCCATGTTCGAGTCGTGGGTGGGGCCGGACGCCTTCCAGTTGGGCGTGCAGCGCTACCTGAGGACGCACGCGCGCGGCACCGCCACCACGGCGGACTTCTTCCAGGCCCTCTCCGCCACCGTGGACCGGGACGTGGGGCCCGCCTTCTCCACGTTCCTGGACCAGCCTGGCGTGCCGCTCGTGTCCATGGCGCTGACGTGCCCGAAGGACGGTCCGCCCCGGCTCGCGCTGGAGCAGCGGCGCTACCTGCCGCTGGGCTCTCCCGGCGGGGCGCACTCGAAGCGGCCGTGGCACGTCCCCCTCTGTGTGCGCTACGTCGCGGGCGGCACGGAGGGGCGCGCCTGCACGGTGCTCACCGAGCCCACGGGCACGCTGGTGCTGGACGGGGCGAAGGGCTGTCCGGACGCGGTCCACCCCAACGCGGACGGGCGCGGCTACTACCACGCGCTGCTCCTCGGAGACGGCCTGGAGCGCCTGGCGCGCGGGGGCGGCCGGGGGCTCACCGTCCCCGAGCGCCGCGTGCTGATGGACGACGCGCGAGCCCTGGTGTCCAGCGGCGACCTGAACGTGGCCCAGGCGCTCACGCTGACCACCCGACTGCTGCGCCCGGAGGACCCGGACCTGGTCGAGGGCGCGGTGGCCGTGGTGGGCGGCGTGCGGGACGAGTTCGTCCCCACCTCACACCTGCCGCACCGCGCGCGCTTCGTGCGCGGCCTCTTCGGTCCGCTGGCGCGCCGGCTGGGCTTCGAGCAGCGCCCGGGAGAGAGCGAGGACGAGCGCATGCTGCGCCCGCTGCTGGTGTGGATGGTGGCCAACGTGGGCGAGGACCCCGCCCTGCGCGCCGAGGCCCGCCGCCTCACCCTGCGCTGGCTGGAGGACCGGAGCGTGCTGTCGCAGGACGCGGCCTACGCAGTGCTCGGCACCGCCGCTGCCAGTGGTGACGCCGCCCTGCACCAGCGCCTGCGCGAGGCCCTGCGCACCACACCGAGTGGCCGCGAGCGCGACCTCCTCTTCAACGCGCTGGGCACCTTCAAGGACCCGGCCCTTTCGCGCGCCAGCCTGGACCTGCTGCTGGCCCCGGAGGTGGACGCCCGCGAGGCGCTGCCCATCCTCTTCGGGCAGCTCGCCGAGCCGCCCACCCGCGCGGGGGCCTTCGCCTTCCTGCGCGAGCACTTCGAGTCGATGCTCCAGCGGCTGCCGCGCGACAGCGCCGCGTGGCTGCTGGCCACCGGCGGCTACTTCTGCGACGCCGGGCAGCGCCAGCAGGTGGCCGACTTCCTCGGCCCGCATGCCCTGCGAATCGACGGTGGAGCGCGCGCCCTCGCGCAGTCCCTGGAGCGCGTGGACCTGTGCATCGCCCAGCGCGAGGCACTGCGCCCCGGGCTGGAGCGCTTCCTCGGCGGCTACTGACTCAGTGCATGCCGGGTGAGGACATCTGCGCGTAGGTGAGGTCCTTGAGCTCCTCGAAGAGCGGCGCGGGTGCCGTGGTGTGCGCCTGCGCGTACTCCTCGACCTCCGATGGTACGAGGGTGAGCTGTGCCATGGCCCACCGCTTAACACGTACCTCCGGGCCCCCCACTTCGGGTTGCCGCGGGACGCAGCGTGCATAACTTTGTCGCCCTCGGAGGTGCGCGCAATGCTGGGAGCCAGAGTGGACGGTGCACGCGCGGATGTGGCCCGATGCATCGCCGCGAGCCTCCAGTGCCAGGCGTCCTGTGAAGAGGGCATGGCGCGAATGGTGGCTCGTGGACAGCCGGTGAGCGGGGAGATGGTCCGCCTGCTGCGGCAGTGTGCGGAGCTGTGCGAGCTGAACGTGCGCGCGTTGCAGAAGGAGAGCCGGCTGGGCCGCCGTACCACCAGCCTGTGCTTCGAGCTGGGCAACCGCGTGGCCCGTACCGCGTGGCTGGACGCGGAGGACCCGGACTCGTACGCGCTCGCGCGCGATGCGCTGCAGCTGGCCCGCGCGTGCCGGCCCCTGCTGTTCGCCCACTGACACTTGCTCAGAGGGAGATGCCGTAGAGCGCGCCGTACTTCTCCCGCAGGTAGGCCAGGAAGTCCGTGTCGGTGAGGCCCCGACCCGTCACCCCGCGCACCAGCTCCTCGGCGGGAAGGCGGAAGCCCTGGGTGTGGACGTTGGCGCGCAGCCAGTCCCGCAGGGGCAGCAGCTCGCCCCGGCGCAGGTGGCCCGTGAGGTCCGGAATCGCCCGCTCCGCCGCGCGGTAGAGGGACGCCGCGTAGAGGTTGCCCAGCGAGTACGTGGGGAAGTAGCCCAGCTCGCCCCAGGCCCAGTGGATGTCCTGGAGCACCCCGCGCGTGTCGTCGGGCGGAGTGATTCCCAGGTACTTCTCCATGCGCGCATTCCACGCGGCGGGCAGCTCCGCCAGCGGCAGCTCGTCGCGCACCAGCAGCAGCTCCAGCTCGTAGCGCAGGGCGATGTGCAGGTTGTACGTCACCTCGTCCGACTCAATCCGGATGAGCGAGGGACTCACCTCGTTGACGGCCGCGTGGAAGCCGTCCACGTCCACGCCGGACAGGGCGTCCGGGAAGGCGGCGCGCAGCGCGGGGAAGTAGTGCTCCCAGAAGGGCCGGCTCCGGCCGACGATGTTCTCCCAGAGCCGGGACTGGGACTCGTGCAGGCCCATGGAGGGCGCGGCGGCCAGCGGGGTGCGGTAGTGCTCGGGCGAGAAGCCCTGCTCGTACAGGCCGTGGCCCGCCTCGTGGATGGTGCTGAAGATGGCGGGCAGCGGGCTGGACTCGTCCAGGTGCGTGGTGAGGCGCACGTCCTGCGGGTGCGTGCCTCCGGTGAAGGGGTGGATGCTGACGTCCTGCCGGCCCGCCTCCAGGTCGAAGCCGATGTCCTTGAGCAGCCGCAGCGTGAAGGCCCACTGCGCGTCCTTGTCGTACCGGCGCCCGTCGAAGAGGCGGGGCACCGAGCGGCGCGCGGCGGCGAGCCTGCCCGCCATGGGGATGAGCTGCTCGCGCAGCGCGGCCAGCACGGGGGTGAGCCGCTCCACGCGCATGCCGGGCTCATGGCCCTCCAGCAGCGCGTCATAGCGCTCACCGCCATGGCCGTAGGCGTCCGCCTGCTCGCGGCGCAGCTGCAAGAGGCGCCCCAGCGCGGGCTGGAAGACGGCGAAGCTCTTCTCCTTGCGCGCCTCCCGCCAGGCGTGGAGGGCGCGGCTCTGCGCCTCCGCCAGGGCCTTCACCAGGGCGGAGGGCACGCGCACCTCGCGCTCCCGCTCCCGGGTGAGCACGCGCACCATGGCGCGCGCATCCTCGGAGAGGTCCTGGGAGGAGGCCTTCGCCAGGGCCTCGCCCAGCCGGGGGTCCACCAGGCGCTCGTGGTACAGCCCCTGGAGGGTGGACAGCTGATGGGCACGCGCGGGGGCCGCCTTGGCGGGCAGGTACGTCTCCTGGTCCCAGGTGGCCAGGCCGACGAGGCCTTGGAGGTCGCGAAGCTCCTGCATTCGGGAGAGCAGCCAGGTTTCCATGCCGGAGATTCTAACCGCGCTTCGCGGCGGACTTTCGCGGGAGACGTACTCAGGGGTATGAGGGCTGCGCGATGGCCAACGTCCTTCAGTTCTTCATGTCCCCCGACGACGAAGTCGCCTTCTTCCGCTTCCTGGAGCGCTTCACGCTGGAGGTCTACCCGCGGCGCGTCCCCGAGGACTGGAAGACCTTCCGCGCGAGCATGGAGAACCTCCCCAGAATCCCGCCCGAGGACCTGTACATGGTGGCCTCGGAGCTGGGGCCCGCCATCGTCGACAAGGTGAAGCGGGGGCCCGACAAGGGGTACTGGCGCATCGACGAGGTGCGCTCGCCCGTCATCTTCATGGAGCGCTCGCGCCCCAACGAGGAGGGGGAGCTGCTCAGCGGCCAGTTCTGGGCGGAGCTGGACATCACCGCGCAGACGGGCCGCAAGAACGCGGCTCCGGACCAGTTCCGGCGCCTGTTCCTGGAGATTGAGGAGTTCGTGAAGAAGACCTACCGCAAGGGCGACCCCAAGGGCTTCCTCGTCGGCCCCAAGGCCGCGCGCCTCTACAAGGAAGGCCTGGTGCTGCGCGACTCCGCGTTCCGCGGCGGCACGGTGGCGCCGTACAAGTAGGCGCCACCGCGCGGGTGGCTAGGAGCCGGTGGCCGCCTCGGCCACCTTGCGGAGCATGGGCGCCTCGGAGACGAACTTCAGCTCCGGGTGCTTGTCCTCGGCGTGCTGGAGCGCCCAGTCGTCGCGGAAGAGCACCAGCGGCAGCCCGTCGCGGTCCTGCACCGTCTGGCGGTTGCCCTCCCAGTCGAACGACTTGGGGTCGAAGTTGGGGCCCACCACCCAGCGCGCGTGGCTGAAGGGCAGCCGGTCCAGGGCAATCTTCGCCCCGTACTCGTGCTCCAGCCGGTACTGCAGCACCTCGAACTGGAGGGCGCCCACCACGCCGACGATGGGGTCCTTCATGCCCATCTGCAGCTGCTGGAAGATCTGCACCGTGCCCTCCTCGGAGAGCTGCTCCAGGCCCTTCTCCATCTGCTTGCGGCGGAGCGGGTCCTTCGAGCGCACCACGGCGAAGAACTCGGGGCTGAAGCGCGGCACGCCCTCGAACTCCACGTCGGTGCTGCCCTCGGCCAGCGTGTCGCCGATGCGGTACTGCCCCGGGTCGAACAGGCCGATGACGTCTCCGGGCCACGCGTCTTCAATCGCCGTGCGCTCGGCGGCCATGAACTGGCTCGGCTTGGCCAGGCGCACTTCCTTGCCCAGGCGCGAGTGGTAGGCGCTCATGCCCTTCGTGTAGCGCCCGCTCACCACGCGCATGAAGGCGATGCGGTCTCGGTGCGCCGGGTCCATGTTCGCCTGAATCTTGAAGACGAAGCCCGCGAACTTCGGGTTCGTCGGGTCGCGCGGGCCCGTCTTCGTGGGGCGAGGGGTGGGCGCGGGCGCCAGGTCCAGGAACTCGTCCAGGAAGGGGCGCACGCCGAAGTTCGTCATCGCGCTGCCGAAGAACATCGGCGACAGCTGCCCCGAGTCGTGCTTCTCGCGGGTGAACTCGTCACCGCCGATGTCCAGCAGCTCGATGTCGCCGTGGAGCTTCTCCAGCTCGGACTCGGAGAGGACGCTCTTGATTTCGTCCGAGTCGATGGACACCGAGCGCTCGGCCACCTCGGACTCGCCGTGGGAGCCCTCGGCGGAGAAGAGGTGGACGACGCGGGCCTTCCGGTCATAGACGCCGCGGAAGTCCGGCCCCATGCCGATGGGCCAGTTCATCGGGTAGGAGCGGATGCCGAGCACCTGCTCCAGCTCGTCCATGAGGTCCAGCGGCTCGCGGCCGTACCGGTCCAGCTTGTTGACGAAGGTGAAGATGGGGATGCCGCGCAGGCGGCAGACCTTGAAGAGCTTCTTCGTCTGGGGCTCGACGCCCTTCGCGGCGTCGATGAGCATCACCGCCGAGTCGGCCGCCGCCAGCGTGCGGTAGGTGTCCTCGGAGAAGTCCTGGTGGCCCGGGGTGTCCAGCAGGTTCACCGCGTGGTCGCGGTAGACGAACTGGAGCACGGACGACGTCACGGAGATTCCGCGCTCTTTCTCCAGCTCCATCCAGTCGCTGGTGGCGTGCCGCCGCGCGCGCTTGGCCTTGACGCTGCCGGCCAGGTGGATGGCGCCGCCGTAGAGCAGCAGCTTCTCCGTGAGCGTGGTCTTTCCCGCGTCGGGGTGGGAGATGATCGCGAAGGTGCGCCGCCGGGCGACCTCCCTGTCGAGCTCGTTCGTCATGACCCGAGGCCAACTATCACGCGCGGTCTTTCCTTGCAGCCCGCAACGAGCGCCGGGCGGTCAGGCCGGACCCCATGCGGCGGAACGGGCCTTCTCCTCCGAGCGGCGGGGCTCCCAGGGCCCCGGGTGGGAGCCGCCTCTCCCGCCAGCGCTCCCCAGCCAGGCAGCCGACGCCAGGCGGTGGAGCACGCCCCGGCGGTAAGGACTCCCGCGCAGGCAGGTTGGCGCCGCGAGGCCCGCCTGCCTGCCAGGACAGGCGTGGGAGGGGCCGGGGGTGGACGTCGGTCTCCGGGCCACCCACCTTCGAGGTAGTCATGGGCACGAAATGGAAGGACAACATCGACGTCGCCGACATGCTGGAGCGTGTGGCGGACCTGCTGGAAGAGCAGGACTCCATGCCGTTCCGGGTGAATGCCTACCGGAAGGCCGCGACCTCCATCGCGACGTGGCCGACGGCGGTGGCGGAGGTGCTCGCCTCGGAGGGTGAGGCGGGGCTGCGAAAGCTGCCGGGAGTGGGCAGGAGCATCGCGGCGGCGGTGGCGGAGTTCGTGCGGACGGGGCAGCTCGGCATGCTCGATCGGCTGGAGTCCGAGGCCACACCCGAGCGGCTCCTCGCCAGCGTGCCGGGCATCGGTCCGGAGCTGGCGCGGCGCATCCATGAGGAGCTCGGGGTGCAGACGCTGGAGGAGCTGGAGCAGGCGGCGCACGACGGGAGGCTGGAGAAGGTGGAGGGCTTCGGGCCCCGGCGCGGACAGCAGGTGCGCGAGCTGCTGGAGACGCGGCTGGGGCAGAGCCGGCGGAGGGCGGCGCGCCTGCATGCGACACCGGCACGGGGCGCGCAGCCGGAATTGGGGCTGCTGCTCCAGGTGGACGAGGAGTACCGCCGACGCTCGGCGGAGGGAGCGCTGCGGACGATTGCACCGCGCCGCTTCAACCCCTCGGGCGAGGCGTGGCTGCCGGTGCTGCGCCGCAAGGTGGAGGGGTGGAACATCCGGGCCCTGTTCTCGAACACGGCGCTGGCACACCAGCAGGGCACCACGAAGGACTGGGTGGTCCTCTACTTCGACAAGGACGAGGAGGAGGGCCAGTGCACCGTCGTCACCGCGCACGGAGGCCCGCTCGACGGCAAGCGCGTGGTGCGCGGGCGCGAGGTGGAGTGCCTCGCGTTCTACGGCGTGGAGTCCGAGGAGGCCGAGGTGCCTCAACCCGGCGCGTGAAGCCAGGAAGCAGGGCCCGGACACGCCGGGCCCCGCGGGTGTCACGGCTCAGTCGTACGTCGCGATGTACTGGAAGATGGCGGCGTAGAACTCGGGCTCGTCGAAGGTGTCCGGACCCACGCCCACCACGTCCAGGTGGTCCTGGGAGATGACGCTGGAGGTGGACGTCATCTGCGCGCTGGTCGGCGCGTTGAGGTTCGTCACCTGCGCGATGGCGTCATTCGCCACCGAGTCGAAGCCGAGCGCCGACTCGGAGTAGCGCAGCCGGTAGCCCATCTGCTGCGAGTTGATGCCCACGAGGCCGTCGTCGTCCGCCTCGTTGCGGACGCCGTCGCCGCAGCCGCCCGCGCCGTCGTTGTCGCCGTCGTTGGCGCAGTACCCGTCCCCGTCGATGTCGAAGAAGAACTCGGACAGCAGGTACAGCGCCGGGTTCACATTTGCCCCGTTCTGCGCGGTGATGAGCGACACGTAGCGGCCCGCGTAGCTGGTGCTCACCGGGTACTTGTCGTTGAACGCCTTCATGCCCGTGGTGACGCCGTCCGTGGCCGAGTAGTCGTTGTAGACGAGCTGCTTGGCGCCCGCGAACGCGTCATTGCCCGCCCGGTACACGACGTCGCCGTAGTACTCCGCCAGCGCGGCGACGACACTGCTGACGCCCGGCTTCAGGTCCAGGATGTACTTCGCCACCGGAGAGCCCCGGTGCGGCGAGGACACGCTCACCAGCACCGCCACCGTCGTGACACCGCGCCGCTCGCGCAGCACCCGCGCCGCCTTGCGCGCGTCGATGCCACCCTGCGAGTGACCGATGAGGTTCACCTTCGACGCGCCGGAGCTCGCCATGAAGCCCTCGATGTCGTTCGCCAGGTCCAGCCCCCGTACTTCCGAGGACTGGAACGGCGCCACCTGGGCCACGAAGGACTTCTGCCCCGCGTCGATGTCCTCGTTGCAGTCCGTCTCGAGGAACGCGTCACACGCGTCCCCCACGAACATGCCGAAGTCGTTACCCCAGTAGTCGTAGCCGAGCAGGTCGTCGAACCCGCCCATGCCATGCGCGAACACCACCGGGTACGTCGTCTTCGCAGCGCCCGCACGGGCCTCGGGCGCAAGCCCGAGCACTCCCGCGCACACCACTGTCACGAGGACTGCCTGAAGCCTCTTCATCACCGGCTCCTTCATTCTTCTTTGGGGGGAAAGGCACACGCCCCTCCCAGGACTACCTGGGAGAGCGGGCAAAGCCTTGCACGGTTGACATTTGAGTCAACGGGTCGCTTCTCACCCCCAGTGTGAGCCGTCCGCCCCAATACAAAGGACTTGAGGCGGAGCCCCGGCGCTCAGAGGGCCGGGGTGTACAGCTCCGTGGAGGCCAGGGCGCCGCTGGTCCCCATGCCGCCGCAGATGAGCACCTGTCCGGACGCGGACAGCAGCTTCGCCACGCCGGCGCTCGTCACGGGCGTGGACAGCGAGCCCGAGGGGGCCCACAGGCCGGTAATCGGGTCATACACCTCCGAGGTGTCCAGCAGGCCGACAGTGCCTCCGCCGTCGCCGCCCAGCACCAGCACGCGGCCGGAGGGCTCCAGCAGCGAGGCCAGGGGGCCGTAGCGCGGGGTGGACATGGAGGCCACCGCGGTCCACAGGCCGGTGTTCGGGTCATACAGCTCCGCGGTGGCCACGGCGCCTTGCGCGCCCCAGCCGCCCACCACCAGCACCTTGCCGTTGCGCAGCGCCACCGCCGCGTGCCCGTAGCGGGTGGCCGCGAGCGAGCCGGTGGAAGTCCAGACCCCGGTGGTCGGGTCATACACCTCCGCGGTGGCGGCATCCCCGTCCGGAGAGGTGCCACCGACCACCAGCACCCTGCCGGACTGCAGCAGCGTCGCGGTGTGGCTGAGCCGCCGCCGGCTCATGGACGGCGCGGAGCGCCAGGTGGCGGTGGCCGGGTCATACAGCTCGGCGGTGGCAAGAATGGTGCTGAAGGTGGAGCCCGAGCGGCCCCCCGTCACCAGCACCTGCCCCGTGGGCAGCAGCGTCGCGGTGTGCCGCGAGCGCGGCGAGGTCAGCGCGCCCGTGGGCGTCCAGACGTGGGTGGCCGCGTCGTACAGCTCGGCGGAGGACAGGAAGGCCGACGAGCTCCCCTGCCCTCCCGCCACCAGCACCTTTCCGGAGGGCAGCTTCGTGGCGCTGTGCAGGAAGCGCGCGGTGTTGAGCGTGCCCGCCGCCACCCAGGTCTTCGTGTGCTCGTCGTAGCGCTCGGCCCCCATCAGCGCGCTGCCGCCGGTGGCCGTGCCTCCCGCCACCAGCACCGTGCCGGAGTCCAGCACCGTGGCCGAGTGGTGGTAGCGGGCCGCCGCCATGGAGCCCGTGAGGAGCCACGGAGGCGACGGAGGCGAATAGCGCTCCGCGGTGGCGGAGCCCGGCCCGCCATCCGGGCGGCCTCCCGCGACGAACACGTGGCCCGTGTTCAGCAGCGTGGCGGTGTGGCCCAGCCGGCTCGTCGCCATGGAGTACGTGCTGAACCACCGGCCGCTGGTCGGGTCATACAACGTGGTGCTCTGGAGATAGGGGTCCCCGCCATCCGTGCCGCCGGTGACGAGCACCTCGCCCGAGTGCAGCAGCGTGGCGGTGTGCCCCCCGCGCTCGGAGAGCAGCGGGCCGGTGGTGTCCGTCCAGAGGCCCGTGGCCGGGTCATACAGCTCGGAGCCCCGCGTGGCGGTGAAGTCGTCAATCATCCCGCCCGCCACCAGCACGTTGCCGGACAGCAGCAGCGTGGCGGAGTGGCCGGAGCGCACACCGCGCATGGAGCCGGTGGCGGTCCACGTGCCCGTGGCCGGGTCATACAGCTCGGCGCTCCGGAGGAAGGTGCTGCTGCTCGGGCCCCTGCGCCCGCCCGTCACCAGCACCTGGCCGGATGGCAGCGTCGTGGCGACATGCCCGACGCGAGCCCCGGAGAGGCTGCCCGTCACCGCCCACGTGCCCGTGGCCGGGTCATAGAGCCTCGCGCTCGCCAGCCCGCCGCCCGCGTTGTTGTCGCCGCCCACCACCAGCACCTTCCCGGAGGACAGCAGCGTCGCGGTGTGGCCGGAGCGCAGGGTGTCCAGGCTGCCCGTGGCCGTCCAGAGGCCCGTGGCCGGGTCATACAGCTCCGCGGTGCCGGTGGCGGCGGCGGCGGAGTCACCGCCCACGACGAGCACCTTTCCGGAGGGCAGCAGCGTCGCGGTGTGCCGGCGCCGCACGGACACCAGGGTGCCTGCGGAAGACCAGCGGGCCAGCTTCACGTCATACATCTCCGCGGTGGCGGACTGCCCGCCGGCCACCAGCACCGCGCCCGAGGGCAGCAGCGTGGCGGTGTGGTCCACCCGCTGCGTGGACATGCTGGCGGTCGCCGACCAGGCGGGGACAGAGCCTTCTTCCAGGCGCGAGGGAGACGCCGCCTCATGCAGCGCCTCTGCAAAATCCTCGTGTGAACAGCCCGCTACGGCGAGCGTCAACACGAGCGCGGCCAACCGGCCGAACCCAACAGGTCCATTCATGGGGAGGGAGTCCTCTTGCGACTTGGGGGGGTAGTACGCGGACGGGGGTCCACGCCTGGCGGCCTTTACCGCATACAGCGTACTTGAGGCCATTCCACAGGTCGCCAGTGGACACTTGTCCCCGACTGGGTCCGGGAAAACCCGGCCTCAGAGGGCAGGCAAGCGTTCACCGGGAGACGGAGCCCACCCAGCCCCCTACCCTCCAAACGCCGCGAAGCGCTTCACGCCCTGCTTCCACACGAAGACAGTCAACACGCCCAGCAGCGCCACCCAGGTCCACTGCGCGCCCAGGAGCGCCAGCGCCTCGCGCCAGTCGTGCGCGCCCGTCATCAGCTCCACCGGGAAGCCAATCTGGTAGCGGAACGGCAGCCAGTCGATGAGGGTGCGCAGGCCCGCCGGCAGCAGCTCCACCGGGTACATGTAGCCGGAGCAGACGAAGAAGAGGACCATCCACACCTCCATCACCTTCTGGCTGCTGCCCAGGAAGAAGCTCAGCGCGCCGATGGTGACGTTGGCCAGGAAGGAGATGGCCCACCCGCCCAGCACCGCCAGCACGAAGAACCCCCACTGCCACGCGTGCCGCGGCACCGCACTGCTTCCCACCAGCACCACGCTGAGCACCATCACCGGCACGGCCACCAGCAGGCGCATGGGGAAGCCGGCGACATTCTCCGCCGCGTACGCCCACAGCGGGGAGATGGGACGCAACAGGCGCATGGCCAGCGTCCCCTGCCGCACCTCCCAGTTGATGAGCCACGCGGCCCAGGAGCTGGTGAGCTGGCGCACCGCGAAGGTGGCCAGGAAGTAGCCCACGAAGTCCGCCTGCCCGAAGCGGCCCACCGGCGCGGTGCGCGCCACCGCCATCCAGAGCACCATGTTGACCAGCGGCATGGTCGTGGACAGCACCCAGATGAGCATCTCCGCGCGGTAGGCCACCGCCTCGGCGAAGCCCACCCGCAGCAGCGTGGGCATGGCACGCAGCGTGGTGCGCAGGCTCATGCCGGCACCGGCGCTCCCGCGGTGGCCCCGGCGGCCGCCACCCGGCGCGCCTTGTTCTCCGCGAACAGCTCGCTCATGACCTCCTCCAGCGGCGCGTTCTCCACCGTGAGGTCCGTCACCGGCAGCCCCGCCAGCGCGCGGGAGATGGTGGCATTCACGGCCTCCTGCGGCACCTGGAGCACCGCGGTGCCCGCCTCGTGCGTCACCACCCGGCCCTTGAGCGTCGTCGTCTTCCCGGCGCCGTTGGGGCCCAGGAAGCCCACGCGCTCGCCGGGACGGATGTCGAACGAAATACCGTCCACGGCCTTCGCAGTGGTGTAGGTCCGGTGGACGAGCGAGCGAAGGGCCGCCTTCAGGCCCGGCGGGCGCTTGTGGACTTTGTAGTGCTTGCGCAGGCCGCGGACGGAAATCATGTAGGCCAGGGTTTAACGCGGTCGCTCCCGGGTGGCGACCTCGCAGTCGAAGCCTTGGCGGGATGACAACGGGTTGACGTGGCCGCCCCCGGGAGGCGGCCCCACAGTCGAAGGTTTGGCCGGATGAGCAACGCGTACAGCAAGGACCTGGAGCGGTGGATGCCGAGGCTCATCGCCGTGTGGCGAGCCTCGCGCGGCAAGGGCGACGGGCCCGAGACACGCCTCACCCCCCAGGAGGTGAAGGAGGTGGGCGCGGGCGTCCGGCAGCTCTCCCTCGGCCTCACGCGGGAGCGGCAGCTCGCCGGCGCGCGGTACATGGACGACCCGCGCCTGCTGGGCGCCTACCTGCTCTTCTACTGGCCCGTGTCCTATGCGCAGGCGCGGCAGGTGCTGGGCGAGCTGCCCAACCGCCCCCGGCAGGTGCTCGACCTGGGCAGCGGCCCGGGCCCGGTGGCATTCGCCGCCATGGACGCGGGCGCGGGCGAGGTGACGGCCGCGGACCGCAGCAAGGCCGCCCTCAACCTGGCGCGCAGCCTGGCCACCGAGGCCGGCGAGGCGCTGGCCACGCGCGACTGGGACCCGACGAAGAAGGGCGCCGCCCTGCCGGAGGGCAACTTCGACCTGATTACGATGGGCCACGTCATCAACGAGCTGTACGGCACCGGCGAGTCCGCCACGGCCCCGCGCGCGGCGCTGCTGGAGGCCGCGCTGGCGAAGGTGAAGCGCGGCGGCAGCCTGCTCGTCATGGAGCCCGCGCTGCGCGAGACGAGCCGGGGGCTGCTGCACGTGCGCGACGCCATGGTGGAGCGCGGCTACGCGGTGCGCGCGCCGTGCATGTACCGGGGCGCGTGCCCGGCGCTGGTGAAGGAGACCGACTGGTGCCACGCGGAGCGGCCCTGGCCCATGCCCAAGGTGGTGGAGGAATTGGCGCGCGCGGCGAGCCTGCACAAGGAGGCGCTCAAGATGAGCTACCTCGTGCTGGCACCGAAGGGCGAAGCCTGGCCGGAGCTGACGCCGGGGCGGCTGTTCCGCATCGTCTCCGAGCCGCTGGAGGGCAAGGGACGCAAGCGCTACATCGGCTGCGGCCCGGAAGGGCGCGTGGGCCTGGCGATGCAGGAGCGGCATCGCAACGAGCGCAACGAGCGCTTCATGCAGCTCAACCGCGGCGACGTCATCTCGGTGACGGAGACGGAGCCCAAGGGCGACGGGCTCGCGCTGGACGACAGGACCGAGGTACGGGTGGTGGCGCCCGCCGGGAAGGGCGTGCCGCCTCCGCCGCCGAAAGAGGATGCGCAGTCAGGCCCGGGAAGTGGCCCGAGCCCGGGCGCGCCCTCTTGAGTTGAAGCCGGCCCCTGACGACACGGGGCCGGGGGCTCCCGGTGCCACGAGCCCTCCCCGCAGCTCCTCCAGCCGGACGCCAGGCGGCCTACCACGAGATAGGCCAGTGCCTGGCTTCATGTTAGACAGACGCCGACAACTAACGGAGGCGTCGACAGGGACATGTTGCGTTCGGTGAGTACTTGGGTCGTTGGGGCACTGGCATTGTCCACAGGCGCTCTGGCGGCGGAAGAGGGAGCCGAGTCCCCGCAGGAAATCCAGTCGGTTCGCGTCTCCACTGCACCGAAGTTGGATGGGCGCCTGGATGAAGAGGTGTGGGCCAGCGCGACTCCCTTCCGGGACTTCGTCCAGCACTATCCCCAGCAGGGCGGCGCGCCCACCGAAGCCACCGAAGCCCGGATCCTCTTCGACGACGATTTCCTCTACGTCGGCATTCGTTGCCAGGACTCGCAGCCAGCGCTGGTCAACCGCCAGCTCGGACGCCGCGACAGCCAGCCCGTCTCGGACTACGTCGCCATCAACATCGACCCCTCGCACAATCACCGCTCGGGTTACAGGTTCATCGTCAATGCCTCGGGCGTGCTCAGCGACCTGCTCCTGTTTGGTGACTACCAGGAGACGTCGGACTGGGATGCCGTGTGGGACGCTCGCACCGTCGAGCTCCCGGATGGCTGGTCCGCCGAGTTGGCCATTCCGCTGCGCGCGCTGCGCCTGCAGAGCGCCCCCGTCCAGACCTGGGGGTTCATGGTCCAGCGCTTCATCGCGCGCAGGAACGAGGAGATTCACTCGGTACGCATCCCACGGGATGCCAATGTCTTCGTTTCGAAGTTCGGCCATCTGACCGGGCTGCGGAACCTGGAGGACCGTCGGCAGATCGAGCTGGTGCCCTACCTGGCGACGCGCGCGGCCATGCGGCCTCAGTACTCGGATGCCTCGCGGCCCCAGCCCCGCCTGACAGAGCCCACGTTCGACCTGGGCCTGGACCTGCGCGCCATGCTGACCCAGTCGATCAACCTCACGGCGACCCTCAATCCGGACTTCGGGCAGGTGGAGGCGGACAACATCGTCCTCAACCTCACCAACTTCGAGCTCTTCTTCCAGGAGAGGCGCCCCTTCTTCACCCAGGGCCTGGATATCTTCGAGCCGGTGGGAGAGGACGCGCCCCACCAGCTCTTCTATTCGCGCCGTATCGGCTCCCAGGCGCCCATCCTGGGAGCGGTGAAGATGGTGGGCCGCGTCTCGGACAAGCTGGAAATTGGCATCCTGAACACCCTCGTCAGCAACGCCTACGATCCCACCGCCTCCGAGGACGCGCCGGGCTCGCGGCTGCGCTACAACCTCGAGCGGCCCCTGCACCTGGGGCCCGGGAGCGAGCTGCCGACGCGCCCGGTGGCCACCACCAACTACTTCGCCGCGGTGCTGCGCGGTGACGTGGCGACCAACTCCACAGTGGGCGGAATGGTCACCTCGGCCGTGCCGCTCACCTCGCCGTGCACGGAGGAGGACCTCGAGCAGCCCACCCGGCCGGCCGGGTGTGGCACGCGCGGCGGCAACGCGGCGGCGCTGGACTGGAACCTGCGCACGGCGGATGGCGCGTGGGGCGTGCTCGGGCAGGTGGATGGCTCACAGATTGTGGGCGGCGTCCCGTCGAGCACGCTCCAGGACGGCACGGTGCTGAATCGCGGCGACTTCGGCTATGGCATGTACGTGAAGGCGGGCAAGCAGGGCGGTGGGCCCTGGCGCTTCAACACCGCGTACCGCTACGCCTCGCCGAAGCTGGAGCTCAATGCCACCGGCTTCCTGCGAACCCAGAACGAGCAGCGCGCGGACGTGGGCGTTTCCTACGTGCGCCCCAACGGGATGGGGTCCCTGCTGTCGGCCCGTATGGACCTGAATGGCTTCACGAGCTGGACGACGGACGGCCGGGGGCTGATACGCACCGCGGGAACGACCGTCGGTGGCTCGATGACGCTGCCCAACTTCCAGTTCGTCGGCGTCAACGCGGGCTTCGAGCAGGACGTCAACGACGTGCGGGAAATCGCCCGGTCGGGGGTGGCGTTCGAGCGCCCCCCGCGCGTCTACGGCGTCATCTCCACGCGGACCAACCGCAGCCGCATGCTGTCGGGCGGCGTCTACACGGCCGCGGGCTACCGGTTCTCGCGCGGCGCCAGCACGGGCGGGCTCGGGTGGACGCTGGGCGGCAACCTGCTGTTCCAGCCGTCGCCCAGCTTCACCACCACCCTGGCGGTGGAGAATGACCGCACCGAGAACGGCCCCCGCTGGGTGGATGAGCTGACCGACGGCGCGTACCTTTTCGGCGATCTCCAGTCCAACTACATCAGCATGACGCTACGGCAGACGGTCGTCTTCACCCCACAAATCACGCTGCAGGCCTTCGCCCAGCTCTTCACCTCCTACGAGCGGTACTCGAACTTCACCCAGGCCGCGCCCGACGGCGGGCGCATCCGGCTCGGCAGCCTGGCGCCGCTCGACTACACCGGGTCGCTGCCGGACGTGCAGGACACCCAGCTCAACCTCAACGCCGTGCTGCGGTGGGAGTACCGCCTGGGCTCGATGTTCTACCTCGTCTACACGCACGCCCGGACCAGCGCGCCCTTCCTGGAGGACCGCTCCCCCCCCAGGACCCTGCTGCCCGAGCGGCTCGGGCCTGGTCCCGCGACCGATGTGGTGCTGCTCAAGTGGTCCTACTGGTGGAGCGCCTGATGCCCGCCGCCCGCGCCAAGTCCTCCCGCTGCTGAGCACCTCCGACCATGGCGACCGTGGACCCCAGGGTTGAAGTACGCGAGACGTTGGTCATCATTGGCGGCGGGCCCGCGGCGATGTACCTGCTCAAGGCCTTGGCCAGGCTGTGTGCCGACAGCATCCCGTTCCTGCCGGCCTCCATCCTCGTGGTGGAGGCGGGCGCGGAGCTCGGGGTCGGGATGCCATACCACGCGGACCTCAACCTGCCCATCCACAACCTGGCGGCCAACCAGGGCGTGAGCCGGCTCGACAAGGGGCAGCAGCTCCGGGCCGAGCTCCACCAGCACGTGGCGGAGCTGCGCGGCGCTGGCGTGGATGTCCAGCTCCGGCCGGGCACGCGCGTGACGGACATGGAGCGGCACCCGGATGGGACCTTCACCCTGTCGCTGTCGGACGGAACGCACGTACCCGCCGACTTCGCCATCCTGGCCAGCGGCCACTGGGAGACGCGCTCCGAGCGGTTGCACCCGTCGCGCTACCTTCCCAGTTGCTGGCCCGCCGCGGCGCTGCAGCAGGCGGTGTCCCCCGGCGAGCACATCGCGCTGCTAGGAGCCAGCCTGACGGCCACCGACGCAGTCGTCTCCGTCGCCGTGGCGCATGGCGCCTTCGAGCGACATGGGGGCGTGCTCCATTACGTGCCCGGGCACGCGCGCCCGCCGACCTTCACGATGATGGCGCGCGGCGGCTGGCTGCCGAAGGTGGCCGGCCATGGCATCAGCCTCGGCTTTGGAGACCCGCTGGGCAGCCAGCATTATGACCACCACTTCACCTGGGAGACGCTGGAGCAGCTCGCCACGGAGCAGGACGGCTTCATCCGGCTCGACCAGGTGCATGCCCTGCTGGTGATGGACCTGCGCGAGTCGGGCGCGCTGTCCCAGGCGGACGCCCGGGGGTGGGCGGGTGAGCCGGATGCCGCCAGCGCCCTGGATGCGCTCGCGTGCACGCTGGGAGACGGGCGTGGGCTGAGCCGCTTCGAGCGAGACTTCCGGGAGGCCTCCGCCAGCTTCGCGCAGCAGCGGTTCATCCCCTGGCAGGCACTGCTGTGGCAGAAGACCGAGATGTTCCGGGACTGTTACGCGTTGTACCCGGGAGAGGACCGCGAGCTGCTGGACCGGCACGGAACGCTGGCGCTGGCCTATCTGCGGCCCATGAACCTGGCCAACGCCGAGCGGCTCATCGCGCTGCGACGTGCCGGGCTCCTGTCGCTGCTGCGGCTGGGGGAGGACTACCGCATCGACGACGACGGCGGGCGCCCCCGCGTCCAATTCTCGAGCGTCACGGGGGACAGGCGCACCGTGAGCGCCGACCTGCTGGTCCAGGCGACCGGCCAGCGCCCCAACGCGGAAGAGGCCGAGGACCCGCTGCTGCGCAACCTCTTCAAGCGGGGGCTGCTCCACCCGCGGCTCGTGCCGTTCCTGGAGCCGGACCTGGCCAGGGCCGCCCTGGAGGACCCGAGGCGCGCGCCCCGCATCGTCGAGCGCGGGGGGAGCTACTTCTACAATGCCGGGGGCGTTCACATCGACCTGGCGACGTGTGAAATCCCCGTGGGCGGCCCCTTCGGCGAGCCGGCCGAGCCGCCCCCCGGGCCTTGCGGATTCTTCACCCTGGGCCCGCCGACGCTCGGCGCCTATCCCCTGTCGGACGGCCTGCACACGCTCGCGAGAATCACCCCACGCATCGTGGGAGAGATTTCCAGTCGAATCGGCCGACAGCGCATGGCGCAGCTCACCCGGCTCCTCGAGGAGGACGGCCGCGCCACGGCCGCTCAGCGCAAGCCCGCGTAGGACTCCAGACAGCGGACGGGGGCCTCCGCGTCCTCCAAGAACCGGCTCCGCATCGTCGCCAGCCGCTGGGGAATGTGCGGGTCGGCCAGCAGCCGCTCGACGTTGGCGCGGATGGTCGCGCTGTCGTCGTCCTTCACGGAGCCGCGCAGGCCCAGGCCGTGGTAGACGACGCGCGCCGAGTGGCCGGGCTGATCCGCACGCAGCGGGTACACGAGCATCGGCACGCCGGACAGGATGCACTCCTTGACGGAGCTCGAACCGCCGTGGGTGATCATCGCGGTACAGCGCTGCAACACCTGGAGCTGGGGGACGGAGCGAACCACCCGCACGTGCCGGACTCCGGGAGGCTGAAGCTGCTCCGCGAGCTGGGCGTCACCCGCGGAGACGATGAGCGAGAAGTCCGGCGCATCCTTGAACGTTTCGATGACCCGGCGGAGGAAGGCGATGCCGACCGCGTCGCGTCCCTGCCGCACCGTGCCCAGCGAGCACAGCAGCAGCCGCGGGCGCAGCTCGAGGGTGGACCAGTCGAAGTCGCTCTCCTTCCGTGTCTGGTCCACGCAGGGCCCCACATAGTGCACGTTGGAGCGCAGCGGACGCTCGCGGGGAAAGTCGTAGGCGCGTGAGTGCAGCACGACTTCCGGAACGCTCCGCAGGGCGAAGTCGAACGCCAGCGGGCGCGTGGCCCACTCCTGCTCCAACGGGAAGCCGGCCTGACGGGCCAGCTGCTCCACTTCCTTCATCGTCCCATGTCCCGTGACGAGTCGCGACAGGCGCGCCGACAGCCGGTAGCGGCGGTACTCCGCTCGCGTGCGCCACCACGCGAGCCTCACCGCGAGCCTGCGCGCGGTGGAGGGGCCCGGGATGACATCGGAGGTGTAGGGAGGAACGAGCGGGTCTTCGTCCAGCAGCGGCTTGGTGCTCAGCACCACCGCCGGGATTCGGTGCCGCCAGAACGGAATGTAGTGCCATAGGATGAATGGGTCGAAGACGAGCAGGTCAGGCCGGAACTGCCCCAGCAGCGTCTCCACCTGGCCGGGAATATCTTCGAGCGAGCGCATGCGCTCACGGCCCGCCTGACGCACGTGACGCAACCTCGCGATGGGTCCGAGCCCCTTGGGGGGCGGCTGACGAGGCGCGTCACGTAGGAACGGGGCTGCGACGGATGAGAACCCCTGGCGTCGGACAAATTCCCCCACCCCGTCGCTGCTTTCGAGGTAGCAGACCCGGTGCCCTCGGGCGGTCAGCATCCGCGCCAGCGAGAGTGTGGAGTTGAGGTGGCCCTCATGCTCCGTGATGACGAAACCAAAGGACTTCACGAAGACCCTCCCGGGTTGTCAGAGCGGTTTGAGGGGGCCCGCTGATGGCATCCCGCCGCGAACTTCACAGCGCGACCCTCTGTGAATACCCCAATGGCGCAGGAGGCGCGTGGCGATCTGAGTTGACCCAGCGTACCGCTTGCAAAGAGGTCTCTCACTGGCATTATGGATCTGATTCCATCTGCCTCACAACAAGGAGCGTGGTCAATGAGAAGTGATGTCTCGATCGTTGAGTCCGGGCAGTCCCTTGGCGCCGTCATGAACCTGATGCCGAAGAAGCAGAGCAACGGCGCTGCCATGAACCTGCTGCCGAAGAAGCAGAGCAACGGCGCCGTCATGAACCTGATGCCGAAGAAGCAGAGCAATGGCGCTGCCATGAACCTGCTGCCGAAGAAGCAGAGCAACGGCGCCGCCATGAACCTGCTGCCGAAGAAGCAGAGCAACGGCGCCGCCATGAACCTGCTGCCGAAGAAGCAGAGCAACGGCGCCGCCATGAACCTGCTGCCGAAGAAGCAGAGCAATGGCGCTGCCATGAACCTGATGCCGAAGAAGCAGAGCAATGGCGCTGCCATGAACCTGCTGCCGAAGAAGCAGAGCAACGGCGCTGCCATGAACCTGCTGCCGAAGAAGCAGAGCAATGGCGCCGCCATGAACCTGCTGCCGAAGAAGCAGAGCAACGGCGCTGCCATGAACCTGCTGCCGAAGAAGCAGAGCAACGGCGCCGCCATGAACCTGCTGCCGAAGAAGCAGAGCAACGGCGCCGCCATGAACCTGCTGCCGAAGAAGCAGAGCAATGGCGCCGCCATGAACCTGCTGCCGAAGAAGCAGAGCAACGGCGCTGCCATGAACCTGCTGCCGAAGAAGCAGAGCAACGGCGCTGCCATGAACCTGCTGCCGAAGAAGCAGAGCAACGGCGCTGCCATGAACCTGCTGCCGAAGAAGCAGAGCAATGGCGCCGCCATGAACCTGCTGCCGAAGAAGCAGAGCAACGGCGCTGCCATGAACCTGCTGCCGAAGAAGCAGAGCAACGGCGCTGCCATGAACCTGCTGCCGAAGAAGCAGAGCAATGGCGCCGCCATGAACCTGCTGGAGATGCGGGACCAGTTCTTTGCGCTTCAGTACAAGCTTCAGACGATGACGCAGCGCCAGTCCATGCTGAACTAGTGCCTCAGGTGGTAAGGCCACGCGCCTGGCTCATACCGGGTGCGTGGTCCCCCGGCGTCAGCTCTCGAGCGGAGTTGTGGTGCGCCAGTGGGCGGCTTCACCTCCCAGGTGCGACGGATGATTCCCGAGCATGCAAACAGCAGCACAACTCCAGGGCGAGTCGCCGGACGGCGTCACTCCACCGTGGATGGGCAATTGAGGAAACGTGAATCTCGTCTGTGATTGGAATGCCTGGGAACGTTACCTCGTCCAGGTGCTGACTGAAGGAAGCGAACCGCTGCTCCTGAATGCCTCCGAGGACGCCGATACCCTCCTCGCGCGTGTCCAGCGGCACGCGGCACCGGCAGACATGGTTCTCTTCAATGTGAACCTGAGCTTTCCGGAGCGGCTCCCACGCGACCGCGCTTCGGTTGTGACCGCGCTGGAGGCACGGGGCTTCACCGTGTGGAACGGACGCATCCAGGACATCACCAAGCGCGCCGTCCATGAGATGAACCGCCGGCTCGGTCTCCCCTGCACGCTGGCCCCACGGGAGGGAGCGCGCGAGGAGCGCGTCATGGTGAAGAACAACTTCAACGCCCACGGCCGCCCAGAGAAGTTGCTGCGCCCCGAGGAGCGGGAGCTGCTCGGCTACCCACCCTACGCACCGTCGCCCATCGTCAACTTCCCCGAGTATCCGGTGCTGCCGCGAGAGCTCGTGCCCGCGGATTGGTGGACCAGCCCGGACCTCGTCATCGAGCGCTTCGTCGACAACCGGCTGGGGCTCTTCTTCCGCGTGTACTTCGTGGGCTACCGCGTCTCCGTCAGCCACGGCCGGGCCACGAACACCGTGCGGCGTATCAACGAGTGCGAGGACCGCGTCGACTACCTGGTCTCGCGCCCCTTCCTGGACGACCCGCAGCTGGCGCCACTCCTGCCGGAGCCCTCGGCCTCGGTGCTGCGCGCCGCGCGCACCATGGCGGACGCCTTCTGCCTGGACTACGGGGCCGTCGACCTCGTGCTCGACGAGCAGGGGCTGCCCTATGTCGTCGACGTGAACCCGACGCCTTATTGGGGGCCGGTGAGCGAAGGCGAGGAGGAGTTCCTGCAGCACCTGCGCGAGGGGCTCACGGAGGACCGGCCCCTCTACTCGCCCGTGAGCCCGTAGGCCTGGAGGATGAAGGCCCAGGCGGTCGCGATGTCGTCGAGCTTGTCGAGGCGGCCTCCAGCTCCCAGGTGCCCCGCGTCCATCCGCGTCAGCAAGAGCATGGGCTGCTCCGCCTGCTGGGCCTCGCGCAGCCGCGCAATCCAGCGGGCCGGCTCCCAGTAGCCCACGTACGGGTCCGTGAGCCCGGCGGTGGCCAGCACCGCCGGGTAGGCGCGCGGCGCGACGTTGTCCACCGGGGACCAGGCCGCCATGGCAGCGTACTCCTCCGGGCTGGCCAGCGGGTTGCCCCACTCGGGCCACTCCCGCGGGGTCAGCGGAAGTGAGGCGTCACACATGGTGGCCAGGGCGTCGACGAAGCCGACCTCCGCCACCGCGGCGCGGAAGAGAGCCGGCCGCCGGTTGAGGGCCACCCCAACGAGCAAGCCCCCTGCGCTGGCTCCGTGGCAGGTGAGGAGGCCCGGGCGGGAGTAGCCAGCCGAGATGAGGTGCTCCGCGGCCGCGATGAAGTCGTGGAAGCTGTTCTCCTTCCGCCCGGCGCGACCGTCCCGGTACCAGGCCTGCCCGCGTTCCCGCCCTCCCCGCACGTGAGCGATTGCGTAGACGAAGCCGCGGTCCACCAGGCTCAACACCTCCGGACGCCACCGCGCCTGGGTGAGCACACCGTAGGCCCCATAGCCATACAGCAGCAGCGGCGCCCCGCCGTCACGGTTCAGGTCTCGGCGGTGGAGCAGGGTGATGGGCACGCGTTCGCCGTCCGCAGACGTGGCCACCAGCCGGTGACAGACATAGCGGGCCGGGTCATGGCCGGAAGGGACGGCTTCCTCCTTGCGCAGCCGCCGCACGCGGGGCTCCAGCTCATAGTCATAGGTGCGCGGCGGCAGGGACAATGAGCTGCAGACGAAGCGCACCTGGCCGGAGCGGTAGCCGGGCCCGGGAATGAGCCGCACGTCGAAGCGCTCATCGGCGTCCAGCTCCACCACATGCTCGTCGCCATCCGACCACCGGCGCACGATGAGCCGCAGCATGCCGTCCTCGAGCCCGAGCCGGACCAGGTGGTGCTCCCTCACGGCCCAGTCCAGCAGCAGGTTGCCGGGCCGGTGCGGTACGAGCGGCCGCCAATGCTCGGGGCCCGGCGCCTCCAGCGGGGCCTGGGCAATCTCGAAGTCCTCGGCCGCGCCCCGGTTGTGGAGCACCAGCAGCGAGTCGCCATGGTCCTGGACGAGGTAGTGGACCCCGGGCTGACGGGGCGCCACCAGCCGCGGGCCGGACTCGGGGGCGGCCGCGTCGATGAGCCGGACCTCCGAGGTGGTGTGGTCTCTCGAGGTGAGCAGGATGAAGCGGCCGCTGCCGCTGCGCGACACGCCCGCGAAGAAGGCCGGGTCCGGCTCCTCGTAGAGCAGGCGGTCGTCGCCCTGGGCCGTGCCGAGCCGGTGCAGGCGCACCTGGTGCGGCCGCTGCTCCGCGTCAAGCGTCACGTACACCAGGCCGCGGCCGTCGGCGCACCAGACCGGCTGGCCGTCGGTGCCTTCCAGCCGCTCCGGCAGCGCCTGTCCGGTGCGCAGGTCCAGGATGCGCACCGTGCAGCGGCCCGAGCCGTCATCGGTGCCCAGGGCCAGCAACGTATGCTCGGGGCCATGCGGGGCACTGACGAGCCGGAAGCCGGGCCGCCCGTCAGCCACGTCCGTCACGTCGCAGAGGAGCGCTTCTCCCTCGGGACCGCGCCGGCAGAGGAGCGGGTACTGCCGGCCGGGCGCGAAGCGCTGGTAGTACTCGAAGGGGCCATCGGGAATGGGGACGGACGCGTCCTCCTGCGCCACGCGGGCCCGAAGCTCCGCGCGCAGGCGCGCTCGCAGGGCGCGCACCGGCTCCAGCATGGACTCCGCATAGGCATTCTCCGCCTCGAGGTGGGCGCGGATCTCCGCGGACAGGCGCGAGGGCTCCCGCAGCACCTCGGTCCAGTTCGCGTCGCGCAGCCAGTCGTACGGGTCGATGCGGGCTTGCCCCTGCACGTGATGGGTGACGGGGCGCTGAGCGGCGACAGGGACAGGCATACTGCTCATGATGGATTCTTCCAAGCAGGCAAGGGTCGCCAATGGACTGCGACAGTGAGGCGAAATTGATTCCACCAAAGCATCCGCAGAGGTGGCAATTAGTTTGAAGGCGGGCTGGACCGATGATTTACGGGCCAGCTAAGTTGCCCGCCGAACTTCAGTCGGTTGCCTTTCCCAAACATGTCATCGCGCACGCCCAACCCGCTCAGCAGCCTCGTCGTTGGTACAGGGGACTTGTCAATCAAATGCGCGGAGCTGCTGCTGGGCTCGGGGCACGTCCTGAAGGGAGTCATTTCCGAGAGTGCGGCGGTCCGGGACTGGGCGGCTTCGCGCGGGGTGCCCGCGCTCGAGCATCCGCACCAGCTCGAGCTGTCGTCGCCGATGGCGGACATTGACTACCTGTTCAGCATCATCAATGGCCGAATCCTCCAGCGGCCCTTGCTGGAGCTGCCGCGCCGCCTGGCCATCAACTATCACAACGCCGCGCTGCCGGCCTACGCGGGCGTGCATGCGACGTCCTGGGCCCTGCTCAACGGCGAGCGCGAGCACGGCGTCACGTGGCATGTGATGACGGAAGAGGTCGACGGGGGTGACATCCTCAAGCAGGCGACGTTCCCCGTGGGCGAGCGGGACACGGCGCTGGACCTGGACGTCACCTGCCACGAGCTGGCCCTGCGGCTGTTCGGCGAGCTCGTCGGGGAGCTGTCGGCAGGCACCGAGCGGCGCGTGGCGCAGCAGTCGTCGCGCCGGAGCTACTTCGGGGCGGCGAGCAAGCCGCCGGGCGCCGGGCTGCTGCGCTTCACCGGGTCCGCCGAGGAGCTGGACCGCACCTTCCGCGCGCACACGCTGGGCACCACGGTCCGCAACACCTTCGGGGTGCCGCGGCTGCTGCTGGGGGACGAGCTGCTGGTGGTGCGCGCCCTGGACGTCCTCGAGGAGCCGTCCGCGTCCGCTGGGGGAACGGTGGTGGCGGTCGGGCCCGAGGGCCTCACGCTCACCACGGCGACCCGGCAGGTGCGCCTGCGAGAGCTGCTGTCGTTGGATGGGCAGCCCGCCACCGCCGAGGCGGTGGCCGCGCGGCATGGGCTGAAGCCGGGCGCGAGGCTGCCGCTGCCCCCACCGGAGCTGTATGCGGCGGTGGACCGCTTCCACGGGGAGCCCACCGGAGAGTCCTTCTGGTTGCGTCGGCTCGGCTCGGCCATGAAGACGCAGCCCCCGGTGGTGCCTCCTCCGAAGGGGCCGCGGGCGGAGGCTCCGCGAGAGCCCGCGCGGGTCGAGGTGCAGGTGCCCCGGCAGGAGCACCGGGCCCACTCCACGCGCGTGGTGGTGCTCACGGCACTGCTGGCGCACCTGCGGCGTCAATCCGACACGGAGAGCGTGTCGGTGCGCCTGTCCACGAGGGAGCTGCGGCGCTCGGCCCTTGGGCTGGAGCCGCTACTGGTCTCGCATGTCCCCCTCACCGTCGCCCTGAACGCGGGGGCGGGCTTCGAGCCGGCGCTCGCGGAGGTGGCGGCCCGGCTGGCCGAGGTGGAGTCGCGGCGTCCGTACGCGCGGGACATGCCCTGGCGTGAGCCGGCGCTCCGCGAGCACGCCACGTCGTGCCCCGTCGTGGTGTCGCTGGAGGTCGAGCAGGGGCCCGCGCCCCTCCCCCCGGACGCGGCCCTGTCCCTGTCGCTGAGCGCGGACGGCTCCCGGCTGTGGCTGGAGTCCGGGCGCGAGCGCCCCTATCCGCGCGAGCACCTGGCACGCATCGCGGGCCACCTGCTCACGCTGCTGTCCTCGGCGGCGAGCGAGCCGCTGGCGCCGCTGGACCGGCTGGAGTTGCTCGACAAGGAGGAGCGGCGGCGCGTGCTCGTGGACTGGGGCGACCGGCTCGGCCGCTTCACCCCTCCGCGCTCGCTCTGGAACGACGTCCTCGCCTGGGCCCGCCGCACTCCGGACGCCATTGCCGTCACGGCGGGAGACCGCGACCTCACCTATCGCGCGCTGATGCAGGAGTCGGAGGCCCTGGCCGGGGAGCTGCGGCGGCGGGGCGTGCGGCGGGAGACGCCGGTCGTCGTGGGACTCCAGCGCTCGTGCGAGCTGGTCGTCGCGCTGCTGGCCGTTCTGCGCAGCGGCGGCGCCTACGTGGCGCTGGACCCGGAGACTCCGGCGGAGCGCGCGCAGTTCATCCTGAGAGATACCGGCGCGCCGGTGGTGCTGACGTCCTCCGCCTGGCGCCATGCCTTCGCGAGTGCCCCGGCGGAGGTGCTCGTCATCGACGGGGACGGGCTCCCGTTGCCGCGGGAGGAGGCCACGCCGGAAGCCGAGCCCCCGGGGGGCGCGGTCTGCCACATCATGTACACCTCCGGTACGACGGGGCGCCCCAAGGGCGTGCTCTCGACGGTGGAGGGCTTCTACAACCGGCTGGCCTGGTCGCTCCGGGCCTTCCCCGCCGGCCCCGGAGACTCGCTCCTCCAGACGGCCGCCGTCGGGTTCGACATCTCCGTCTGGGAGCTCCTCTTCCCGCTGGTCCGCGGGGCGAGGCTGGTGGCCTCGGAGCATGACCGCGCGGGCGTCCACCCGTATCTGCCGGACGTGCTGCGCCGCGAGCGCATCACGGTGGCGCACTTCGTCCCCTCGTTGCTCGGGGTGCTCCTGGAGGGACTGCCTCCGGGCACGGAGCTGCCCCTGCGGCACGTCATCTGCGGAGGCGAGGCGCTGACGCCGGCGCTGCGGCGCGCCTTCTTCGAGCGCCTGGACGCCGGGCTCTATCAGGCCTACGGACCGACCGAGGCGTCCATCAGCCTGACCCATTGGGACTGCCGCGATGGGCGCTACGAGGACTGCGTCCCGGTGGGGCATGCCATCGACGGCGCGCTGATGCTGCTGCTCGACGGGCACCTGCACCCCGTTGCCGAGGGGACGGTGGGCGAAGTGTACCTGGGAGGGCCGTCGCTGGCGCGGGGCTACCTCGGCCGGCCGGACCTGACCGCCGAGCGCTTCGTGCCGGACCCCTTCCACCCGGGCTGGCGGCTGTACCGCACGGGCGACCTGGGGCGGTGGCTTCCCGACGGCAGCGTCGAGCTGCTGGGCCGCTCCGACCACCAGGTGAAGATTCGCGGGCTGCGCATCGAGCCGGGCTAGGTCGAGGCCGCGCTGGAGGCCCACCCGCTCGTCCAGCGCGCGCTCGTGGCGGTGCACAAGGAGGCGGGCGGCGAGCCCCGGCTGGTGACGTGGGTCGTCCCCCGGCGCGAGGCGGGCGCCTGGGCGGGGCTGGCGCGCGTGCTCCAGCGCCACCTGGCCGAGCGCCTGCCGTCGCAGATGGTGCCCACCGGGTGGGAGTTCCTTGAACGACTGCCGCTGCTGCCCAGCGGCAAGGTGGACCGCGCCGCCCTGCCCCGGCCCGGCTCCACCCGACTGCTCGAGACGCCCTACCTGGGGCCGCGCAATGCCACGGAGGCACGGCTGGCGGCGCTCTTCTCCGAGGTGCTCGGCGTGCCGGAGGTGGGCGTCGAGGACGACTTCTTCGCGCTCGGAGGCCACTCGCTCGCGGCCACTCGCCTGCTGGCCGGCATCCACGCCACCTGGGGCGCGGAGCTGAAGCTCCGGGCCGTGTTCACCCAGCCGACGGTGGCGCAGCTCGCCGCCACCCTCGCCACGGCGCGCCAGGGCGCCGAGCCCTCCGTCATCCCAGCGCTCCCGCGCGGCGGCCTCCTGCCCCTGTCCTCCGCCCAGGAACGCATGCTCTTCCTGGAGCGGCTCTCCCCCGGCATGGCGCTGCACCATGTGCCCGTGGTCTTCCGCCTCTCGGGGCCGCTCGACGTGGCCGCCCTGCGCGCGTCGCTGGACCGGCTCTTCGCGAGGCACGAAGGCCTGCGCCTGCGCCTCCAGGACGGCGCGGAGCGCGCTCGGGCGGCCTTCCTTCCTCCGGGCCCCTTCCCGCTGGAAGAGGAGGACCTGTCCCACGGGGCGGAGGCGGACCACGCCTCGCGGCTGGACACCTCGCTCCGCGAGCTGCTGCGCCGTCCCATGCCGCTGGAGCACGGGCCGCTCATCCACGGCAGCCTGTTCCGGCTGGGCGCGCGGGAGCACGTGCTCGCGCTGGTGGTCCACCACCTCGTGGTGGACCGCTGGTCCACCGAGGTGCTCTGGTCCGAGCTGCGCACGCTCTACTCGGCGCTGCGCGCGGGTTCCGAGGCGGCGCTGCCGCCGCTGCCCATCCAGTACGCCGATTGGGCCGCCTGGCAGCGGCAGCGGAGCGAGTCGGGCGCGCTGGCCCCTGACCTCGACTGGTGGGCGTCCACGCTGGCGGAGCTGCCGGACGGGCTCTGGCTGGGAGGCGCGCGGCGGCAGCAGCGCGACGCGCTTCACCGGGGCGGGCGCCACGAGGCGCGCCTGCCGCCACAGGTGCTCCAGGCCGTGCGCGCGCTGGCCGAGCGCAGCGGCACCAGCGTCTTCGTGACGCTGCTGGCCGCGTTCCAGTTGCTGCTGCGCCGCTACTCAGAGCAGGACGACATCGTCGTCGGCACGCCCGTGGCCAACCGCGGCCAACCGCAGGTGGCGGGCGTGGCCGGCCTGTTCGTCAACACCGTGGTGGTGCGCACGCGCTTCGAGCCGGCGCTGAGCTTCCACGCGGTGCTCGCGCGGGTGCGCGAGGCGGCGCTGGGGGCGCTGGAGCACCAGGAGGCGCCCTTCGACAAGGTGGTGGAGCGGCTCGGCAGGCGCAAGGGCCTGGAGCGCGCCCCCTTCTTCCAGGTGATGTTCGTCCACCAGGAGCGGTGGCGCGGCCCGCTCGACCTGGACGGGGTGCGGTGCGAGCCGCTGTCCGTGCCGACGGGGCTGTCCACGTTCGACCTCACGCTCATCGCCGAGGAGCAGGCCGAGGGCCTCGCGCTGGAGCTCGAGTACGCGGCGGACCTGTTCGCGCCGCCCTTCATCGCACGCCTGGCCGAGCACTTCTCGCACCTGCTGGTGGAGCTGCTGGCCCGTCCCGACGCCCCGGTGGACACCCTGCCGCTGGCCCCGCCCGCGGGGCTGGAGCAGGCACGCGCCGCGGGCCGTGGGCCCACGGTGCCACGGGCCACCGGAGATGCCGCGCACCGCCGCTTCAGCGCGCAGGTGGCCCGGACGCCCGAGGCCATCGCCCTGGTGGACGGGGAGCGCTCGTACTCCTACCGTCAGCTCGAGGCCTGGTCCCACCGCATCGCGAACGCGCTGCTGCGGCGGGGCGTGCGCCCCGGCATGCGCGTCGCCCTGTGCATGGAGCGCTCGGCCGCCTACGTGGCCGCCCTGCTGGGGTGCCTCAAGGCCGGAGCGGCCTGGGTGCCCATGAATCCGGCGGATCCGCTGGCGCGGCTCCAGGCGCTGCTCGAGGATGCGCGGCCGGCGGCGGCCGTCGTGGCGCGAGCGCCGCGCGGCCTCTTCGACTCGCTGGGAGAGCAGGTGCTGGAGCTGGGCGGCGAGGTGGATGCGCTCGCCGGAGAGCCGGAGACGCCGCCGCCGGACGTGGTGACGCCGCACCACCCCGCCTACGTCATCTACACCTCCGGCTCCACCGGCACGCCCAAGGGCGTCGTCGTGCCGCACCGCGCGCTGCTCAACCACCTCGCGGCCACCTGCGAGCTGTTCGGGCTGGCGCCCGGTGACCGCGTGCTGCAGTTCGCGGCGCTGACGTTCGACGCGGCCGTAGAGGAAATCCTCCCCACGCTGGCCTCCGGCGCGACGCTGGTGCTGCGGACCGAGGCGATGCTGGACTCCGCGCCCGCCTTCCTGCGCGCGTGCGACGCGCTGGGCATCTCCGTGCTGGACCTGCCCACCGGGTGGTGGCACCACCTGGTGGCGAGGCGCGAGGAGGAGGACCTGCCGCTGCCGGCCGCGCTGCGCCTGGTCGTCATCGGCGGGGAGCGCGCACTCCCCGGCCGGGTGGCGGCATGGCGGCACCAGACCGCCTCACGCCCCTCCGCGCCGCGGCTGCTCAACACCTACGGCCCGACGGAGGCCGCCATCGTCGCCCTCCAGTGCGAGCTGTCCGGGGCCGAGGGCGACGAGGCCCCCATCGGCGTGCCCCTCCCCAACGTGGAAGCCCTGGTGCTGGACGCGCGGCTGCAGCCCGTCCCCTGGGGCATGCCGGGCGAGCTGTGCCTGGGCGGGGCATGCCTGGCGGATGGCTACCTCGGACGAGGCGCCCTCACCGCCGAGCGCTTCGTGCCCCACCCCTTCTCGCGCGTCCCCGGCGAGCGGCTGTACCGGACCGGGGACAAGGTGCGCTGGCGCGAGGATGGCCGGCTGGAGTTCCTCGGGCGCCTGGATGAGCAGGTCAAGGTCCGGGGCTTCCGCGTCGAGCCCGCCGAGGCGGCGGACGCGCTGACCTCGCATCCCTCCGTGGCCGACGCGGTAGTCGCGGCGGAAGCGCCGGAGGGCGGCGCGGTGCGCCTGGTCGCCTGGGTCGCCGCGCGGCCCGGGACGTCGCTGGACGTGGTGGAGCTCCAGCGACACCTGAGGGACCGGCTGCCGGACTACCTGGTGCCCTCCCTCTTCGTCCCCGTCGAGCGCATCCCCCGGCTGTCCAGTGGCAAGCCGGACCGGCGCGCGCTCCCGCCCTCCTCGCAGGCCGCGCAGGTGGCGGGCCCGAGCTTCGAGCCGCCGCGCACGCCGCTCGAGGCGGAGCTGTGCGCACTGTGGGGCGAGCTGCTGGGGCAGCCGCAAGTCGGCGTGCACGACGACTTCTTCGAGGCCGGCGGCCACTCGCTGAGCGCGGTGGAGCTCGTCTGGCGCATCCAGGCGCGCTACGGCGTGGAGGTGTCGCTGCGCGCGCTGTTCCAGACGCCGACCGTCGAGGGCCTGGCCCGCCTCCTCGAAGAGGCAGGCCCCCGGGCCACTCCGTCAGTCCTGGCCCCCGTGGCCGGGCCCCGGAGGACGTCGGCGCCGCTGTCCACCATCCAGGAGGGCATCTGGCTCCAGGAGCAGCTCGCTCCCGGCCTCTACAACGTTCCCATCGCCCTGCGGCTGCGGGGCGCGCTGGAAGTGCCCGCGCTCGAGCAGGCGCTGGCGGAGCTGGTGCGGCGCCACGCCATGCTGCGCGTGAGGCCGCGGGCCGGCGCGGACGGCGTCGAGCAGGTGCTCGACGCCGACTTCACGCCCGTGCTGACGCGGCGGGAGCTGCAGGGGCCGCACGCCCTGGGGCCCTATCTGGAGGAAGCCGCCGCGCGGCCCCTGCTCGCCGAGAACGCGCCGCTGTTCGCCGTGGAGCTGCTGAGGCTGGACGCGGAAGAGCACGTGCTGCTGCTGCGGATGCACCACCTGGTGGTGGATGGGTGGTCCGTCGGGCTGCTGCTGCGCGAGCTGGACGTGCTCTACACGGCCCGCCTCGCGGGGCGCGCCCCGGAGCTCGCACCGGTGTCTTTCGACTTCCTGGAGCGGGCCTTCCAAGAGCGCAGCCGCCCGCCGGAGGCGCGCACGCTCGCGTTCTGGAAGCAGCGGCTGGAGGCGGTGCCGCCCGTGGGCCCGCTTCCAGCGGACCGCGCCCCGGCCGGCCGCCGCGAAGCGCGCGCGCGGACGGACGTCACCCTCCACCTGCCCGCGCGGCGGGTGGCGGCGCTGAGGGCGCTCGGCCGGCAGCGCGGGACGACGCTCTTCACCACCCTGGTGGCCGCGCTGGAGGTCTGGCTCGCGCGCCACACCGGGGAGCAGGACCTCGTCGTCGGCGTGCCAGTCCTTGGACGGGATGACGCCGGCACCCGCCTGCTCGTCGCGCCCCTGGCGGACGCGCTGCCGCTGCGCGTGCGCCTGCCGCCCGGGGCCTGCTTCAACGACGTGCTGGCGCTGGTGCGGGACGCGGTACTGGAGGGCTGGGAGCACCGCGGCCTCACCTTCCCGCAGCTCGTCAAGCACCTGGCCCCGCCGCGACTGCCCGGCGTCCACCCGTTCTTCCAGGTGATGTTCGACCTGGAGGAGACGCAGGGGGACGTGCCCGCCTCGCTGGGGCCGCTGGCGCTCGAAGAGGTGCGGGCCGCGCCGCCGCTGGCCAAGTTCGACCTGGCCGTGTCCGCGCGCGTCCTCGCGGAAGGCGCGGCGCTGGAGCTGCAGTTCGCCGCCGACCTCTTCGAGCGCGCCACGGCCCACCGGCTGGCGGCCCGCCTGGAGCGGCTGCTGGAGTCCCTCTGCGAGGAGACGGAGCGGCCCCTGCGGTTGCTGCCCCTGCTGCCCGCCGGTGAGCGCCGCTTCGTGGTGGAGGACACCAACGACACGCAGGTGCGCTGGTCTCAGCCGGTGGACCTGCCGGCCCTCTTCGCCGCGCAGGCCCGGCGCACGCCGGACGCCCCCGCCGTCACCTCGGTGGCCGGCGCGCGCACCTACGCCCAGGTGCGGCGCCACGCCGCGCGCGTGGCCGCGGCCCTGCGCCGCCACGGCGTCGGTGCCGAGCAGCCCGTCGCGCTCTACCTGGACCGCGACCTGGAGCTGCCCTCCACCATCCTCGGCATCTGGCAGGCCGGGGGCGTCTACGTCCCCCTGGACCCGATGCAGCCGCCCGCGCGCCTCCAGCGCATCCTCGACGAGTGCGGAGCGCGGGTGCTGGTGACCCGGGCCGCGAGCGCCGGCGCGCTGGGCGGCACGGGGCGCCTGGTGCTGACGCTGGAGGAGCTGGAGACGGCGGCCGCTGACGCCGGGGAGGCCCCCGCGGTGGAGCTCTTCCCCGAGCAGGCCGCCTACGTCTTCTTCACCTCCGGCTCCACCGGGCAGCCGAAGGGCATCGTCGGCACCCACCAGGGCATCGCCAACCGGGTGCTCTGGTCGCTGGGCGTACATCCGGTGGGCCCTGGCGAGGCCCTGCTGCAGCTGGCCTCCATCGGCTTCGACATCGCGCTGTGGGAGATGTTCGGCCCCCTCGTCGCCGGAGGCCGGCTGGTCGTCGGCGAGCCCGGGATGCAGCGCAGCCTGGACCGCATCGCCGAGCTCATCGCCAGCGAGCACGTCACCACCATCCACTTCGTGCCCTCGTTGCTGGACCTGTTCCTCGAGTCCCCCGAGGCGGCGCGGGCGCTGACGGTGCGCCAGGTCATCTGCGGCGGCGAGCGGCTGGCGCCAGAGCTGCTGCAGCGCTTCCTGGCCGCATCGACCGCGAAGCTGCACCATGCCTATGGCCCCACGGAGGCCGCCATCAGCGTGGCCCACTGGGACTGCCGCAGCCCGGGCGCGCCGGCGGGCGTGGTGCCGCTGGGCCGGCCCATCGCGAACGCCCGGCTGTACGTGCTGGACGAGGCGCTGGAGCCCGTCGGCGTCGGCGTGCCCGGCGAGGCGTGGATTGGCGGCGGACTGGCGCTGGCGCGGGGCTACCTGGGTGCGCCGGCGGCCACCGCCGAGCGCTTCCTGCCGGACCCTCACGCCGCGGAGCCGGGCGCGCGGATGTACCGCACGGGGGACCGCGTGCGCCGGCTGGCGGACGGGACGCTCGAGTTCCTCGGCCGCCTGGACGCACAGCTGAAGATTCGCGGCGTGCGCGTGGAGCCGGCGGAGGTGGAGGCGGCGCTGCGCGAGCACCCGGAGGTGCGGCAGGCGGCCATCGTGGTCGAGCAGGCACCGGGCGGCGCGCCCGGGCTGCGCGCCTGCGTGGTGCCGGTGGACCGGGCCGCGCGCACGGGGGAGGCGTGGCGGCTGGAGCTGCGCGGCCACCTGGCCACGCGGCTGCCGGACGCCATGGTGCCGCGCACCTTCGTCTTGCTGGACGCGCTGCCCATCACCGCCAACGGGAAGCTCGACCTGGCGGCGCTGCGGCAGGCCCAGGCCGTCACGGCGGAGTCGGAGTCCACGGCTGGCACGGCGCGGCCCCGCACCGAGGCGGAGCAGCTGCTCGCCTCCATCTGGGCGGAGCTGCTGTCGCGCGACGCCGTGGGCATCCACGACGACTTCTTCCAGCTCGGCGGCGACTCGATTGCCATCATCCGCATGCTCTCCCGGGCGCGCGCGCGCGGGCTGCAGCTGGAGGTCCGGCAGGTCTTCGCCACGCCGACGGTGGCCGCGCTCGCGGCGGCGGCCACGCAGGTGGGACCCGCGCACGCGTCGCCCTCGCGGGACGGCGACGCGCACGTGCCGCTGACGCCCGTGCAGGCCCGCTTCTTCGCGCTCGCCCCCGTCCAGCCGCACCACGCGAACCAGGCGCTGCTGCTGTCGCTGGCGCCGTCCATCGCTCCCGGCGTGGTGCGTGCGGCGCTTGAGGCGCTGGCGGCCCGCCACGAGGGGCTCCGGCTGCGCTTCCGCTCCCTGGGCAATGGCCGCTGGGAGCAGCGCTGCGAGCCCGAGGCCCGGGCCGCCTCGAGCGTGCGCCTGGAGACGGTGCCGGCCGGGGCGGAGGGCCCGGCGGCGCGGCGCGAGGCCTTCACCGCGCGCGCGGCAGGGCTCCAGGCGGAGCTGGACCTGGAGCGGGGGCCGGTGCTCGCGGCGCTCCTGGAGGAGGGCCCGGAGCCCGCGCTGCTGCTGGTGGCCCACCACCTGGTGATTGACCACGCCTCCTGGTTCGTCCTGCTGGGGGAGCTGGAGGCGGCGTGCGAACAGCTCGAGCGCGGGGAGGCCCTGCTGCTACCGCTGCCCGCCATGGGCTATGCCCGCTGGGCGACGGCGCTCCATGCGCGCGCCAACGCCTCCGCGCTGGACGAGGAGCTGGAGGCCTGGCTGCGCGTGTTGCCGGCCCCGCCGCCCCTGCTGCCCCTGGACTTCCCGGAGGCCGCGGACACCGAGGGCACGGCCGCCATGGTGGCCGTGGAGCTGGATGCCGCGCGGACGGCGCGGCTGCTGGAGGGGGCGCGCGCCCACCGCCTTCAGGTGGACGAGGTGCTGCTGGCCGCGGTGGCGCTCGCCGTGGGCGAGGTGCTGGGGATGCCTCGCGTTCTGGTGGACCGCGAGCTGCATGGCCGTGACGCGCTGGAAGGGCTGGACGTCTTCCAGACGGTGGGCTGGTTCACCACGGTGCATCCGGTGCTGCTGACGCCCGGAGCCTCGGGGGACCTGGGGGCCGTGCTCCGGGCAGTGAAGGAGCAGCTGCGCTGGGTGCCGGACCGGGGCCGTGGCTTCGGCCTGCTGCGCTACCTGCGCGAGGGCGACGCGCGCGTGGCCGCGCTCGCGGCGCGCGACGCCGCCGCCATCGGCTTCAACTACCTGGGACGGATGGATGGCGGGCCGGAGCGGGGGCGCCTGACCCACGCGGGCGCGGCGCCCGGGCCGAGCGTGGCCGCCGCCAACCCGCGGGCCCACGCCCTGGAGGTGTCGGCCTGGCTGCGGGCCGGGGTGCTGCGGGTGGAGTGGGAGTACGGCCCCCGGCACCGCCCGGAGACGGCGGGCCGGCTGGCGGAGGCCTTCGGCGCGCGGCTGGAGGCCCTCGCCCACCAGCTGCAGCGGCCGGACGCCGTCGGCTACACGCCCTCGGACTTCCCGCTGGCGCGGCTCGACGCGCGAAGGCTGGAGGCCGCCCTGGGGCGCCGGCGCGACGTGGTGGCCGTCTACCCCCTCACGCCGCTCCAGTCCGGCATGCTGCTCTCGCAGCTCGTGTCCGCCGAGCAGCGCAGCTACTTCACCCAGCTCGTCTTCGAGCTGGAGGGACCCGTGGACGAGCGGGCGCTGCGGGAGGCGTGGGACGCCGTGGGCGCACACTACGAGGCCTTCCGCACCGGCTTCCTCTGGGAGGCGCTCGACGAGCCCCACCAGTTCGTCCGCGCCTCGGTGCCCCTGCGCTGGGAGCGGCGCGACCTGGCGGGGCTGGACGAGCCCGCCGCCCGCGACGCGCTGGAGGCGCTGCTGCGGGAGGACCGGAAGGAGGGCTTCCGCCTGGACGAGCCCTCGCTGTCCCGCGTCCACCTGCTGGCGCGCTCGCCCTCGCGGCGCTGGATGGTCTGGTCCCACCACCACATCGTGTTCGACGGCTGGAGCCTGCCCCAGGTCCTCGCGGCGCTGGCCCGCGCCTACGCCCAGCGCCTGCGCGGCGAGCCCGTGGCGCTCCCGCCCGCGCCGCCCTTCTCCGAGTACGTCCGCTGGCTGCAGGGGCGGGACGTCCAGGCCCGGGAGCGGTTCTGGCGGGAGCTGCTCGCCGGGATGCCGGCGCCCACCCCGCTGGTCCGCCTGGCCCCTGGCGCGCCCCGGGGGCCGCACCGCGCGCTCGAGCTGGCGCTGCCTCCAGGCGACACCTCGGCCCTGCGCACGGCCGCCGAGCGCCTGCGGCTGACACTGCACTCCGTGGTGCTGGGCACCTGGGCCCTGCTGCTACGCCAATACACGCGGCGCAGCGACCTTGTACTGGGAGTGGTGATGTCGGCGCGCCCTCCGGCGGTGCCCGACATCGAGCGGATGGTGGGGCTGTGCCTCAACACGCTGCCCCTGCGCCTGCAGCCCTCTCCCGACCGCGACCTGACGTCGTTCTTCTCCGACGTCCAGGAGCGGATGAGCCGGATGCAGGAGCATGTGGATACCCCACTGAGCTCCATCCAGGCCTGGGCCGGGCGTGCCTCGGGAGAGCAGCTCTTCGACCACATCGTCGTATTCGAGAGCTATCCAGGGGAGCGTGAGGGTGACTGGGTGGGGACCGGTGTGCAGGTGAGGACGCTCAAGGCGCTCGAATCCACGGAGTATCCCCTTGTCGTCACCGTGTTGCCGGGCGATAGCCTCACCTTCGATTTGACCTATTCGGCCGCGGTGGACGCCGCGGCCGTCGAACGTATCGCGCGGGACTTTGTCAGGCTCCTCACCAAGGTGGGTGAGGGGCTGAATCGCTAGCCAAGTGGTGAGGGTCGCGTAATGAGGATCGAAGAGCTGGACCTGCTTGGGGGAGATGAGCGCCGTCGTGTGCTCGTGGACTGGAACGCCACGGAGAAGGCCTTCCGGCACGATGCCTGTGTTCATGAGCTCTTCGAGGAGCAGGCGCGGTCGGCGCCGGAGCGCTGCGCCGTCGAGGCTGACGAGGGCTCGCTGACGTACGGGGAGCTCAACGCCCGGGCGGACGCGCTGGCCACGTTGCTCATGGAGGCGGGGACCCGGCCGGGAGCGCTGGTGGCCATTGCCCTGCCGCCCGGGCTGGGCCGCATCATCAGCGTGCTGGGAGTGCTGAAGGCGGGTGCCGCCTGGGTGCCGTTGGATCCGGGGCTGCCGCTGGAGCGGCTGCGCTTCATCCTCGAGGACACGCGGGCGCCGCTGGCGCTCGTCACCGCGTCGCTCGCGTCCCGGCTGCGCAGCGACGCCACGGCGCTGTGGACCTGGGAGTCCCTGGAGCCGAAGCTGGCCGCGGGGGGCCTGGCGCCGCGCCGGCGGGTGGTGCCCGGGCCGGCCTACGTCATCTACACCTCTGGCTCCACGGGGCGCCCCAAGGGGGCGGTGCTGCTGCACCCCGGCCTCACCAACCGGCTGCACTGGATGCAGCGCCAGTACGCGGTGTCGCCCGACGACCGCATCCTCCACAAGACGTCGTTCGGCTTCGACGTCTCCGTCTGGGAGCTGCTGCTGCCCCTGGTATGCGGCGCGCGCCTGGTGATGGCGCCGGCCGACGCGCAGAAGGACCTCCCCGCGCTGGTGGACCTCGTCCGCTCGCGGCGCGTCACCCTGACGCACTTCGTGCCCTCGGTGCTGGAGGCGTTCCTGGAGACGGAGGGCGTGGAGCGCTGCACGTCGCTGCGCGCCGTCATCGCCAGCGGCGAAGCGCTGCCGGTGTCCGTGGAGCGGCGCTTCTTCGAGAAGCTCGGCTGTGAGCTGCACAACCTGTACGGGCCGACGGAGGCGACCGTCGACGTGACGGCGTGGGCCTGTCAGCGGAACTCCACCTACGCGTCGGTGCCCATCGGCTTTCCCATCGACAACACCCAGGTCTACATCCTCGATGAGTCCCTGGAGCCGGTGCCCCCGGGCGTCGAGGGAGACCTGTACCTGGGCGGCATCCAGCTCGCCGCGGGGTACTGGAACCGGGCGGGGCTGACGGCGGAGCGCTTCGTGCCGCATCCGTTCGGCCGCAACCCGGGCGAGCGGCTGTACCGCACCGGAGACCTGGCGCGCTTCCGGGACGACGGCGCCATCGAGTTCATCGGCCGCCGGGACGACCAGGTGAAGCTGCGTGGCTTCCGCATCGAGCTGGGTGAGATTGCCGCGGTGATGGAGGAGCACGAGGGCGTGCGGCAGGGGGCGGTGGTGGTGCGGCAGGATGTGCCGGGCGTCCAGCGGCTCGTCGGCTACGTGGTCTGGCGTGACGCGGTGTCGGGCCCGGAGGCGACTGCTCGCGAGGAGGCGCTGCGCGAGCGCCTCGCGGTGCGGCTGCCGGAGTACATGGTGCCCTCGGACATCGTCTCGCTCGAGGCGTTTCCGCTCGGGGCGACGGGCAAGCTCGACCGCAAGCAGCTCCCGGCGCCCGAGGCGCTGAAGGGGGAAGGCGACGGCGGAGGGGCACCGAGGACGCCGGCGGAGCTGGTGCTGGCGGAGGTGTGGCGTGAGCTGCTGGGCCGCCAGTCGGTGGGCGTGCAGGAGCACTTCTTCCGCATCGGCGGGGACAGCATCTCCAGCATCCGGATGGTGGCGCGCGCGCGCCAGCGGGGCCTCCAGGTGGAGCTGCGCCAGGTGTTCGAGACGCCCACCATCGCGGGACTGGCCCGCACGGCGACCTTCATCACCTTGGAGGAGGATACCGGCAGCCCCGGTGAGGCGCCGCTGTCCGCGCCGCAGCGGGCGCTGCTCGGCGCGCCGGACGGCGCCGAGCGCCTGGTGCTACGGCTGGCGTCCTCGGTATCCGAGGAGACGCTGCGCAAGGCGTTGAGCGAGCTGGTGGCGCACCACGAGGTACTGCGGCTGCAGCGCGCCTCGGGGGCGAGCACCTGGCGCGCGGAGCCGCCTGCCGCAGCCGGGGTTCCCCTCCGGGTGGTGGACGTGGCGGCGGCCCCGGGCGGCGAGGCGTGGCTCCAGGTGCTGGACGCGGCCACGGCGGAGCTGTCCGCGGCGCTCGCGCCCGAGCGTGGCGCCGTGCTGGAGGCCGCGCTGCTGCGCGGCGCCGCGGGGGAGCGGCGCCTGTTGCTGGTGGCCCACCCGCTCGCCGTGGATGTGGGCTCGTGGCGGGCCCTCGTGGCCGGGCTCGAGGCCGCGGTGGCTCCGGAAGGCGCCGCCGTCCCCGTCCCCGGGGATGCGTACCGCCGCTGGTGCCAGGCGCGTGCGCGCCAGGCGGAGGCTCCGTCGGCCCCCGAGGAGGCTGGCGGAGGGCTGCGGCTGGCCACCGGCCGGGTGCGGCACGTGAGCGAGGTCGACGCCGCGACGACGGAGCTGCTCTTCGGACGCGCTGGCGAGGCGTACCGGACGCGGCCGGAGGAGCTGCTCTTCATCGCGCTCGCCCTCGCCTCGCGCGCCGTGGTGGGGAGCCCCACCCGCGCGCTCGTCGAGGAGGACCTGCGGTCCACCGCGGGCGGTGCGGAGGTGGGAGAGGCGCCCGGGCGCTACTGCCGGTGGGTGCCCGCCTCCCTCGAGGTGGGCTCGCCGGACGACCTGCCCGCGAGCATCAAGTCGCTCAAGGAGCGGGTGCGCACCGCGGGCCAGACGCCGGCTCCGGTGGGCACCGCGCCGGCCTTCCGCCTGCGGCTGGCGCCGCGGTGGGAGGCGGGACGGCTGTTCTCCGCCGATGCGGGGGCCTTCTCGCTGGTGGGAGGGGCCGGGTCCACGGTCGACCTCGGCTGCCGCCGGACGGAGCAGGGGACGCTGGAGCTGACCTGGCAGGCGGAGGCGTCGCTGGCGGAGGCCGGGGCGCTCGCCCGGCTCGCCTCGGCGTTCGCCGCCTCGCTGGGGCGCGTCGTCGAGCACTGCTCGCGGCCGGATGCCCATGGCCGGACGCCCTCGGACTTCCCGCTGGCCGGGCTGGACCAGGCCGCGCTCGACGCGCTGCTGGAGGGCCGGCCGCGCATCGAGGACATCTATCCGCTGTCGCCCATGCAGAGCGGCCTGCTGTTCCGCAGCCTGTACTGGCCGGGCTCGGACTCCTACTTCAACCAGAACGTGCTGGAGCTCGTCGGGCCGCTCAAGGAAGAGGCCCTGCGCGAGGCCTGGGCGTGCGTGGCCAACCGCTACGGCATCCTGAAGTCCGGCTTCCTCTGGGAGGGCTTCGATGAGCCGCTGCAGTACGTCTGCCGCGAGCCGCGCATCCCCTGGGAGGTCCACGACTGGACGGAGACACCGCCGGAGCAGCAGCCGGCGCGCCTCGACACGCTGATGGCGGAGGACCGGGCGCGCCTGCTCGACCTGGCCGAGGTGCCGCTGCTGCGCCTGCAGCTGGTGCGCCTGTCGCCGGAGCGCCACTACCTGCTGTGGAGCCACCACCACGTGCTGCTGGATGGCTGGTGCCTCGCGCTCATCTGGGGAGACGTCTTCCACTACTACGGCGCGCTGGCGGAGGGACGGCACCTGGAGCTGGCGCCGGTGCGGCCCTACCGTGACTACATCGCCTGGCTGAAGCAGCAGGCCACCACGGGCGCCCCGGAGCGCTTCTGGCGCGAGTACCTGGAGGGCTTCACGGAGCCCACGCGCCTGTCCCCGTACGAGCACCACTTCGAGGCCGCGTTCTACACGCGCGAGGTGCGGCTGACGCGGGCGCAGACGGACGCGCTGCAGGAGCTGGCGCGCTCGCAGGGCGTGACGATGAACACCATCACCCAGGCGGCATGGAGCCTGCTGGTGTCCCTGCACTCGGGGAAGCGTGACGTGGTGTTCGGCGCCTCCATCTCCGGCCGCCCGCCGGAGCTGGCCGGCGTGGAGCACATGGTGGGCCTGTTCATCAACACCGTGCCGCTGCGCGCGAGCCTGCACCCCCACCTGCGCGTCTCCGAGCTGCTGCGGCAGCTCCAGACGCGCATGGCGCGGGCCGTCCAGCATGGCCACGTGCCCCTGGCGCAAATCAAGGCGTGGAGCGAGGCCTCGGGTTCCACGGGGGCCCCGCTGTTCGACAGCCTCATCGCCTTCGAGAACTACCCGGAGGACAACCTGCCCACGGGCCGCATCGCGGGCCTGGAGGTGAAGGACCTGATGGCCATGGAGAAGACGGAGTACCCCATCGGCCTGATTGCCCTGCCCGGGGCGGAGCTGGTGCTGCACCTGAACTACGACACGGGCCACTTCGACCCGCCGGCCATCGAGCGCATCGAGCGCCAGTTCCTGCGGCTCCTGGAGGAGCTGGTCGCGCGGCCGGAGGGCCGGCTGGCGGACATCAGCGCGCTGGACGTGGAGCACGAGGGCCGGTGGCTCCAGGCGTGGAGCCAGCAGGCCGCGCCGGCCCCGAAGGGGCCGGAAACCCTCCACGGGTGGTTCGAGGCCCAGGCACTGCGCACGCCGCGCGCGGTGGCGGTGACGGATGGGACCCGGAGCCTCACGTACGCGGAGCTGGACCGGCGCGCCACGCGGCTCGCGGGTCAGCTGCGGCGGCAGGGGTGCCAGCGCGGCGCGCGCGTGGCGGTCTGCGCCCCCCGCTCGCTGGAGCTGGTGGTGGGCATGCTGGCCACGCTGAAGGCCGGCGGCGCCTACGTGCCCCTCGAGCCGAGCCTGCCGGCCGCGCGCATCGCCCTCATCCTCGAGGACGCGCGCCCGGTGGTGTCGCTCGTCACGGCGGGCACCGCGCAGCTGCTCCCCGCGGCGGGCGGGGCCCGGCTGATGCTGGACGCGGACGCGGTGGACGGCGGCGCCGAAAAGGACGGGTTCGTCCCGGAGCCGCTCTCCGGGCAGGACACGGCCTACGTCATGTATACCTCCGGCACCACGGGCCGGCCCAAGGGCGTGGTGGTGCCGCACGCCGGCATCGTCAACCGCATCACCTGGTCGCTCGGCGTCTACCCGCTCGGCGGTGAGGCCAGCCTGCTGCAGAACGCGGGTATCGGCTTCGACATCTCGGTGTGGGAGATGTTCTTCCCGCTCTTCTCGGGGGGGCGGCTGGTCGTCTTCCCCTCCGAGGGGCCGCTGGACATGGACCGGCTGGTCGCCCGGCTCCAGCAGGAGGCGGTCTCCGTGGTGCACTTCGTGCCCACGCTGCTCGAGCTGTTCCTCTCGAATCCCCAGGCCGCCCGGTGCACGTCGCTGCGGCACGTCGTCTGCGGCGGCGAGGCGCTCCCTCCCGCGCTGCGGGAGCGGTTCCTGGCGCTCGGCCTGTCCGCGACGCTGGACCACGCCTATGGCCCGACGGAGGCGTCCATCAGCGTCACCCACCACCGCTGCGTGGCGGGAGAGCGACAGGACGTGGTGCCGCTGGGCCACCCCATCTCCCATACGCGCGTCTACCTGCTCGACGGGGACCTGCGGCACGTGCCAGTGGGCGTGGACGGAGACCTCTACATCGGCGGCACGCCGCTGGCCCACGGCTACTCCGGGGAGCCCGCGATGTCCGCCGAGCGGTTCATTCCGGATCCGCACGCCGCGGAGCCGGGGGCCCGCATGTACCGGACGGGAGACCGGGCGCGCTTCCTGGACGAGGGGACGCTGGTCTTCCGGGGCCGGCGCGACAGCCAGGTGAAGCTGCGCGGCAACCGCATCGAGCTGGCGGAGATTGACGTGGCGCTGGGCCGCCACCCGCTCGCGCGGCAGGCGGTGACGCTGCTGGTGGAGCGTCCGGAGCCGCACCTGGTGACCTTCGTGGTGCTCACGGAGCCAGCGCGCGACGAGGCGGACGCGGCCGGGCAGCTGGCCTCGCTCCGGCTGCACCTGACCGAGCAGCTTCCCGCGGCGATGGTGCCCCAGGAGCTGGTGCCCCTGGCGGAGCTGCCGCTGACCCACAGCGGCAAGGTGGACCGGCGGGCCCTGCTGTCGCTGCGCCAGGTGGCGGAGTCCGGGGAGCAGCACGCGGGCTACGTGGCGCCGAGGGATGCGCTCGAGCAGAAGGTGGTGCGCGTCTGGGAGGAGGTGCTGGGCGTGCGCGGCATCGGCGTGCGCGACAGCTTCTTCGAGCTGGGCGGCCACTCGCTGCGGATGCTGCGCATGGTGTCGCGCATCCGCCGGGAGGTGCCGGAGCTGGCGTCCATGGAAATCATCCACCTCTTCAAGGCGCCGACCATCGAGGACCTCATCGAGCGCTACGGCCGCCGCCCCGGCAGCGGCTGGGCCAACCCGGTGTTCACCGTCCGGGCCCAGGGGCGCAACGCGCCGCTGTTCCTCGTGCACCCGGGCGAGGGGCTGGCCATTGCCTACGCGTCGCTGGCGCCGTACCTGGTCAACTGGCCCATCCACGCCATCAGCAACCCGCGCTTCGGAGAGCCGGACCGGGCCTGGCGGAGCATCGAGGAGATGGCCGCCGAGTACCTGACCTGGGTGGACAAGAGCCAGCTGTCGGGACCGGTGGTGCTGGGCGGGTGGTCCTTCGGTGGCACCGTGGCGCTGGAGATGGCGCGGCAGCGCACCGCGGCGGGCAAGCCCGTCGAGTGCGTGGTGCTCATCGACAGCCACCACTTCGGGGCCCTGCCCCCGCAGCCGGTGGACACGGCGGCCATCGAGGCGCAGCTCGCCGCGCGCGGCGTGGAGCCGGGCTCGCCTGACGGGCGGGCGCTGGCCTTCGAAATCCTCAACGCGGGCCAGCTGGCCACGCGCCACCGGCCGGCGCCCTACAGCGGGCGCGTGGTGCTGCTCAAGGCCGCGCAGGAGGACGAGGGGGTTTCGCTCGGCGCGCGCAATGGCTGGGAGGAGTCGCTGCTGCCCGGCCTGGAGGTGCGCGTCGTCCCGGGCAACCACCACCGCCTGTTCGAGCGCGACTTCGTGCAGACGACGTCCGACGCGCTGCGCCGGGCCCTGCTGCCGCGGGACGAGAGGTCGGAATGAGCACGCCCGCGGCCATCGACCGGGCCGCCCTCGAGCGGCGGCCTCCGGAGGTCGACTTCGAGCCCTTCGAGCGCAAGCCGTTCGACATCTTCTTCCTGGACGTGGGCGGCCACCGCTTCGTCGGCCACAAGCGCGAGGCGACGCTGCGGACCGGGGGCCCGGAGCCGCTGAAGATGAAGTGCTGCCTCGTGGAGGCCTCGATGCTGCTGGGGCTCTTCGTGCGCGAGCAGCTCACCCAGGAGGGGATTTCCGTCTTCTACCGGCCCATGAGCCTGGAGGAGCGGCAGGCCGTCTTCGCCGCCTTCACGGCGGATGCGCGCAATGACCTCTACTACCCGTACACGCACCTGGTGGCCGGCACGAGGGAGGAGCGGACCGCGCCTCCCGAGTACTGGAAGCCCACGCCGCGGCAGATGCAGCACCTGGACGCCGGCGAGGTGGTCCTGCGCGAGCACACCCTTCGCGTGCTGACCGGGCTCGGCATCACCCGGGGCACCGTCTATGACCCGGCGTGCTCGACGGGGGAGTTCCTCGGCTCGCTCAAGGCGGCCCTGCCGGGCCTGCGCACCGTGGCGCAGGACCTCAGTCCGGAGATGGTGGAGGTAGCGCGAGGCCGGGTGGATGAAATCCACGTGGGCGACGCGTGGGACTCCCCCGTGCCGCCCGGCAGCATGGACGTGGTGTTCTTCCGGCTGCTCAACTTCGATGTGATGACCACGCGGCGGGCCCACGAGCTGCTGCCTCGCGTGGCCAACCGGTGCCGGGACGGCGGGCGGCTCATCGTCTTCGGGCACACGCCCGTCCTGGTCGGCGCGCCCTTCTTCGAGCGCCTGGGGCTGACGGTGGAGCGGTGCAGCGCCAGCGAGGACCACGGCCGCGTCGCCTTCCAGTACTACGTGCTGCGCAAGGAGCGTCCCCTTCCGGTCGTCGGTCCGCTCTGGTCTGATGCGCTCGCCGCCCGGGCGTCCGGGTAGGAAGGGTGGCCGGCATGGGTGGCGGTGGGGAGGAGACGGGAGCGACGCGGCCGCTCGTCGCGCGCTTCCCGGGACTGGCTTCGCTTCCCTTCGCCCCCCTCGCCCACACCCCGACTCCCGTCCAGGCCCTCCACCGGCTTCAAGCCGTGGCGGGACTGGACGTGCCCATCCTGGTGAAGCGGGATGACCTGACGTCCGCCCTCTTCGGGGGCAACAAGGTGCGCAAGCTGGAGCTGCCGCTGGGCCAGGCCCTCGCGGCCGGCGCGACGGCCCTCCTCACCGCGGGCTCCGTCGGCTCCAACCACGTGCTGGCCACGGCCCTCCACGGCCAGCGGCTGGGCCTCAAGGTGGTGGGCCTGGTCCGCCCCCAGGCCGCTTCGACGCAGGTGCGGCGCAACCTGCTGCTGGCCCACCGCCATGGGGCGGAGCTGCTGCCGCTGGAGGCGGACGTCTCCCTGCGCAGCACGGGGGAGACGGTGCGCGCGCACCTGGACGCGCTCCGGAGTGAGGGCCACCGGCCGCGCTTCATCCCCTTCGTCGGCATGGACGAGTCCGGGGCGGTGGGCTACGTCAACGCCGCCTTCGAGCTGGTGGACGCAATCTCCGCGGGCAAGCTCCCACGGCCCGACTCCATCTACGTCGCGGTGGGCTCCTCGGGCACGGCCGTGGGACTGGCCCTGGGGCTCAAGGCGGCAGGACTGCCGGTGCGGGTGGTGGGCGTGCGCGTCGTCGGCGAGGCGGATGCCAGCGAGCAGCGCCTCGCCGAGCTCTTCGCGGCCACCTGCCGGCTGCTGCGCGGCGCGGACCCTTCCTTCCCGGAGCTGTCGCTCTCGCCAGGAGACATCCAGCTCCACCATGGCGCCGTCGGGCGCGGCTATGGCTGGCTCACCCAGGCGGGGCTGGAGACCGCCCGGCGGGTGCATGAGACGGAAGGACTGTGGCTGGACGGCTGCTACACCGCGAAGGCCTTCACCGCGCTCCTGGAGGACGTGCGCGGCGGCGTGGCGGGGCGCCAGCCCCTCTTCTGGCATACCTCCGACGGGCTGGGCTGGGGCTTCCGGCCCGAGAAGGACGAGTGGCGGGCGCTCCCCCCGGCGCTGCATGGCTACTTCCAGGAGGGCGACAGCTGCCAACCGCTGGACGCGTCCTTCGCCAGCCTGGAGCCTCTCCCCGCCGACGCCTGAGGCCGTGCGGACCCGATTCCACCGAGCCCCGCGTCGGCGAGGCGATATTCGCTCCACCCTCTATGAAACCCACGTTTTCGTGCTGCATCATCGGCAGGGGCGAGCTGGCCATCCAGTGCGCGGAGCTCCTGCTCGCCGAGGGGCACCGGCTCCAGGGCCTCATCTCCGAGGACCGCCGCATGGCCGCCTGGGCCGAGCAGCACCACATCCCCCGGGTTCCCACCAGCCGCGACCTCATCCCGGGCTCTCCGCTGGCGGACATCGACTACCTGTTCAGCATCATCACAGGGGAAATCCTCGAGGCCCCGGTGCTCTCGCTGCCGCGGCGGCTGGCCATCAACATCCACAACGGCCCCCTGCCCCGCTACGCCGGCGTCCATGCCACGTCGTGGGCCATCCTGAACGGCGAGCGCGTCTTCGGTGTCACCTGGCATGTGATGACCGAGCGCATCGACGCCGGTGACATCCTGAAGCAGGTCTTGTTCCCCGTGGGGGAGCGGGACACCGCGGAGACGCTGAGCCGCGCGGGCACCCGGGCGGCGGTGGAGTCCTTTCGCGAGCTCATCGCGGAGCTGGCCGCGGGCACCGCCGTGCGGCGCCCGCAGGACCTCACCCAGCGCACCTACTTCGCCTGGAGCCGCTGCCATCCCAGCCTCGGCAGGGTGTCGTGGGAACAGGAGGCGGAGGACATCGACCGCATCGTCCGCGCCCACACGCTGGGCATGGCGCCGAACGCGCTCGGGCTGCCCTGGTGTGTCATCGGGGGCGAGCCCTTCGTGCCGCGAGAGCTCGAGCCCACCGACGTCCGCTCGACGGCCGCGCCGGGCACGCTCCTCCAGGTGGGCGCCGTGCTGCGCATCGCCACGGCCACCCAGGACATGCTGCTGCGCTCGGTGAGCGACTTCGACGGCGGGCCCAGGAGCGCGGCGGCGCTGACCGCCACCTACGGGCTGCGCGAGGGAGACCGGCTGCCCCCGCCCGACGCGGCGAGCTGTCATGCCGTCGAGCACCTGCGGAGCCTGCGGCAGCCCCAAGAGGCATTCTGGCTGCGGGAGCTGGCGGCCGCGCCTCGCACGGAGCTCCCCGCCACCGGGGACGAGGGCCCGGACGTGGCCCAGGCGCTCACCCCACCGCCCACCCTGCCCCGGGAGGCAGAGGCCTCGTGGAGCGCGCCGCTGGAGCAATGCCTGCTCACCGCGCTCCTGGTGGAGCTGGCCCGTGAGGCCGGTGTGTCCACGGTCTGCGTCGGCCTCTCCACCCCGGCGACCCGGGCGGCCGGCGCGGGACTGGAGCGCTTCGTCGCCCGCTTCCTGCCGCTCACGGTGGAGCTGCGCCAGGACCTGCGCTTCCCGGAGGCCGTCCGCGCCGTCCAGGCGCGGGTGGCGCAACTGGAGGCCCATGCCCCCTGCGCCCGGGACCTGCCGCTGCGCTATCCCGCGCGAGGGCTGCTGCTGGCCCGCTCGGTGACGGTCCTCCTCGGGGGCCCGGAGGAGCCGCCGAAGCTCGAGGTGGCCTCCCGCTCGCGAGAAGCCCTGGGGCGGGTGGTCGCCCGCGCGCGGGCACTGCTGTCCGCCGTCGCCTCCGCGCCGGACCTTTCGCTGGCACACCTGGATGGGTCCGGGACGAAGGGCGCCAGCAGGTAGCGACAGGTGGGAAGGCACCCGCCCTGGCCGAGCCCCGGAGCGGGTGTGCTATTGACGCAGCGACCGGCCGGGCCATCATCCGAGAGCGGGAGCGGAACACATGCGGCAGGAGCAACAGCACTTGCAGGTTCTCACTCCAGAGCAGGCCACGTCCTTCCTGGAGCAGGGCTTCGTGGTCGTCCGGGAGGCCTTCCACCGCGACACCGCGGCGCAGTTGCTGCCGCATGTCTGGGCCCGGGTGGAGGAGCACCCCACGGACCGCTCGACGTGGAAGCGCGCCGGCACGCAGATTGAGTCCATCATCCACGACGGGCCCATCGCGGACCTCTTCACGCCCCGCTTCTGCGGCTCGCTGGATGACCTGCTCGGCAGCGGGCGCTGGTGGACGCGGCGCGACGGGATTGGCTGGGTGGTGCTGCGCTTTCCCGACTCCAGCGCCTCCTGGCAGGCCCCCGCCACGGGGTGGCACGTCGACGGCATCCACTTCCACCACCATCTGACGTCGCCCGAGCAGGGGCTCGTGGGCATCGAGATGCTGACCGACATCGAGCCCGGCGGCGGAGGGACGGCCGTGCGCGTCGGCTCTCACAAGGCGGTGGCCCGGCTGCTCCATGAGGCCGAGCCCGAGGGGCTGCCCTACGCCAGGATGCGCGCCATTGCGGAGTCGCTCCAGGACCTGCCCGCCGTGGAGGTGACGGGCCGGGCCGGGGACGTGCTCTGGATGCACCCGTTCATGGTCCACGCGCGCAGCCCCAACACGCGCGACACGGTGCGCATCGCCGCCAACCGCTGTGTCGGGCTCCACGAGCCGATGCGGCTCCAGCCCGAACACGCGGCGAGCGCCTCGCTGGTGGAGAAGGCCATCATCCAGGCGCTCGCCGAGCGCCGCTGAGCGGCGGCGCCGGGCGCGCGAGCTACCAGGGAATCTCCCGGCCGTCATGGGCGAAGAAGCGCCCCGACTCGACGGGCGTCAGCCGGTCGATGACGCCCCTCAGTCCCAGGACGCTCTCACGAGGGGTCAGCGTCGCCGCCGGCCCGCCCAGCCCCGTCTTCACCCAGCCGGGATGCAGGCTGACGACGATGATGCCCCGGGCGGCCAGGTCGATGGCGAGCGTCCGGACGACCATGTTCACCGCGGCCTTGGAGACCCGGTAGCCGTACCGGGTCCCCGTGTCGTTCTCGGTGATGCTGCCCATCTGGCTGCCGATGGAGACCATCGTGCGCTTGTGGCTGCGCGCCACCGGCTCCAGGAAGGCCTGCGCCATCTTCATCGTCGCGAAGGCGTTGACCCGCATGGAGCGCTCCCACGACTCGTACGAAGCGGTGGCCTGCTCCAGCGTGGCGCGCCGCTCGGCCCAGCCCGCATTGTTGACGAGCAGGTCCACGCGCTCCTCCTTCAGGAGCGCGCCGAGTGCGTCGATTTGCGCGGGCTCGCCCACGTCCAGGGCATGGACGTGGACGCTGGCGGGGAACCGCTGCTGCAGCTCCAGCAGCTCCCGGGCGGCCTCGGGAGCGCGGCAGGTGGCCAGCACCCGCCACCCGTCCGACGCATACTGGGTCGCGAACTCCAGCCCGATGCCGCGGTTGCTTCCGGTGATGAGGACTGTGCGCTCGGAAGCCATCCTCAGACGGCGTCAGCCTTGATCTTCGAGTCCTTGCTGAAGGTCTTCTTCGCCTTGAGCACGTGCTGGTAGAGGTACTTCCGGTACGGCTTCATGATGAGGCTGCGCCAGCCGATGGGCATGCCCCAGCGACGCAAGGGCGAGTCCCAGAAGTGCGCGATGACGATGCAGGGCTCGTGCGCCACCGTGAAGTGCCACCAGTGCGAGGGAATGAAGAGGGACTCCCCTGCCTTCAGGTCCACCTCGTAGGGGCTTGCGTGCTCGTAGAGCGGGAACTTCTTGAGGTCGATCTTGTCGAGCCCGCTCTCGAAGGGAATCTCGCTGCAGAAGACCGCCTCGTTCTCGTCGAACCAGGCCATGCCGCTGTCCTGCAGCTTGCGGGGATAGAGGAAGCGGGAGTCGTTCGGGTGGTAGAGGATGAACTTCTTCTGGCCGTGCGCCAGTTGCGCCACCACCTCGCGGCCGTTGTGCCAGTGAATGCCACGGAAGAAGCTGACGAACAGCGCACGGCGGGACGTCTCGCTGAAGGGCTCCGGGAGCTGGTCGAGCGACTCGGCGTTCGCGATGAAGTCCGGCGTCTTGTACTCCCCGCTCAGGGTCGGCAGGAACCGGCTGATGGAGAGCTGGCACACCGAGTAGCGCTGCGTCTCGGGGCTGTGCACCTTCTTCGCGTGCACCAGGGCTTCCGCGAGCTTCATCTGCGTGATTTCGAAGTCGTCATTCACCGTGGGGCCCTTGTCGCCCCAGTCGTAGACCGGGACGGGCGAGTCCCCCGCCACCCGCGCCAGGTAGTCGAAGTCCCACTTGAGCTGCGGCGGCGGAGACTTCTTCTGGACGATGACGACGGGACGGCCCTTCTCCAGGTAGTTCTTCCGGAAGAACTCCTCGGTGGGGTCCTCGATGCGCTCGATGGGAATGCTGTTCGTTGCCGAGTACGACTGGATCACATGGTCCTCCAGGAAGCCCTCGTCTAAGCCAAGCCATCCGAGGTAGGCATTGCCTACCATACGAGGGCACACGTGTGAGAGATGTTGAAAGCCTCCTGGGCGGCCCTGTCGCTCCAGGAGATGGGCGACGCTAGCATAAGTCCTCCCACCTCCACGTCGGCATGCGGCTGAAGAACGCCAGCTTGAGCGGGCCCCACGGGCCCTCAATCCGGTTGAGTTCCTCGGAGGTGTACTTTGGCAGTCCGATGGGACGCGCCGAGGCCCTGGACGACGCTCCTGTGCCTCGCAACCTCCCATGGTGAGGCGCGAGGGCCTCTTCCGCCCGTCACGCTTGACATTGCCTGGTGACAATTACATGCAGGGCGCTCAACCGCTCGCCATGGCGGCGGCACGCCTGCCGGGCGAGCACGCGTCGCGCGAGCGCATCCACCCTGGAGAGATGCCTTGGAGCGACGAGATCTCAATCCCCCCACCGTCTACAGCCTGCCTTCGCATTTCACGCAGGCGGTCAGCGTCCCGGTGACGAACGCGCGGCTGCTCTTCATCTCCGCGCAGCTGGCGCTGGACCCGCAGGGACAGCTCGTGGGCGCGGGGGACATGACCCGGCAGGCGGAGCAGGTCTTCGACAACCTGAAGGCCCTGCTGGCCGCGGAAGGCGCCACCCTGGACGACGTGACGAAGCTGACCATCTACGTCACGGACATCTCCCAGCGCGCCAAGGTGGGCGCCGTGCGCAGCCGCTACCTGACGGGCCGCAAGCCCGCCAACACCATCGTCGAGGTGCGCCGGCTCGCCTCGGATGACTGGCTCATCGCCATCGACGCCATCGCGGTGAAGCACGAGAGCTGACCCGCCGGGGATGACAGCTCTCCCAGGAGGATACGTCCCTCCTGGAAGAGTGGGTGCACGTCGGGCGCGCCGGGCACGCCTCCTGCCTGGCTCGCGGCCACGCTGCTAGCTGCTGGCGGAGGTGTAGTGGCCGATGGAGCGCAGCCACACGCGGCGGGCCACCCAGGCGAAGGCGACCGAGCCCACCACGGCGCCGACGAGGGACCTCGCCGGCAGCCGCCCCAGCATGGCCTCGGCGGGGAAGGTGGTCATCAGCGCCAGGGGGATGACGTAGGTAAAGACGAGCGTCAGCGCACCCTTCGCCACGCCCTGGAACATCGAGGACGGCCAGCGCGCGAAGTCGAAGATGGACGTGAAGAGGTACGTGAGGTTGTCCACGCGCACGACGAAGAAGGCCGCGCTCACCGTCAATATCCACAGCGAGTAGAGCAGCAGCGTGCTGGTGCCCAAGAGCAGCACCGAGGCCAGCACGCCCGTCAGCGACGGGGCGCGCCCCAGCTGCACGAAGGCGTAGACGAACAGCCCCAGCCCGGTGAGCACGTTGAAGGCACGCCAGGGCAGGAAGCGCTGGGTGGACACCAGGAACTGCGCGTCCGCGGGCTTGAGCAGCACGAAGTCCAGCGTGCCCTTGCGGATGTGCTCCACCACGCCCGTGAGGCTGGGGTTGATGGCGCCCTCGAGGATGCCCTGCAGGAGGGTGAACCAGCCCACCACCAGCAGCGCCTCGCCAAAGCCCCACCCCTCCACCACGGGCCGCTCGCCGTACACGACGAACAGCGGCGCCAGCGCGGTGAAGGTCCAGAAGAAGGAGGTGACTCCCTCGGTGAAGAAGTCCGCGCGGTACTGGAGCGCCAGCAGCCCGGAGGCTTTGAGCTGGATTCCCAACAACCGCAAGTAGCGCCGCACCATGCCCCTAGCCTCCAAACGCCGCGAAGCGCTTCACGCCCTGCTTCCACAGAACGACGGTCAACACGCCCAGCAGCGCCACCCAGGTCCACTGCGCTCCCAGCAGCACCAGCGCCTCGCGCCAGTCGTGCGCGCCCGTCATCAGCTCCACCGGAAGGCCAATCTGGTAGCGGAACGGCAGCCAGTTGATGAGGGTGCGCAGCCCCGCGGGCAGCAATTCCACCGGGTACATGTAGCCAGAGCAGACGAAGAAGAGCACCAGCCAGACCTCCATCACCTTCAGGCTGCTGCCCAGGAAGAAGCTGAGCGCGCCAATGGCGATATTGACCAGCAAGGTGATGGCCCACCCGCCCAGCACCGCCAGCACGAAGAACCCCCACTGCCACGCGTGCTGCGGCACCGCCTTGCTGCCCACCAGCACCACGCTGAGCACCATCACCGGCACGGCCACCAGCAGGCGCATGGGGAAGCCGGCGACGTTCTCCGCCGCGTACGCCCACAGCGGGGAGATGGGGCGTAGCAGGCGCATGGCCAGCGTGCCCTGCCGCACCTCCCAGTTGATGACCCAGGCGACCCAGACGCTGGTGAGCTGGCGCACCACGAAGGTGGCCAGGAAGTAACCCACGAAGTCCGCCTGCCCGAAGCGGCCCACCGGCGCGGTGCGCGCCACCGCCATCCAGAGCACCATGTTGACCAGCGGCAGGGTGGTGGACAGCACCCAGATGAACATCTCCGCGCGGTAGGCCACCGCCTCGGCGAAGCCCACCCGCAGCAGCGTGGGCATGGCGCGCAGCGTGGTGTGCAGGCTCATGCCGGCACCGACTCGCTCGCGGTGGCCTCGGCGGTCGCCACACGGCGCGCCTTGTTCTCCGCGAACAGCTCGCTCATGACCTCCTCCAGCGGCGCGTTCTCCACCGTGAGGTCCGTCACCGGCAGCCCCGCCAGCGCACGGGAGATGGTGGCGTTGACGGCCTCCTGCGGCACCTGGAGCACCACGGCGCCCGCCTCATGCAGCACCACCCGGCCCAGCAGTTCCAGGCGCGCGGCGTCCACCTGCTCGGCCAGCCGCAGCACCACGCGCTTCTCCGGGCGCACGCGCTGCACCAGCGCGTCCAGGCCGCCGTCATAGGACAGCGTCCCCTTGTCGATGACGATGACCCGGGGGCACAGCGCCGCCACGTCGTCCATGTAGTGGCTGGTGAGGATGAGCGTGGCGCCGTACTTCTCGTTGTACCCCTTGATGAACGTCCGCATGGTGGCCTGCATGGACACGTCCAGGCCGATGGTGGGCTCGTCGAGGAACAGCACGCGGGGCCGGTGGATGAGGGCCGCGGCCAGCTCGCACTTCATCCGCTCGCCCAGCGACAGCTGCCGGGTGGGCTTGCTGATGATGTCGCCGATGTCGAGCAGCGCCACCAGCTCGTCCATCGTCTGCTTGTACTGGACGGCGGGCACGTCGTAGATGGCGCGGTTGAGCTCGAAGGTCTCCGCCGGAGGAAGGTCCCAGAGCAGTTGCTGCTTCTGCCCCATGACGAGCATGATTTTCTTGAGGAAGGCCTCCTCCCGAAGCTGGGGCACGTGGCCATCCACCGTCACCTCGCCCTCCGAGGGGTGGAGCAGCCCGGCGAGGACCTTGAGCGTCGTCGTCTTCCCGGCGCCGTTGGGGCCCAGGAAGCCCACGCGCTCGCCGGGGCGGATGTCGAAGGAAATACCATCCACGGCCTTCACGGTGGTGTAGGTCCGGTGGAAGAGCGAGCGAAGGGCCGCCTTCAGGCCCGACGGGCGCTTGTGGACTTTGTAATGCTTGCGCAGGCCGCGGACGGAAATCATGTGCGGCGGGATTTAGCGCACTCGTTCCCGGGTGGCGACTTCTCAGTTCAAGCCCGGAAGCGGATGAAAGGAGTTGATGTGGCCACCCTCGGGAGGCGGCCCCACAGTCGAAGGTCTGGCCGGCATGGACGACCCGCGCCTCTTGGGCGCCTACCTGCTCTTCTACTGGCCGGTGTCCTACGCCCAGGCGCGGCCGGTGAGGACGTCCCGCATGTGGCGGAACGCCTTCACGCTGTCCTTCAGCGCGCTCCACGCGCCCTGCGCGAGCACGGTGGCCTGCACGCGCACGAGCCGCAGCCGGGGCTCCGGAGCCGGGGTACCGCGCGCCTGCGAGGGATTCATGAGGGAGGCGACGTTCATGGGGACACTCCTGGGGTTGGGAGTCATCGAGAGTGTCCACAGCGCCCGCAAAGTCAGCGTTGCGGCCGGGCAACTTCGCCGTCACATCGACCGACCTGGAGGGTGAGGCGCGGCGGGCTGGCCGGAGTCCTGGCGGGCCAGCGTCGTCCAGCGGACGTCTCCCTGTCCCGCGGGTGGAGACGGCGGACGGCGGACGTGGGGTCCGGTGGACGGGGGCGCTCTGGTACGGTGGCGGCACCCCGTCGTCACGGAGGAGTGAGTCTCGTGTCCGTCCCCCAGAGACCCTCACGCACCCTGTACCCGCCCCTCGAGCCCTACCGGAGCGGGCGCCTGCGCGTGTCCGCGCTCCACGAGCTGTACTTCGAGGAGAGCGGCAACCCCGGCGGCAAGCCGGTGGTCTTCGTCCACGGCGGTCCGGGCGGGGGGACGGATGCGCGGCAGCGGCGCTTCTTCGACCCGGACGCGTACCGCATCATCCTCTTCGACCAGCGCGGCTGCGGGAAGAGCACGCCCCATGCATCCCTGGAGGAGAACACCACCTGGGACCTGGTGGCCGACATGGAGCGGCTGCGCGAGCACCTGGGCCTCGTGCGGTGGCAGCTCTTCGGCGGCTCGTGGGGCAGCACGCTGGCGCTGGCCTACGCCCAGACGCACCCGGAGCGCGTCACGGAGCTGGTGCTGCGCGGCATCTTCCTCCTGCGCAAGCAGGAGATTGACTGGTTCTACCAGCGGGGCGCGGGCGCCATGTTCCCGGACGCCTGGGAGCACTACCTGGCCCCCATTCCCCCGGAGGAGCGCGGGGACCTGCTGGGCGCGTACGCACGGCGGCTGATGGGGGACGACGCCAGCGTCCAGCAGGAGGCCGCGCGCGCCTGGAGCGTGTGGGAGGGCCGCACGAGCTGCCTGTACCCCAACGCGGAGCTGGTGGCGCGCAACAGCGGGGACACCTTCGCCCTCGCCTTCGCCCGCATCGAGTGCCACTACTTCCTCAACCGGGGCTTCCTGCGCAGGGACACGCAGCTGCTCGACGAGGTGCACCGCATCCGCCACATCCCCGGCGTCATCGTCCAGGGGCGCTATGACGTGGTGTGCCCGCCGGAGAGCGCCTGGGCCCTGCACAAGGCGTGGCCGGAGGCGGAGCTCATCATCGTCCCGGACGCGGGCCACTCCGCGAACGAGCCCGGCAACACGGCCGCGCTGGTGGAGGCCACGGACCGCTTCCGCGGGCGCTGAGTCGGCTAGAGTCCTCCGGGTCCACACCACCGGGGGTTCAACTCACATGAGCGCAGAGAAGACAGCACGCAGCTGGGTCGAGGAGAGCGCCCTGCGCGCCGCGGGCGCCGCCGCCATTCCCATTCCCGTGCCGGGCGCGCACACCGCGCTCACGTCCGCCATCGAGGCGTACATGATCTTCCACGTCGCCGGCATCTACGGCGAGAAGCTCTCGCTCGGCGAGGCGCTCGGGCTCGTCCCCACGCTGGGCGCGGGCGTCGTCGCGCGCAAGGCGGCCAGCAGCGTCATCGGCGAGACGGTGGGCTGGATTCCCGTCGCCGGCTGGCTCCTCAAGGGTGCCGCCAGCGGGGGCACCGCCTTCGCCATGGGCGTGGCCGCGGTGAGCTACTTCGAGAAGAAGTACCCCGCCCGCGAGGCCGTCCCCTTCGAAACCGTGTCCATCAAGGACTGGGTGAAGAGCGCCCTGGCGCACCTGGGCTTCAAGCTGAAGTAGCCGCGGACGTCAGCGGCTGCCCAGCGCCGTGGCCAGCTCCTCGTAGATGTGGATGGCGCTGCGGATGGACTTCTCCCAGTCGCCCAGGTGCAGGCTCTCGTTCTCCGAGTGGGCGTACGTGTACGGGTCCTCCACGCCGATGAGCAGCGCGGGCACGCCGCCCAGTTCGCGCGCGAAGGGCTCCACGAAGGGAATGGACGCGCCGCAGCCAATGGCCACCGCCTTGCCGCCGTAGCCCTTCTCCAGCGCGCGGAACGCCGCCTGGAACGCGGGGTGCGACGGGTCCGTGTACCACCAGCCGGACGCGCCCTCGGTGTGGAACGACACGTCCAGCCCCCACGGGCACACCTTGCGCAGGTGCTCCTTCAGTCGCTGCTCCACGTCGCGCGGCTCCAGGTCCGGGACGATGCGGATGCCCACGCGCGCCCACGCCGAGTCGCAGATGATGTTGCGCGCGTCCTTGCGGCTGCTGGCCTGGATGGCGTTGATGGCGATGCTCGGCTGCCGCCAGTTCATCTCGAACGGGTGCTGCCCGCCGCCCAGCACCTGCGCGCCCGGCAGCAGCCCCACCTGCTCACGGAAGTACGCCTCGTTGCCCGGCAGCGAGTGGATGCTCGCGCGCTCCGCCTCCGTCAGCGGCCGCACCCGCTCGCGGATGCCTTCAATGGCGATGGAGCCGTCCGGGTGCGTCAGCGTGGCCAGCATCCGGCACAGCGCCATGACGGGGTCCGGCACGGGCCCGCCCCACATGCCCGAGTGCACCGCCTGCTTCAGCGCGCGCACCTCCACGTCCACCGTGACGAGCCCGCGCAGCGCGGTGGTGATGGACGGCAGCCCCGTGTCGAAGTTCGCCGTGTCCGTGAGGACAATCGCGTCCGCCTTCAGCAGCGCCGCGTGCTTCTGCAGGAAGGCGGACAGGTGGTTGCTGCCCACCTCCTCCTCGCCCTCGATGATGACCTTCACGTTGAGCGGCAGGCGACCGGCGCCCTTCAGCCACGCGTCCACCGCCGAGGTGTGCACGACGATGCCGGCCTTGTCGTCCGCCGTGCCACGTCCGTACAGCCGCCCGTCCCGCTCCGTGGGCTCGAAGGGCGCGCTCTTCCAGGCCGCCGCATCCCCCGCCGGCTGCACGTCGTGGTGCGCGTACAGCAGCAGCGTGGGCCTGCCCGGCGCCTTGAGCACCTCCCCGTAGACGTACGGGTGCGCCCCCTCGATTTCGAGGAGCTGAACGTTTTCAAACCCACGGTCCTTCAGCAGCCTCGCGGTGGCCTCGGCGCTGCGGCGGACCTCGGCCGGGTCGAAACCAGGGAATGAGACACTGGGAATCCGGACGAGGGCCTTGAGGTCCTCGAGGTAGGCGTGCTTCTGGGACTCGAAGTGGAAGAGTGCCTTGTCGGTGGACATGGCCACCGAATAGCCCAAAAGGCAGGCAAGCGCCTCCATGTGGTCCGTGCGGTCCGCACAGGGTCAGGTATCATGCGCTCCCATGCCAGAGACTCCGACCCTGCTGCTCGTGGACGACGACAGCTTCGTGCGCCGCATCCTCAAGGACGTCATCTCCGAAACGGGCATCGAGCTGCGGCTGCTCGAGGCCGCGGACGGTGAAGAGGGGCTGGCGGTGGCCGCGCGCGAAAAGCCCGCGGTCATGTTCCTGGACCTCTTCATGCCGAAGAAGAGCGGCCTGGAAGTGCTGGGCGCCATCAAGACCGTCTCGCCGCTGACACGGGTGCTGGTCATCAGCAGCATGGACGCCGAGCCCGTGGTGGAGCAAGCCATGGCAGCGGGCGCCGTGGGCTTCGTGGGCAAGCCCTTCCATCCGCTGGAAATCGCCTCGGCCGTGCGCCAGGCGCTGGCTCACTGATTCACGGGGTGTCTGCGTGTCGTCTCCTGCTGTGGGTTACTGGGTAGCAGACAACCTGGGTCGCGTGCTGGGCCCACTGGCGCTCCAGGCCCTGAGGGAGCTCATCTCCTCAGGGCGGCTGAAGGCCGCGGTGCGGGCCTCTCGCGACGGCAACACCTGGGTGGCCCTCCAGGAGCTGCCCGAGCTGCGGGACTTGTTCGCCGCCGCGCAGCCCACCCAATCGGTGGAGCAGCAGCAGGCCGAGCGCCTCCGCACGCAGCTGCGGGGCCTGCAGAACCTGGCGGCCCACGAAATCTTCGGCATCAAGCCGCACGCGAGCCTGGACGAGCTGCGACTGGCCTACTTCCGCATGGCCAAGCGCTTCACGCCGGACCACATGGCCCCGGACACGCATCCGGAGCTGAAGAAGGTGTCGGCGGAGATCTTCGACTTCCTCTCGCGCCGCATGCGCGAGGCGGAGGCCCTCTACACGCAGGGCGCGCAGCCGGCCCGTACGGTCGCCCCGCCCCGGCTGGACCTGGGAGGCGCCACCGCCGCGCCGCCCGTGGCGCCAGCGAGGCCTCCAGTCGCGCCGATGGCGCCTCCGGTGGCCGCCATGCCGCCCCGGCCACCGCCCGTGATGCACGCGGCGGCGCCCATGCCGGCGCGCGCGCCCATCGCGCCGCCACCCGCGCCCGCCGCACCCGCACCCGTCTACCGCACGCATCCGGCGCCCGCGCCGCAGCCGCCGCCCGCCTCCACCGTCCGCAAGGCGACGACGGCGCCCACCTACTCCAGCGCCGAGTTCGTGGGCCTGGAGCGGCGCTCGGACGACCGCATCCACGCCGACGTGAAGGTGTCACTGCAGAACGCGGGCATCTTCACCGACCACCGCATCATCAACCTGTCCTCGGGCGGCCTCTTCATCGCCACGGACAAGCCACTGCGGTTGGGGACCCAGGTGGAGCTGACGCTGCGCTTCGACGACCCGCCAAGGGTCATGACGCTGCGCAGCGCCGTCATCTGGGAGAACTCGATCGAGGACGGAAAGAACCCGCGCGGCTACGGACTGCGGCTCAGCCACCTCCGCAAGGAGGAGAAGGAATTCGTCCAGCAGTACCTGACCCGCGCGAAGCCCGTGAAGAAGTGAGGCTTCCGAACTTCGCGAACTTCGCGAGCTTCGCGAGCTTCGCCCGGCGCGACTAGAGCATCTGACCGAGGAACACCGCCCCGGTCATCACGAAGGCGGCCATCACCGCCATCACCGCCTTCAGCTCCAGGTCATCGCGGCCCATCACGTTCAGGAACCTCATTGTCGTTACCTCCAGTATTGCCCCTCGCCCTTTCCTACGGGGTGCGGGGGAACCCATTGCACATGCCCCCCGGGGCTCCCCGGGGACGGCTTGCGGACACTTGGAGCGCCCCCCAGGATGACGGCTGTGTCTCCCCCTTCTGCTGTGTCTTCCCCTCTCGTGGACTACCGGTTGCTCGACAGGTTGCCCGTCGCCGTCGCCGTGGTCCGGGGTGAGCGCCTGCTGCACGCCAACGCGGCCCTGGCGACCCTCTTTGGAGTGCCCGCCGCGGAGCTGCTGGCCCTTCCCGTCACCGAGATAATCGCCCGCTTCGTCCCCGAGGAGCGCGGGTGGGTGGAGCCCATCTACGAGACCTACTCCCGGGGTGGGAAGCGCCCCGAGCAGCCCATCTGGGTCCGCATACGGCGGGCCGACGGGCAGGCACGCACCGTGTCGGTACGGCACTCGCCGGGCCTGACGCCGGAAGACACCGTGGTGCTGGTGCAGGACGCGGAGGGCGAGAACTCCGTGCGGCGGCTCACCGAGGCGCTGGCGGCTGCGGCCGCGGAGATGATGCGCTGCCGGGACGAGCAGGCGGTGATGGAGAAGGCCGTGGAGGCCGTGCACCGCCAGGGCTTCTACGTGTCCATCCTGTTGCTGGAAGGCGACATCTTCCGGCATGGGCCCATGCGCCAGGAGGACGCCAGCGTGGCCGCGGCGGAGCGGATGTACGGCATGCGCATTGGCGACGTGCGCATCCCCCGCGACGCCATGCCGCACTTCCGGGAGCTGCTCCAGCGGCGCAAGGCGGCCTTCCACCCGGACGCCTTCGCCATCGCGAGCCGCATCCACTCGCCCGAGGTGATGGAGAACATCCGCCAGCTCTACCCTCCGGAGACCCAGGGCCTGGACGCGCCCATCCTCGTGGAGGGCGAGCCGTTCGGCATCCTCTCCGTGCAGGGCACCACCATCACCCCGGGGGCCGCGGGCACGCTGGAGCTGTTCGCGCAGCTGCTGGGCAGCGCGCTGGAGAACGTGCGCCACCACCAGAGCATGACGATGCGGCTGGAGGAGGTGTCCCGGCTCCAGGACGAGCTGGTGGCGCGCGAGCGGCTGACGGTGCTGGGAGAGGCCGCGGGCGTGGTGGCCCACGAGGTGCGCAACCCGCTGGGCGCCGTCCTCAACGCGGTGGCGGTGCTGCGGCGCGAGGCGCACCTGGGCCCCACCGGGCAGGCCGCGGTGGGCATGCTGGAGGAAGAGGTCATCCGGCTGGAGGACATCGTCAAGGACCTGCTGGACGTGGTGCGCCCGCTGGAGCCGCGCCCCCGGCCGGTGCAGCTGGGCGAGCTGGTGCGCCGCGCGCTGGGGCAGCTCCACGGTCCCCCGGACGCGCCCACGCTGCGCTTCGTCGTGGACGAGGCGCCGGACATGCCCGACCTCGAAGGCGACGAGACGCTGCTCCAGCTCGCGGTGACGCACCTGGTGCGCAACGCGGTGCAGGCGTCACCCACCGGCGGCAAGGTGCGGATGTCGGTGGCGCCGTCGGAGAGAGGCGTGTGCCTGGTGGTGGAGGACGAGGGCCCCGGCATCCCCGACGTGGACCCGCGCCGCGTCTTCGAGCCCTTCTTCCTCACCCGCGCCAACGGGCGGGGGCTGGGGCTGGCCATCGTCCGGCGCGTGGTGCTGGCGCACGGAGGCACCGTGCGCGCCATGGCCCGGCCCGAAGGCGGCGCGCGCTTCGAGTTGCAGCTGCCCCTGGAGGCGGGCCGCATCTCTCCGGTGTAGCGCCGCGCCCGGGGCGGCGGCCTGCCCTATGCTCGGGGGCATGACTTCCGACGAGAGCAGCCCACGGGGACCGCGTGGGCGTCCTCCACGCCTCTCGAGAGACCTCGTGGTGGCAACCGCCGTCGCCGTCGTCCGGGAGCAGGGGCTGCGACAGCTCTCCATGCGGACGCTGGCCGAGCGGCTCGGGGCCACCCCCATGGCCGTGTACAAACACGTCGAGAGCCGCGACGCGCTCGCGCTCCTGACTGTCGAGGCCATCTTCCAACCCCTCACGCTCCCGGATGAGCGCCTGGAGCCCGTGCCCTGGCTCCGGGAGCTGGCGGCGCGGGTGCGCGCCCTCGGCCTGGCGCACCGGGGCGTCATGGAGTTCCTGCTGGATGAGGGCCCCGTGGCCCACACCACGCTCGTCATCCTCGACAGGACGGTCCGCAAGCTGCACGACGCGGGGCTCCCCTGGGACGAGGCGGGAGCGCTGCACAACACCTTCTTCTCCTGGCTGGCGGGAGCGGTCCGCAGGCAGGAGCCCTCCCCTTCCTTCCAGCGGTTCTTCGACGCGGCGGCGGCGCTGCCCGCCTCGGACTACCCCGGCCTCGCCCACAGCCTGCCGCACATGCGGGCCACGGAAGTCGAGCGCGAGTTCGAGGCCAGCCTGGGCTTCATGCTCGAGGGAATCCAGCGGCGCATCGACGCACGGACGGCCCCGGCCCCGAAGCCTCCACGGCCCGGCCAGGACTGAGCGCCCTCAGGCGTCCTTCGTCACGCCACCGCTTCCGGTGTCCCAGTGCCTGTCGAGCTCCCCCCGCTCGGCGAGGAGCGCGGCCGCTCCGCCCACGCGGGCGAGCACCGCGTCGCGCGCGGCGACCACCCGGCGCCGGACCGACGCCACGTCGACATCGACCAGGGCGCCCTGGAGCTTCACCCACCTGCCGCGGACCATCACCGACTCGACATTGCCCGCATGGGCCTGGAGCACCACCGCGTCCCGGGCGCGGTTGAGCGGCGTCAGGTTCAGCGCGTCGGCGGAGAGGACCACCAGGTCCGCCTGCTTGCCGGGACGGAGCGAGCCCGTGACGTGTCCCAGGCCCAGGGCCTGCGCGGCCTCGAGCGTCACCATCTGGAGGACGCGAGCGGCCTTGAGCTCGAGCTCCCGGGGCAGGCCCACCCGCTCGTTCGTCCTCCCGCGCTCCACCTGCAAGGCCAGCCGCATCGCGGTGAACAAGTCTCCACCGTTGCTGGAGACGACGTCGCAGCCGAGCGTCGTCCGGACGCCGCGGCGCAGCGCCCGCCCGGTGATGGGAAAGCCCATGCCCATCTGCAGCTCGCTCTCCGGCGTCACCGCGAGGGAGCCGCCGCTCCCGGCGATGCGCGCAAGGTCCTCGTCGGAGCTCCACGTGCAGTGGACGAAGAGCAGGTCCGGGCCGAGCAGCCCCTCGTCCGCCATCCGCTGGACTTCGCTCGGGCCCGACACGGGCCACGCGGAGCAATGGGCGGTGATGGGGACGCCAAGCTCGCGCGCCGAGTGGAGCTCGGCCCTGCTCTGCTCCCAGGGGACCTGCATCTCCGTCAGGGCAACGCCCAGCCGCACCAGGCCGTCATCCGAGGCCAGGCGCGTGCGCCGCAGGCGCCGGGCCTCCTGGAGCCGGCTCGCGTGCGTCGGCAGCGCGGGACTGTCGCCGGGCCCCGCCGCATAGCCGTACGCGAAGAGCGCCCGGATGCGGGCCTCCTCCAGCGCGGCGAGCGCGGCGTCCGCGTGCTCGGGGGACTGCATGCAGTGGGAGTAGTCGACGAGGGTGGTGATGCCCGCGTCGAGGGCCTCCAGCGCTCCGGCCAGGTTGGCGGCATGGAGGTCTTCGGGTCGGAACGCGGGGGCGAGCTTCACGCGGACCGCCGCCAGGTAGTCCATCACCGTCCAGTCCGCCCCGAGCGCGCGCAGCGGCGTCTGCCACGTGTGCCGATGCGTATCGATGAGGCCCGGCATGACGAGCTTCCCGCGCAGGTCGACCACGCGGCAGTCGTCGACGCGCAGCTCGGGGGCGAGCGCGACGATGAGCCCGTCCTCGACCAGGACGTCGCCGCGCGGCAGGTCCTCCTGCCCGGGCTCACAGGTGATGACCTCCGCCCCACGAAGCAGCCATCGGTCGCCCATGCGGTGCTCCTCCTGTCACGTTGACTTAGTATACGCCGTATACCAAACCCTGGCGACCGGGGGGCTCCAGGGCCGGAGCTGGCACGCCCCGCCTTCACCCAGGGTCATCGCGCCTGCACTGGCAAGCAGGTAGGCGCCTGTGTGCCACCCTGATTGTCGGGGCTAGGCAACTTCCCGGCTTATCGGCCGATGATTGGATCAGGAATTTTCCAATTCTTGAGGTTCCAATACATGGTCGCACCAACCAGCGGCGTAAGCGGTAGCAGCAGCACCGGGGCATCGGGGAACGACGCGGCGGCGGCAGCGGCAGCAGCCGAAGCAGCGCGTCGCCGTGCCGAAGAGGCCCGCAAGGCCGCTGAAGCCGCCCGCAAGGCCGCCGAGGCCGCCGCCCGCGCCGCCGCCGAGGCCGCGAAGGCCGCCGCCGCCGCCAAGAAGGCCGCCGAGGCCGCCAAGCAGCAGGCCGCCGACAAGACGAAGACGCCCCCGGAGCAGAAGAAGGCCGCCGAGGCCTCCAAGCTCGCCGAGGAGCAGGCCGCCGCCGCCGCCAAGGCCTCCCAGCAGAAGGCCCAGGCGCTCCAGAAGGCCGAAGAGAACGTCGCCATCACCGCCAAGAAGGCGGCGACGGAGATGACGAAGGCGAATGAAATCGCCAAGCGGGAGAAGGTCGCCGAGCCCTTCACCGAGAAGGACATCAAGGGCACCGAGCCCAAGAAGAACGAGCTGGCCTCCGCCTTCGAGGGCACCCGCCGCAAGGCGGACCTGGAGAAGCTGCTGGGCGTCAAGGCGCCCACGGCCGCCGAGACGCAGCAGCGGCTCGACGGGGAGAAGCAGTTCGACATCCTCAACAGCAAGCCGGAGAACCGCGCCGCGCTGGAGCAGCTCGGCATCAAGAACGGCCAGGACCTGGTCAACTTCGGCGACCGGCTGGAGGGACAGGCGACGACGGGGACCGGCCCTCGCGCCAACGACGTCCCGCTCAAGGACGTGAAGGACCAGGAGGCCCTGGGCCGCATCATCTCCGCGGCGGGTGAGACGCGCACCAACGCGGAGCTGAAGAAGACGCTGAAGGATCCGCTCTTCGCTTCGGAGGTCAAGGAGGGCAAGACGCCGAAGGAGGCCAAGGAGTCCGTCGAAATCGCCGACGCCCTGAAGCTGTCCGAGCGCGAGTTCAAGAACGTCTTCCGCAATGACAGCGCCCGCGGCGCGGCCCGCACGCTGGTCGACCCGAAGTCCTCGCCCGACCAGCGGCTGTCCGCCGCCCTCTCCCTGGGCTCCTCCATCACCCAGGGGCTCCCGCCCGAGAAGGTGAAGGAAGTCCTCGGCAACATCGGTGAGCGCATCCCCGGCAACGATTTGCTCAACCGGGGCAATGCCCAGCTCGGCAACGCCAAGGCCGCGGTCGACGCCTACACGGCGCTCTTCGACCCGAAGGCCTCGGATGCCGCCAAGGCCAAGGCCGGCGTGGCCCTGGCCACCGCGGCCAAGAACCTGCTCGGCGCCGAGGGGACACAGGCCATGAAGGACCTGGCGCCCGCGCTGCGCAAGCTCGACGGCCCCGCGCGCTTTGCCGGCGCCGGCCTCACGCTGATGGACCCGAACGCGAAGCCGGAGGACAAGGCGCTCGCCGCGCTCCAGCTCGCCGGAGAGGCCCCGGGCGCGTGGCGGGACGGCAAGGAGTTCCTCAAGACGCTCCGCGAGGCGAAGGTCCCCAACCCGGAGGGCCTGGTCACCGACGCCCAGTCGCTCGCCAACCGCACGCTGGGCGACCTGCCGGACGACCTGAAGAACAAGCTCACCGCCAACCAGGTCAGCGAGCTGGGCCAGGCCGGCAGCAAGGTGGACATCAAGGACCTCACCCCGCTGCTGCAGAAGCTCGACGCGAGCAACGCGGAGGGGCTGGACAACGTCCTCAAGCAGGTCAACAACGCCGCCAACCCGGAAGAGGCGAAGCGCTTCCTCAGCGCGGTGAACGGGCTGGACCCGAAGGTCACCGCCGAGGCGCTCAAGAACCCGGCCACCGCGGAGAAGCTCTTCAAGCTGTCCGGGAAGATGCCGCTGGACGCCACCACCGACCACCTCGGCGAGGCGCTCAAGCTGGCGAAGTCGCCGGGGGACCTCGACAAGCTCCTCACCTCGCTCGACGGGGTGGACGCGGCCGACGCCAACAAGCTCGCCAAGAGCCTGAAGGGGCTGGACGCCTCCGAGTTCAGCAAGCTCGTCAACAAGGACGGCGCGCTGGACGACCTGGCCAAGACGGTGAAGCACCTGGACGGCCAGGACCTCGACACCTTCGTGAAGCTCACGAAGAACATGGACGCGGACGGCATCGCCAACCTGGCGAAGTTCGCGGGCAAGGCCGACCCCTCCATCATCAACAACGTGCTGAAGGTGGCGGGCCCCCTCCTGGAGCACATGGACGGCCGCACCGTCGGCCAGCTCGGCAAGGCGCTCTCGCAGGGCCTCGACATGATGAGCGGCCTGCTCGGGAGGATGGGCGTCACCGTCACGGGTGAGGTCGCCGGCAAGGTCCTGAAGAACCTGAGCAAGATCGTCCCGGGCCTCGGCGCGCTGCCGGGCCTCTACGACGCGGCGATGCTCACCAAGGAGTCCGCCGAGCTCTACTCGAAGAACAAGGACCTGAGCTTCCTGGCGGCGACGGGCGCCAAGCTCAACGCGCTGGACGCGATTGGCGGCCTCGTCCTCGACGCGACGGGAGTCGGCGTCGGCGTGGACCTGGCGGCCGGCGCGGTGCTCGGCGTGGCGGAGCTCGCCATCGACATCGGCCTGCACTCCGAGAAGGCGAAGATGGAGCAGGCCGAGCAGCAGGGGAAGGAGTACGAGGCGCCGGACTGGGTGAAGGGCGTCAACCTCGTCTCCGCCGTCGCCACCGGCCCCGCGGGCATCGCCCACATGGTCGGCCACTACGGCCCGAAGGAATCCTTCGAGATGGCCAAGTGGGGCCTGCAGCAGGGTGGGAAGATCGCCGAGAAGGCCTGGGACGTGATGAAGCACGTCGGCGGGAAGTTCGTCGAGTTCGCCGGCGAGGCCGTCGAGGCGCTGAAGAACCTGGGCGAAGCGGGCGTGGACAAGCTGGAGGACCTGGCCAAGGGCACCGGCGAGCTCGCGGAAGCCGCGGCGGAGAAGGCCCAGCAGGCGCTGAAGGACGTGGCGAAGACCACGGGCGAGGCGGCGAAGAAGGCGGCCGAGGCCATCTCCCGCGGCGTCGACGCGGGGGCGACGTGGGCGAAGGACGCCGCCACCGAGCTGCTCAAGGACGGGGTCGGCGCCATGAAGGACGTGGCGAAGGCCTGGGCCGACGGGATGTCCGACGGCGCGAAGGCGGTGGTCGACGGCCTCGAGAACCTGGGTGAGGAGGGCATCGAAGCGCTGCAGGACCTGGGCAGCCTGGGCGGTGACGTGGCGGAGTACACCGTGGGCAAGCTCAAGAACCTGGCCGACGCCGGCTTCGACGCGGCGAAGGATGCACTCGGCGTGATTGGAGACCTGGGCGGCAAGGCCGGTGACCTGGCCAAGGACGTGCTGGGAGGGTTCGGCGACGCCGCCAAGAAGTTCATCCCCGGCATCTAGGCCGCTCGCGACACGGCATCACCCGAAGGCCCCGGTGCTTCACGCGCCGGGGCCTTCTGTTTTCACCGCTTGGAGAACAGGCCACGGAAGCGGCCGGCCGCTCTCTTCGCGCTCGGCAGAAGTCCGCGCGGTGACGATGTTTCCCCAGATACCGGGGGAGAGTGATGTCGCGATTCGTCATGGGGCTGCTGGCCCTGAGCCTGCTGGGGTCCACCCTGCTGCTCTCCGGGTGTACCGGACGTGACGCCCCGGAGTCCTCGCCCGCCGCCGGGCAGACGACCGCTTCCGCGCTGGAAGCGAGGCCTCGCGAGCAGCGGCTCCCCGGGCCGCCCATCCGCATCGCGATGAGCGCGGCGTTCGTGTCCGAGTCGGGCATCGGCGTCTACTCGAAGCTCGCGGACTGGCTCGCGGGGCAGCTCGGCCGGCAGGTCGAGTTCGTGAGCGGCTTCTCATACGGCACCATCAGCGAGATGATCGACGACGGCGCCGTGGACGCGGCCTTCATCTGTGGCTACCCCTACGTGCTCAAGCAGGACGGGCCCGACCCCACCATCGACGTGCTGGCCGCTCCGGTGATGAAGGCCCCCCGCTACGGCAACCAGCCCCTCTATTTCTCCGACCTCATCGTCCGGAGCGACAGCGGCTTCCGCCGGTTCGAGGACCTGAAGGGCGCGACGCTCGTCTACAACGAGGAGAGCTCGAACTCCGGCTACAACATGCCCCGCTCCTTCCTCATCGAGCGCGGGCTCACGGAGGGCTTCTTCGGGAAGGTCCTCCGCTCGGGCTCGCATGAGGAGTCCATCCGGATGGTGGCGAGCGGCGAGGCCGATGCGAGCTTCGTCGACAGCCTGGTGCTCGACTACGACCGGGAGCTGCACTTCGGCTCCGCCGCCGACGTCCGGGTGCTGATGTCGCTGGGGCCCGAGGCCATCCCCCCGGTGGTTGTCTCGACGACGATGGAGCCCGAGCTGCGGCGGCGCATGGGCTTCGCGCTGACGCACATGCACGAGGATGCGGGGGGGCGCCAGATTCTCGACGAGGCGTTGATCAGCCGCTTCGAACCCGTGGAGGATGCTCATTACGATGGAATCCGCCGACGCCATGCGCTCGCGCAGCGTGCCGGGTTCCTGAGTCTCAAGTGAGGCGCACCATGCGGTTCGGGGGAGACCTGGCGCGGCTGCGGTCCGGATTGATGCTGCGGATCGCCCTGCTGCTCTCCCTGTTCCTGCTCTTCCTGGGCGTGTCGCAGGGGCTCATGGCCGAGGTGGCCCGGACCCGGCGCGCGGATGCCGCCACGCTCAACGTCGCGGGCTCGCTCCGGATGCTGGCCGAGCGCTACACCCGTGAGACGAACCTGGCCCTGGTGGGGCTGTCCCAAAGGGATTGGCCGCTCCTCATGGAGGAACGCGCAGAGGCGCAGCTGACCGCCCGGCAGTTCCACGAGAGCGTGCGGGCCCTGCTCGCGGGTGGCACCGTGGAGCTGGGAGGACTCCAGGTCGCCATTCCCGCGGTGCGGGACCCGGACATCCTGGGCGCGCTGAGGACGCTCGATGAGGACTTCCGCGAGCTGGAGCACGCGGGCGTCCTGGCGCTCCGCGCCGAGCGCAGCGAGCTGACGGACAACCCGCACATCGACAGCATCCAGCAGAAGTCGGACGAGCTCGTCGAGCAGACCGACCGGTATGTGGCCCGGCTCCAGCGACGGAGCGACCAGACGATGGGGCGGCTGCGGTGGTTGCAAGGGGGAACGCTCCTGGCGGGCCTGGGCCTGTTCGCCGTGCTCCTGCTGTTCGTGTACCGCCGCGTCGTGCTGCCGCTCGACGCGTCGGTGCGGGCCGTCCAGCGGAGCGAGGAGATGCACCGGGCCCTGTTCGAAGGTGCGCTCGTGGGGCTGTGGCAGGTGTCCGGCGGCCGCTTCGTCCGCGTCAACCGGCTGGCGGCGGGCCTGTTCGGGAAGACGGAGCCGGCCGGGCTCGAAGGCCGTACCCTGGATGACGTGCTCGGAGCCGCGGCGACGCCGTTCCGCGCGCAGCTCGCCGGAGGGGGCACGGTCCGGGAGCATGAGCTCGAGCTCTCCGACGGGAAGGGAGGATGCCGCTGGCTGGCGTTCTCGGCGTCCCAGAGCTCGGACCGAGACCTCATCGAAGGCACGGTGGTCGACATCACCCCCCGGAGACGGGCCGAGCAGGCGCTTCGGAAGACCCAGGCACGGCTGCTCGAGGCGGCACACCGCGCGGGACAGCTTCAAATCGTCAGCTCGCTCGTCGAGTACTCACAGGCCCTCATCTTCGTGAAGGACTCGCAGGGGCGGTTCCTCAGCATCAATCGCCGGCTCGCGGAGGTCATCGGCGCTCGCGAGAGGGAGGAGCTGCTCGGGCGGACCGACGCGGAGCTCTTCCCGGCGGAGGTGGCGCAGCGCTTGCGGGAGTCGGACCGCGAGGTGCTCGAGGCGGACGCCGCCCGCGAGTCCGAGGACATCTTCCCGGGGCCTGATGGGCCTCATACCTACCTGGTGCAGAGGTTCCCGCTGAGGGACGCGACCGGGGCCGTCCACGCGGTGTGCGGCATCGCCACCGACATCACCGAGCGCAAGCGGGCCGAGGAGTTCCTGCAACTGCTGTCGGACACCAGCCGCCGGCTGGCCTCCTCCCTGGACTTCGAGGTGACGCTCGACACGGTGGCGCACCTGCTGGTCCCCACGCTGGCGAGGACCTGCGTGCTCCTGGTGCAGGAGGCCGGGAACGGCGAGCCCGCCCACTGGCGGGAGGTGTTCGCCGACGCCGATGCGGAACGGGAGCGGCGCATGCGGGCGCGGGGGCTGGGAGTCTCGCCGGAGCAGCTCGAACGCTGGCTCCAGGCCGCGCGTGACGGACGCGGCGCGTGCACCCCCGTCCGGGGGTCCCCGCCCGAGGCCCCTCCCTCCTGGGTGACGCCGCTGCGGGTCCGGGGTGAGGTGCTGGGCCTGTATGTGCTCTACCCCGAACCGGGGCGCCTGACGTACTCCGCGGCGGAGCTGGCGCTCATCGAGGAGGTCTCCCAGCGCGGGGGACTGGCCATCGACGCGGCGAGGCTGTACCGCCGCTCACGCGAGGCGACGCAGGCGCGGGAGGAGTTCCTCTCCATCGCCTCCCACGAGCTGAAGACTCCGCTCACCTCACTCAAGCTGCACCTGCAGTCCGTCGAGCGGGAGGCGATGCGCTCCAGGCCAGGGCCCGAGTCCGCGCGAATCACCCGGCTGCTCCACCTGGCGGACCGCCAGCTCAACCGGCTGAGGGAGCACATCGACAACCTGCTCGACGTGTCGCGCATCCTCACCGGGCGGATGGAGCTGAACTTCGGGGACGTGGAGCTGTCAGAAGTGGTGGGTGACGTGTTCGCGGGGCTCGACGAGGAGCTCACCCGGAGCCGCATCCCCATCCGGTTCGAGCACGACGGGCCCATCCACGCGCGGTGGGACCGCCCCCGCATCGAGCAGGTGGTGGCGAACCTGGTGGGCAACGCCATCAAGTATGGCGAGCAGAAGCCGGTGCGGGTGTCCGCGCGGGCCCAGGAGGACCGGGTGTGGCTGAGGGTGCAGGACCATGGGCCGGGCATCGCCCCGAAGGACCGGGAGCGCATCTTCCAGGTCTTCGAGCGGGCGGTGCGGGGGACGAACATCTCCGGCTTCGGCCTGGGGCTCTATGTGACGCGGCAGATAGTCCAGGCGCACGGGGGCTCCATCCAGGTGGAGGAGACACCGGGAGGAGGCACCACCTTCGTCGTCGAGCTGCCGGTCGACCCGGAGTCGCCGACGGCGCCGGCGGGCGGGTTGCGCCAGCCGGGCCTGGGCTCCGGAGGTGAGAGCCACGCGATGTGCTGAGCGGGCCCGGGCACCGCCTGGCTCAGGGCTGGTACGTGCGAATCGAAATCGCCGTCATGTGCGTCATGAGCAGGTACTGCTGGCCCATGCGCCGCAGCTGCGGACCGAACTCGGGGCGCTCCGCGCTCGCCTGCTCGATGAGCCACGTCAGGGACGTCTCCGCCGACTTCAGCCCCGCGAGGATGTCCTTCGGGTCGACGCCGCCCGCGATGCGCTTCTTGAAGGCCGCCGTCTGGCTCTCGACGTACGCCTCGGGCGTCCGGTTCACGAGCCCGCTGATGAGGTTGTCGAAGGAAGCCCCGACCGCCACCAGCGTGGGCTCGCGCGGCGCCTCGGTGTACGACTTGAGCTCGGCCGCGCAGAGGCTGTCGTAGAAGTGCAGGACGGCGCGTTCGCGATTCTCTCGGTAGAAGGTCTCTAGATGCTGCTCGGGCGTCACGGTCAGACTCCAGGACGTGGCGCGCGGGGGGGGGTGTGGGGGGCACAAGCGCGGACGTCTCCCGCGATAGTAGGGGCTCGGGCGGCCCGGTTTCACCAGGGTCGACAACGCCCCCGGCAGCCAGCCCGGTCGGTCGCTTCTCGGGAGCACGGTTCTCCGGGCACGCGGCGGCCAGGGCCGCTGGACGGAAGAGCGGGCCCTGGCGAATGATGTGTCGCGCCGCTTTCCTTGGGATTTCCTGAAAGAGACCTCATGACTCTTCACCGCGCCCTGGTCGTGCTCCCGCTCCTCGCACTCCTCGGGTGCGGCGACACGACGCCGGAGCTGGCGGCCCAGGCGCGGACCTCCGCGACGCTCATCGCCGATACGGCACTCCAGCCGACTTCGGACGGCTCCAGCGTCAACGTCACCGCGGGGGATGGCTCGACGGCGGGGCTCTACCTGAAGGTCACCGATACATCCGACCAGAGCTTCGTGCGCGCGAAGACGGGCTTCAGCACCGGCGACATCACCTTCGGGCTCCCAGCCGCGCCCGCGGGCACGCTGGCCCGGGTGGAGGTGCTCGTCCGGACGGGCAATGTGGGGACGACCGCTGCCTCGGGAACGCTCCAGTTCGAGGTGCTCGACGGCGCCACGTCGCTCGGCACCTTCACGAAGACGCTCGCCAGCGCCACGACCACGACTGATGACACGGGCACCGTCCTCACCTCCCGCACGCTGACGGGCCAGAGCCAGCTCCGCGTGAAGGTGACGCTGACGAACACCTCGGGCGCGGTGAAGCTCGCCCGGCTCTCCCTCAACCTCGTGTACCGCCCGGCGCCGGCGGCCGTCTCGGGAGCGATGACGCGCTCCGGGGTTCCGCCCGCGAGCGCCACCTATGTCTCCAGCGCCATCGTCATGCTGAACTGGAAGGACCTGGAGACGGCCGACCAGGTCTTCAACTGGGTGCCCCTCCGGAACGCCGTGGCCAACGTCACCTCGGGCACGAGCGTGACGAACGTGAAACTCCGCATCATGGCGGGCATCGCCGCGCCTGCCTTCGCCAAGCGGGCGAACGACGGCGCGGGCCCCCAGTTCGTCAATGCCCCGGCCACGTCGGAAGGCCCGGCCGTCGACTGCTCCGGCGCCGGTGAAGGCGGCGTGGGCGGCTACTACCCCGCGGGCGCGGGGTGTGTGCCGTTCTTCTGGTCCCAGGCGTACCTGGCCGAGTACCGCGAGTTCATGAGCGCGCTCCAGGCGGAGCTGCTGTCGAACCCGACGACGTATGGCGGCAGGACGTTGGACCAGCTCGTCAGCACCGTCGTCGACTCCGCCTGCATGACGGCGTACGCCGAGCCGTTCTACCGGGCGCAGAAGCAAGGGTACACCCACCAGCGCCTGGCCAACGCCGGCCTGTCGCACCAGACCGACCTCGACTGCCACCTGGGAGCCATCGACGTGCACCGCGACGTCTTCGGCACGTCCCGCCGCACGGCATTGGCCATCAACAAGTGGGACGTCGTGCAGCCGGGCTGCACCGTCAGCAGCACGGCCGACGAGTGCCGCCTCCAGGTCTGGTCCAACAGCGCGCCCTGGGGTGTCCGCGAGCTCCTGGAGGGCTACGCGAAGTCCCAGCTCACGTTCGGCGGCGAGCTGCTCCTGGAGGTGCAGAACAACGGCATCGGCGAGGTGGCCACCGACAGGTGCACGGGCACGGGCACCGGGCAGACGAGCTACTTCTGCTACCTCCGCGACTACAGCGGGCCCCGGGGCGTGCAGACGGAGAACTGGCAGAACCTCAACTCGAGCTGCACGGACCTGTACCTCGCCCTGGACAACGCCGTGGCCATGAACAGCCACTTCGCCGAGCTTCCCGGCGGCTTCGGCGTCTGCAACCACAGCATCCTCGCCTGCTACGACGAGAAGCTGCGCGACTTGCAGGCAGGCCAGCCGAATGGCTGCGACTGCGTCTCGACGCCGTCCTGCCGGCAGTAGTCGGGGCGCCTCCGTCCCACCTGCCTGTCAGGACGACAGGGCCACGCGGTACACGCCGTCCGCCGGGTAGCGCACAGATTCTCTGCATCGTTTTCCCCCTCGTCGGCTCCCTTGAGCCGAGGGGGTGGTCTGCGCTGCCTGCGCCAATGAGCCTGGGTCGAGCCGAACACCCTCTCATGCACCGCAGAGAGAGCAATCTGTCCATGGCCCGTAAGCAATCACCACCCAGTAGCAAAAACAGCCCAGCCGCGTCTGTCCTCATGACGCCAGGCTGAGGCGACAAAAACCACCGCCTCTCGCTCCATTCCCCAGGTCAGGACGCACAGGACACGCCTCCGCGCGGGGGGTGCACGCACCCTCCGGTAGGAGGTGTGTCTCGTCACGTCCTGTCTGGGGAATGGAGTCCCACCCAACGTCATCGCCTGGCCCGGGAGAGGCAGGGCGCATGGATGACGCTCAGGAGCAGTGACTTGAAACGACAATGTCTGGAAGTGCCGCGCAGCCGCCTGACGTGGTGTACCGCCGTCCTCCTCCTGGCCTCCCTGGGCTGTGGCGGGCCGGAGCCGGTGCCTGGCAGCGAGGAAGCTCCCGCCACGACGCGCCAGGGATTGGCCGCCGTGCGGGTGCCTCAGACGGTGGCCGCGGGCGCCTATCACTCGCTGTTCCTGCGCAAGGACGGTGAGGTCTGGGCCTGGGGTCAGAACACGGCCGGGCAGCTCGGCACGGGGAACACCAGCACCACGCCCCTGCCCCAGCCCTCGCGGGTGAACGGGCTGCCGCCCATCAAGGCCCTGGCGGCGGGTGTCGCCCACTCGCTGGCGCTGGATGTGGACGGCAACGTGTGGGTGTGGGGGCAGAACGCCTCCGGGCAGGTGGGCCTCGGTATCGCCGGGGGTACGGTGCTGGTGCCGACGAAGGTGACGCTGCCCGGCATCCAGGCCATCGCGGCCAACGGCAGCTTCTCGCTCGCGCTGGGGACGGATGGCCGGCTGTGGGCCTGGGGCCAGAATACGTCCGGCCAGATTGGCACGGGCGCCACCAGCCCCTCGGTGGCCACGCCCGTGGTGGTGGCGGGCCTGCCCACCATCCGGTCCATGGCCGCCGGCCTGAACCACGCGCTGGCGCTGGATGCGGACGGCAAGGTGTGGGGCTGGGGGCAGAACACGGCCGGGCAGGTGGGCACCGGAGCCACCAGCACCAACGTCCTGGTGCCGACGCAGGCGGCGGGGCTGCCGCGCGCCACGGCCATTGCCGCGGGCGGGAGCCACTCCCTCGTCATTGACGAGCAGTTCGGCAACGTGTGGGCCTGGGGTCAGAACACCTTCGGCCAGGTGGGCACCGGCAGCACCAGCACCACGCCGGTGCTGGCGCCCACGGCAGTCACTGGCCTGTTCGCCGTCAAGGCCATCTCCGCGGGCCACTTCTTCTCCCTCGCCATCATGGGTGACGGCTTCGTGAAGGCCTGGGGCCACAACGTCTCCGGTCAGCTCGGCAACGGCGGCACGGTGAACAGCGCCGTGCCGGTGAGCGTGACGGGAGTGGCGGATGCGAAGGCCCTGGCGGCCGGCGCCCAGCACGCGGTGGCGCTGCGGCCGGGGTGCCCGGTGTGGGCCTGGGGCAACAACGGCCAGGGACAGCTCGGTACGGGCAGCACCTCGACGGTGGCGACGACCGCCCCCGTGTCGGCCCTGATCACCAACACGTTCTACTTCGACGGTGACATGGACGGGTTCGGGGACGAGTACGTCGTCGAGTACGCGTGTGAGCCCTCCCCTGGCTTCGTGGAGGAAATCGACTGCGACGACTACATGCCGACCACCTACCCGGGGGCTCCGGAGGAGTGCAACGGCGTGGATGACAGCTGTGATGAAGCCGTGGACGAGGGCAACCCGCGCGGCGGCGAGACCTGCGCGACGGGGAAGCCGGGCGTGTGCGGCGCGGGGACGACCGCCTGCGTCGCCGGCAACGTGGCCTGCGAGCAGGTCCAGGCCGCGTCCGCCGAGCAGTGCGACAGCCTGGACAACGACTGTGACGGCGAGTCTGACGAAGGCAACCCGGGTGGACTGCAGGCGTGCTCCACGGGGCTGCAAGGCGTGTGCGGCGAGGGCGTGACGTACTGCACCCACGGCGCCATCGACTGCGTGCAGAAGGAGGATGCCTCGGCCGAGCTCTGCGACAGCAAGGACAACGACTGCAACGGGCAGCCGGACGACGGCCTGTCCTTCGTGGCGTGGTACCGCGACCAGGACGGCGACGACTACGGCCTGACGGACCAGGCGGTGCAGGCCTGCGCGAAGCCCTCGGGCCACGCGCCGAACCCGGGCGACTGCAATGACACCAACGCAGTCTTCAACCCTGGCGCCATCGAGGTGTGCGACGGCATGGACAACGACTGCGATACGCAGGCCGACGAAGGGCTGCCCACCCAGGCCTGGTACCGCGACGCGGATGGCGACGGCACCGGCAACGCGGGCGAGACCGTGCAGAACTGCCGTCAGCCCGCGGGCTTCGTCGCGGACGCGACCGACTGCAATGACGCCAGCGCGGCCATCAAGCCCGGCGGCACGGAGGTCTGCGACGCACTGGACAACGACTGTGACGCCCAGGTGGACGAGGGGCTGATGGGCGCCTGGTACCGCGACGCGGACGGTGACGGCTTCGGCGATGCGGCGCAGGAGACACAGGCCTGCGCGAAGCCCACGGGCTACGTGGCGAGCTCCAGCGACTGCAATGACTCCAACGCGGCCATCAAGCCGGGCGCAACGGAGGTGTGCGACTCCGTGGACAACAACTGCAGCGGCGCGGTGGACGAGGGCGTTGCCATCCTGACCTGGTACCGGGACGCGGATGGCGACACCTACGGCACCTCGACCAACACCCTGCAGACGTGCAGCCAGCCCTCGGGCTACGTGGCGGCCGCGGGCGACTGCAACGACGCCAGCGCGAGCATCAAGCCCGGTGCGACGGAGGTGTGTGACAGCGCCGACAACAACTGCAATGGCTCGACGGATGAGGGGGTCGGCTCGACCTTCTACCGCGACGCGGACGGTGACGGCCACGGCAACGCGGGCCTGCCGACGCAGGCGTGCTCGCAGCCCTCCGGCTACGTGTCGAACACCACCGACTGCAACGACTCCAGCGCGAGCATCAAGCCCGGGGCCACGGAGGTGTGCGACAGCGCCGACAACAACTGCAACGGCACGGTGGACGAGGGCGTCGGCTCGACCTGGTACCGCGATGCGGATGGCGACGGCTACGGCAATGCCAGCCAGTCGAGCAATGCGTGCTCGCAGCCCTCGGGGTACGTCTCCAACGTCGGCGACTGCAACGACTCCAGCGCGAGCATCAAGCCCGGAGCCACGGAGGTTTGCGACGGCGTGGACAACAACTGCAGCGGCACGGCGGACGAAGGCGTGGGCTCGACCTTCTACCGCGACGCCGACAGCGACGGCTACGGCACTGCCAGCCAGTCAACCCAGGCGTGCTCGCAGCCCGCGGGCTACGTCTCCAGCTCCAGCGACTGCAACGACTCCAACGCCGGCATCCGGCCTGGTGCCTCCGAGACCTGTGATGGTGCCGACAACAACTGCAACGGCACGGTGGATGAAGGCGTGAAGTCGACCTGGTTCCGCGACGCGGACAGCGATGGCTACGGCAATTTGAACCAGTCCACGCAGGCGTGCTCGAAGCCCTCGGGCTACGTCTCCAACGCCGGCGACTGCAACGACTCCAGCGGGAGCATCAGCCCCAGCGCCTGGGAGGTCTGCGACGGCTCTGACAACGACTGCAATGGCTCGGTGGACGACGGAGTCGGCTCGACCTGGTACCGCGATGTGGATGGCGACGGCTACGGCAACTCCAATAATACGAGAGAGGCGTGCTCGCGGCCCTCGGGCTACGTCTCCAACGACGGCGACTGCAACGACTCCAGCTCGAGCACCCGGCCTGGAGCCACGGAGTTGTGCGACAGCATCGACAACAACTGCAACGGCATGGGTGACGAGCCCGCGAAGCAGACCTACTACCGCGACGCCGACGGCGACAGCTACGGCACTTCGAGCGTGTCGACGCAGCAGTGCTCGCAACCTTCGGGCTACGTCTCCAACACCAGCGACTGCAACGACTCCAACGCTGGCATCCGGCCTGGAGCCACGGAGGTGTGCGACTCGGCGGACAACAACTGCAACGGCTCGGTGGACGAGGGCGTCGGCTCGACCTGGTACCAGGATAAGGATGGCGATGGGTATGGCAGCCCTCAGTGGCTCCTGGCCTGTTCGCGGCCCTCGGGCTTCGTATCCAACGCCAGCGACTGTGATGACTCCAACGGGGGCCTGCATCCAGGGGCCACCGAGGTCTGCGACGGCATCGACAACAACTGCAGCGGCGCGGCGGACGAAGGGAGCGTATGCAGTTGCTCGCCAGGTGAGACCCGGTGCAACGGAACGTGCATCAACACCACCGACGACTTCAATAACTGCGGAGGCTGCGGAGTCCGGTGCCCCAACTACAAGTTCGAGTGCATCGATAGCGTCTGCGAATACATGTGAGGCAGCAGCTCATGCAGTGAGCTGTTGCCCCCGGTAACGCACGGAAGGGGCCTCCTGGCGGCTGTGTACCGCCAGGAGGCCCCAGGCGCTCCCGTAGCTGTCAGCGGTAGTAGGGAGACAGGGCGGCGGTGATGCGGGCCACCAGGTCCTCGGTCTGCATCCGCTCCGGCTCGCTCAGCGAGGGCAGGCTGGCGGTCAGCGCGTCGCGCAGCTCACGCAGGGCGGCGTACGCGCCCAGCGTCTGCATGGCCTTGAGGACGTCCACCATGGTGCGGCGTGCCTCGTGACTGCGCACCCCATCCGTGTTGAGCAGGATGGCCTTGATGTCCGGGAGCATCAGCGACATCAGCTCCGGAGTCGCGCGCGGGTTGGCGGAGAAGTGGCCGCGCTCCGACGCCGGGTCCAGGTAGAGCCGCGCGAAGATGCGTCGAACGAACTCGTCCGCGCGGGCCGGGTAGTCCGCCCGGGCGCCCGGGGGAATCACCAGCGGCGGACGGACGCCCTCCATCGCCAGGGAATAGGCGGTGACCTGCGCCTCGGGCGACGCGACGCGCACGAAGTTGAGGAGGGGGTGTATCTGGTAGATGAAGTAGTAGACGAACCGGCTCCAGGGGAGCGTGCTGTTCAGCATGGAGTCCCGGGCCGAGTGGTACAGCGGGCCGACGGACCCGGTGATGGGCTCGGAGGAGCGGTCGTACGTGTTGCAGTACGGGTCCGTGCGCCGGTCCTCGTCCGTGCAGAACCCATCCGTGGGCGGCTGCGGCGACATTCCATAGAGATAGCGCACGGCCTGCACGTCATACGAGCCCGGCGTGTCCAGGTAGACCGCGTCCTCGTACTGGAGGTAGTCCATCACCGTGGTGGACAGGGGGCTGTTGGGGCTGCCGTCGTAGGCGAGCGAGCCGTAGAAGTTGTGCCGCAGCCCCAGCGTATGGCCGACCTCGTGCAGCATCAGCCCCGTGAGGAGCCGCTCCACCTTCTGCTTCTTGGTGAGTCCCGCCAGCTGGCCGTGGCCCGGAGTCCCGGCGCTCACCCGTGCCGCGCGCATGGCCGAGGCATCCAGGTCACACAGCGGGCGGCCCCGCATGCCGGCCCAGGACAGACGGAACGGGGCGCGGGCCTCCGGCTCGGAATGGGCGGCCTCGAGGGCCGCGTCATCCCCGAGCTCGCTGGCCGCGACAATCACCCAGGTCACCGGGAAGTAGATGCTGGCCCCTCGAATCTCGCCGGTGTTGGGGTTGGTCCTCCAGTCCGCCATGGCGAAGGGCATCTCCTCGTCCGTGTCGAAGATGACGACGTTCTTGTCGTCGTCGGCGAAGCTCAGCGAGCTGTCACCGATGGCCACCTGGAACACCGGGAAGCCGAACACCGAGTTCCAGCCCTCGATGCCGCGCTTCATCGCGCCCACGAGGTCAAAGTCCTGGAAGCGCGGGTCCTGCTGCGCCTTCAGGACATGCTCGGTGATGTGCCATTGAATGGGCTTCATTCCGGGGTGGACGTTCCACTTCACCGCCACCTGCTCGATGACCTGGGCGGCGGTGTTCGGGACGATTCGCCGCTCGCTGCGGAAGTAGTGCTCTCGCGGCGGCAGCGGGGTGGGCGTGTAGCCCGGGCCCTCGGAGTACCTTCGCAGGGAGATGCCCAGGGTGCCGGCGGTCCGGAAGAGGTTGTCCTCCATCCACCAGATGGAGGCATCAGGGTCCGGCACCTCCGCGTAGCCCGTGTAGACCTGCTCGAAGGTGATGCCATCCGCGATGCGCCGGAAGCGCTGCGCGAAGCTCAGCTCCACCTGGAAGCGGACGCCGTCCTCGCCACGCTCGTCCCCCACGACGCCGAAGCGATTGAGGCCCGCCGTGGGGTCGATGAGCACGTACTGGCTGGAGCCCGGCAGGCGATTGAACGCGGCATGGTCGGTGACGATGGGGTACGCGTCGACCAGCACCTGCGGATGGAACACGTCGCTCATCTGCTTGCGCGTGTCGACGTCGAAGACGAAGAGCTTGCCGTTCTGCTCCTCGAAGCTCACCACCCGCGTGCCCAGGGTGGTGGCCGCGGTGTAGACCACGCCACCGGGGTGGGCCTGCTTGGAGTACGCGGAGAGGAACCACTTCTTGTCCAGCTCGTTGCGGCGGATGGCCAGGTAGAAGCTGGCTCGCGCGTCATCCACCGCGCCGGCGAGCCGCTGGGACACCTGCTGCTGCTGCTCGGCGCTCACCGCGCGGGGGATGGCGACGAAGGCCTCCTCCAATTCCACCTGGAGGACGGACTCGGGGGACGCGGGCGCTTCGGGCGTGGACGCTCCCGAGGTGTCGCCGCAGCCCGTGCTCAGGGCCAACGCCAGGGAGACGGCGCCCCACCAGGCGCGCCGCGTGTGAGGACTCCAATGAGACATGAGGGACTCCGGACAGCCGGAGGGAGGGATTTCCATCCGGTCCCGGTACAACGGCACGCGCCTGGAGCCTCCTCAGCCGCCCCGCGCCGAACGAGGGGATGCCCTCCGCCGCGAAAGGAGTCAACCGCTCGGGCGATATGAGCTTCACGGGTTGGCGTTGAAGCCCGCCCTGCTCACCCGTACGTCTCCCGCTTGATGCGCTTGTCCTGGATGCCCAGCGCGTGGAGGTGACCGAGCACCGTCTCCATGAAGCGCGGAGTGGCGGGCGTGCGCGTCTCCAGCGCCTTGCGCCTGTCCCACGGCGTAATCGCCGGGCCGCACGCGTAGACGAGGCAGGTGTCCCGGTCCGGAATCAGCTCCTCCAGCAGCGCCTGGGCCACGCGGCCCTTGCGCACGGTGGGGCCGAAGCGTGACTCGTCCGTCTCACGGGTGAGGGTGTGCACCACGCGCACGCGGTCCGGGTGCGCCTGCTCCAGGGCGACCAGCTCCTCGCCGTAGAGCACGTCGCCCCACGTCTTGCTGGAGAAGAGGAAGGTGTGGCGCAGCTTCAGGCCCCGGTGGAGCGCGTCCTTCAGGATGGCGAAGTTGGGCACCGCGCCGGAGCCGGCCACCAGGTGGAGGATGTGCCCGGTGCGCTGCTCCACGTCGTCCGGCAGCACGTACGGCCCCATGAAGCCCAGCACCTTGAGGCGCGCGCCGGTGAGCCGGCCGTGCACGAGGAAGGGGGACAGGAGCGGCGGGTACCGGGTGAGGCCGGGGATGAACTCCTCATCTTTGATGGTGATGGCCACCAGCGGCTCGTGCGGCGCGGAGGCGAGCGAGTAGGAGCGCTGCGGCTCCTTGCGGCCCTTCTGTTCCTGGAGGTAGGCCGACAGCCGCCCGAGCGCGGGGAACTGGTGCGGGTCGATGTTGAGGAACTGCCCCGCCTTGTACTCCGGGGGCGTCCCGCCGAAGTCGAGGAACAGCGTGGCCGTGTCATGCGTGTCCATGCGCACGCGGGCGACGGTGACCTCGTACTCCACGGGCTTCCGGGTGCGGGACAGGGTGGCTTCGGCGCTCATACGCCCTTCCCATAGCCCAACCCACCCCCGGGCGCCGATGGCTTTGCGCCAGCGCCTGACGCGGGCCAACGTCCCGGTGCGGTGTCACGCGTGGCCGTGCCAGGGCGGTAGGGGTCTGTCCCGCGGTGCCGGAAGAGCGTTGGCTGCATGACGGCCCGCCATGCGGGCGGGCTGCATGTGGGCAGGGGTGCTGACCTGTGCCGCAGGCGGGACTACATCTTCTGGTGGGTAGTGGCGGGACTGGGGCGCCAGCATCAATTGCCGCCCGCCTGGGCTCCAGCCGAGCCATGCTCTCGGGCCGTCCCCGAGATGGAGGCGACCGACGCGTGCTGCGCATTCTCTTCGAGCTGATGGCCAGGCTGCCGGAACGGGCGCGCCGCCGCGTGGTGCGCGCGCTGATGAACCGCGTCTGGGACACGCTGGCGAATGAGGTGGTGGAGGGCCGGGAGAACATTCCCGACGAGCCCTGCCTCTTCATCTGCAACCACCTGTCCAACGCGGACGGCTTCACCCTGGACCGGGCCTTCCGTCCGCGACAGGTCAGCTTCCTGGCGGGGGTGAAGCTCCAGAGCACGACGATGACGCGGCTGGCGTCGGAGGTGATGGAGACCATCGCCATCAAGCCCAACTCGCCGGACATCGAGGCGATGCGGCGGGCGGTGGAGACCCTCAAGGGCGGCCAGCCGGTGCTCATCTTCCCGGAGGGCGCGCGCAGCCGTAACGGCACGTTGCTGGAGGCGAAGAAGGGCGTGTCGCTGATTGCGAAGCGCGCGGGCGTGCCCGTGGTGCCGGTGGCGCTGCGGGGCACCGAGAAGCTGATGCCCATCAACGACTCGGACATGGGCGGGGAGCGGCTCTACAAGGCCGACGTCGTCGTGCGCTTCGGCCGGCCCTTCCGCGTGGAGGACCTGGAGGCGGAGTGCGCCGGCGCGGACGACGCGCGCCAGGCCCTGGTGGACGCGATGATGCGCCGGGTAGCGGCGCTGCTGCCGCCCGAGTACCGCGGGGTGTACGCGGAGGCGCCGGCCCACGTCCCCGGGGGCTCGGAGCGCGAGCGGCCCTCCGCGCCCTCGCCGTGAGCGGAGGCCCCTTCCGCGGCCAGGGATGAAGACGGCACCGCCGTGGTGGGTAGTGACGTGGGCATCCCTGCTGATAGGTTGTGCGCCACCATGTGGCGTCCCCTTCCCTACCGGGCTGTGTCGCTCCTCGTCCTCCTGGCCTCCGCGGCGCTGGCGCAGGACCGTGAGTCCTCCACCATCAGGACGTTCATCGTTTCGGACCACCCGGCCGAGGAGGCGCACCGGCTTGCCGTGGCCGGCCAGGTCGCGACGGTGCTCCGCTTCGAGCAGCCCTGCGACGCCACGCGGACCCGGCTGCTGGGCTGGGAGGGCCGGTTCGAGCCACCTGCCGTCATGGGGAAGCTCGTGGTGCTGGTGCCGCTGCGCGACCTCGCGGACGATGAGCGCGTCCCCCTGCTGGTCACGCTCACGGATGGAACGGAGCTTCCATTCCTCGTGGGCCCGCCTCGCGAGGAGGCCGGGCCGGACCAGCAGGTGAACGTGTTCAGGAACCGCGAGAGCTACAACGCGGTGCTCTCGGCCCTGTACGACTCGCTCGGACGGGAGAGTCTCCTGAGGAACGAGAACGAGCGCTTCCGGAAGGAGGAGACGTCGCCGGACCACGCGCTGGCCGCGCTGCTGGTCTCTGGCGACATCAAGCAGACGCCGTTTCGCCTGATGCGGAAGTGGTTGTTCAAGGAGCCGGACGCCGACCTCAATATCGAGGCCTTCTCCGGCAAGTTGAAGGCCGCCGTCCTCGTCACCGTCAAGAATCACGACTCCAGGCGGCCCTGGCGCTTGAAGGAGGCCCGCCTCATGACCACGCCCGGGGGTGTGATGCGCACGGTCGCCATGCGATCGACCCTCCCCGCGATTCCACCCGGTGAAGAAGGTCTGCTCGCTTTTATCGTGGATAAGAGCGCGTTCGTGGATGCAGGCAGGCCCACGCAATTGGTGCTGGAACTCTTCCGTCACGATGGACTCCGACAGGCCATTGTCGTGCTGGATCATCGGCTCGCCCGCGAGTAGGAGCGAAGGCATGACGGCAATGAGACTCCTCTCCCTGCGATGCGTGGTCCTGCTCGCGGCCTGCGCCAGCTGCGCCACAACGGGCCCGGGTGGAGTGCCCCTCCGACCGGATGGGTCCCCAAGCTTTGAGGAGTGCCCAGCAGAAACCCTCAAGGCAATGCGCTACCTGCGCGTGCGGGTAGGTGACGGCGCCTCTGTCGAGCTCGACGCGAATCAGGACGACGTCAGTCCCATTACGCTCTATGACGGCCCCGTCGAGAGCGTTCTGTTTGGTGATCTCGGCACGCTTGGAACCGGCACGCGACTGTATGGGCAGGTCTGGACGGGAGGGCCACAGGTCGTCGTCCGCTACTACGAGGCCCATCCGCTGGACGGAGACAGGGTGCCCATCTGCGCGGTGGCCAGGTTGTCAAAAGGCCAGATGCGGAAGTTGCCCGGGTCGAAGCCGGGAATGGCCATCCTCGAGTTCTCCACCGCTGCCGTCTACATCGTGGAGGAGTTCCGGTGAGTCGCCGCGTGCCGGTCCGAGGCCCCCGGGCATGTCGCCATGAAGCCATTCCCACCATGAGTCGTTGCAGCCCGCGCTGAGACACGGACAATGGGCCCCGCCGTGACGAGCCCCCGAAGCGAAGAGCAAATCTACGTATCCACCCTGCCCGGGCTGGAGCCCGCGCTGGAGGCGGAGGCGTCCGCCCTGGGCTGGAAGCCGCGCCGCGTGGAAGGCGGCGTGGAGTTGGAAGGCCCGGCCGGACTCCACCAGGAGGCCAACCTGCGCCTGCGCACCGCCAGCCGGGTGCTGCTGCGCGTGGGCACCTTCCGCGCGGGAGACTCCGACACGCTGGCCGAGCGCCTGGGCGCGCTGGACCTCTCCCGCGTCTGGGACGGGCGCACGCCTCCGAAGCTGTCGGTGAGCCTGCACCGCTCGCCGGTGCCGGGGCCGGACGTGGTGCTCTCCGCCGCCGCGTACGCGTGGGGCCTGCCCTCCGTGGAGCGCGCGGGCCCGCTGGACGAGGAAGGCGGCGGCGCGGGCCTCACGTTGCTGGTGCGCGTGGAGGCAGATGCCTTCACCGTGAGCGCCGACACCAGCGGCGAGCCCCTGCACCGGCGCGGCTACCGGCAGGAGGTGAGCCGCGCGCCCCTTCGCGAGACGCTCGCCTCGGGCATCCTGCGGCTCGCCGGGTATGACGGCACGGAGCCGCTGGTGGACCCGATGTGCGGCTCGGGGACGTTCCTCGTCGAGGGCGCGTGGCTGTCCATGCGCCGCGCGCCGGGCCTGCTGCGCGCCTTCGCCTTCGAGTCCTTCCCTTCCTTCGAGGCCGCGGCCTGGGCGCGGCGCAAGGCAGCCGCGGAGGCGGAGGCGCTCCCTGCTCCCCGCGCGACGCTCCACGGCTTCGACATCAACGCGGGCTCGCTGGGCACGGCGCGGCGCAATGCCCGACGCGCGGGGTTGACGCTCGCGCTGGAGCGGCGGGACGTGCGCACGCTGACACCTCCTCCTGGGAGCCCGGGACTGGTGGTGGCGAACCCGCCCTACGGCAAGCGCGTCGGCGAGGCGGAGGACCTGCCCGGCCTCTACCGCGCGCTGGGCCACACGCTGCGACAGTCCTTCGCCGGCTGGCGCGCGGCGGTCATCCTCCCGGACGACGCGACGCTGGTGAAGGCGCTGGACCTGCCCGGTGCGCGCAGCCTCCCCGTGCGCAATGGCGGGCTGCGATGCCTGCTGCTGCTGGCCGGCTCCGCGACGCCCCAGGCGCCAACGCGAGGATGAAGCTCACGGTCCACGTCAGCGGACGGCCGAGGGGCAAGTACTCGTTTTACGGCTTGATACCTGGAAGTTGAAACATGGCCGCGAGGCAGCAGGCGGGCGTCCAGGCGAGCGGACCACGAGAACACGGCCTGCGACACGGAGCAGCCTGAAGCCCCCGCCTTCTCCAGCGGGCAGGCAGCCGGGGTCTCACTGACCCATTTTGCTTTTCATGTGTCAGACACCGGAACATTCGCGTCACATGGGTTTCTCCCGCGTGTCGACAGCGCTCGTTGTTCTCGGAACTTCCTCCAGCAACTCTCCACACCGGCGACACAGGCGGGGCGGGAGTTCGTCGCGCCTCGCGGGCCTGGGCACCGCGCTGCTCCTCGTCCTCGCGCTGACGTCCCTGGCGCACGCGGCCACGCCCCCGGCGACGGTGCCCGCAATCGAAGGGTGGCGCTTCCGCTGGGGCGACGCCCCGCTCGGGCCCGACGGCGTCCCCACCTGGGCGAAGGAGACGGGCGCGGAGGAAGGCTGGCGGCCCGTGGCCGCGTTCCAGGTGCCTCCGGACCGCGGCACGAACACGTTCCTGTGGCTGAGCATCCCGGTGCCCGACGGGAAGTGGCTGGAGCCCGCCCTCTTCCTAGGCACTGTCGCCAACGCCTTCGAGGCGTACAGCGGTGGCCAGCTCCTCTTCTCCAGCGGGAAGCTGAACCCGTCCGGCCGCGAGGAGATGGACAACATGGCGTGGCACGTCGTGCCACTGCCGCCCACGGCGGCGGGCCAGCGTGTGCTCCTGCGCATCCAGGGGAGCGGGCCCGCCATCGGCGTGCTGCGTGACGCGCGGGTGGGCGCGCGTCATGAGCTGCTCTCCTCGATGACGCGCACCGGCCTGGCGTCCTTTGTCATGGGGACGCTGCTCCTGGCCATCGCCCTGGCGTCCGCCGGGGCCGCCATCCTTCGGCGCCAGCGGCGGATGTTGGTGGGGCTGACCGTCTTCGCCGGTGGCTCGGGGGCGCTCCTGCTTGGCATGAGCGGCCTGTTCCTGTCGCTCTGGGACTCCACCCTGCTCAGCGGCCAGCTCACGCTGCTGGGCGCGTACGGCATCCTCCCCGGCCTCGCGTGGTTCATCTCCGACACGATTGGCGAGGGGCGGCTGCGCTGGTTCCGCATTGGCGCGGCGGTGGTCTCCGTGCCCGCAACCATCCAGTGCGTGCTCGTGCTCGTGGACTTCGGCGCGGCCCAGCAGTTCGTGACGCTCCTCACGCTCTATTCGCTCCCCGGGTTGATGGTCTGCGTCGGCGTCGCGGCCGTCGAGGCGTGGCGAGGCAATGCCGACGCCCGCATCTTCGTCACCGGCCTGGGCATCCTCATGCTCACCCTCGTCCACGTCACGCTGCCGCAGCTCGGGCTGATGGAGGCGACCGACAGCCAGATGCACTGGGGCTTCCTGGCGCTCACGCTGTCGCTCGTGGGCATTGTCGGACGCCGCTCCGCGCTCGTGGTCCGCTCGCTCACGCAGCACACCCGCAAGCTGGAGGAGCGGCGCCAGGAAGTGCACACCCTGGCCGAGAACATGGGCAGCGGCGCTGGCGAGCTGGCGGCGGTGGCGCAGCAGCTGCGCACCACCAGCGAGGAGCAGACCGCCGGCATCAGCCGCCAGGCGACGGCGCTCCAGCAGTTGGAGCAGACCGTGGAGGAGATCCGCCAGGGCTCCCACGTGACGGCCGACAAGGCCCAGCAGCTCGCCACCTCCGCCCAGGGCGCCGAGCAGGTGGGGCGCGACGGCGGGGCGGCCATCGAGCGGACGCTGTCCAACCTCGAGACCATCCGCGCCGAGGTGTCGGAGATGGCCAGCCGCATCCTCGCGCTCGACGCCCGCACCCGCGAGGTGTCCGGCATCGTGGACGCGGTGAAGACGCTGGCGGACCAGTCCAACATGCTGGCCATCAACGCGGCCATCGAGGCGGTGCGCAACGGCGACAGCGGCAAGGGCTTTGCCGTGGTGGCGCGGGAGATGCGCAGCCTCGCGGACCAGTCCATCCAGGCCACCACGCGCATCCGCGACGTGCTCGACGGCCTGAGCACCAGCATGCGCGACACCGCGAAGCTGAGCGAGCAGGGCGAGCAGCGCGTGCGGGGCAGCCTGGACGCCGTGCGCACCTCCGGCGCGCAGCTCCAGAAGCTGGCCTCCATCATCGGCGACACCAGTACCAGCGTGCGGCAGATCACCGCGGCCGTGGCCCAGCAGGACGCGGGCACCCACCAGATTGCCCAGGCCATCCAGGAGCTGTCCGGGCAGATGCAGCGCACGCTGAAGGTCGTCGACGAGACGCGGACGGTGACGCGCTCCGTGCAGTCGCTGGCCGAGCGCATGTCGGGCGTCTCCGACCAGGCGCTCCGCTCCGGAATGCTGGACTCGAACCCGGCGCCTGCCCGGTAGGCGCGGGCTCAGGGCGCGTCGAAGGCGTACAGCTTGTTCTGGTCCGCGGTGTAGACGCGCTTGCCCACGATGATGGGGTCCCGGAGCTGGCCGCCGGAGCTCCCGTCGACGGCACCCACCAGCGTGGACTTGGACGCGCTCCACTGCTGCGCCAGGTCTGACACGCGCAGCACGTGCAGGCCGCTGCTGGAGGTGATGACGAGCGTGGGCACGCCGGTGCCAGCGTCATCCCGCGTACCGGAGGCCGCGGCGAGGGTGGTGGTGCGCTTCGCGCTCCGGGGCGTGGTGAAGGCGAGCAACTCCATGCCGTACGCATCCACCACGATGCCGTAGACGCCGGAGAGCGTGCGCGTCACCGGCGTCCCACCGGAGATGGCGTCGAAGGAGTAGAGGACGGTGCCCGCCGACTCCTGCGTCGCGACGATGGCACGCCCCCCCACCAGCACTGGCGCCTGGACGCTGACGAGCGCCGAGCTCGGAAAGGGCGCGGAGCGGAACAGGCTGGAGCCCTTGTAGCCGCCGTTGCGGATGTTGAACGTCACCTGGCCCGTGGTGGCGTCTCGCTCCAGCAGATAGATGCGGTTGCCCGCCACGCTAAGGTGGCTGGCGGGCGTCAGGGCCACCGCCGGCCACCGCTCGACGCCCGTGGCGATGTCCCAGCCGTACAGTCCGCTGGTGAAGGGCCAGGGCTGGCTCGCGTTGCACTGGGTGGAGCACTGGAAGTTGTAGATGGCCGCCAGGTAGATGAAGCCCCCGTCCGCGGCGATGGCGCCGAAGTTGTCCTGGGCGGTGTTCCACTGCTCCGCCGGGTAGGAGGGCGCGTTGGGGTAGTAGCCGTAGGTGTTCAGCTCGCGCTCCACCGCACCCCTGCGGGTGAAGGCGCGCAGGCCCAGCCTGGGGCCGTGCCACGCCTCCTGGTTGTAGATCCACAGGCGGGTGCCATCGGTGAGCGACTGGCCCCAGCTGTCGTTGCTGTGCAGCTCCACATCCGAGTACGGCAGCGGGTTCCCCGGGTAGTAGACGGGGCCGGAGGCCTTGTTCCAGATGCGGATGCCGTCGTCGTTGAGGACCACTCCGTCGCGCGTCTCCCACTGAGCGGTGCGGACCTCCTTCTCGTACGTGAACAGGGTGGGCCAGTTGCCGCGGTTGTCGTTCAGCGGCTTGTCGGCGCTCCACACCTTCGCCCCCGCCAGCGACACCTTGTCCACCGCCGGCGTGCCGCGGCTGTTGCTGTAGTTGCCGCTGGAGTCCCACTTCACGTAGACGCCGCCCGTGTCCGCCACGGCGCGCTCCACCGTCTGCATGACGCGAGGCGAAGCGGCGGTGGGCGCGTAGCTCCAGGCGGGCGCCAGCGGGTACCAGACACAGCCGTCGGACGCCGAGGAGCGGCGGGCGTCATGCCCGTAGGTCCCCCACGCGCTGGAACCCGTGCACGCTGGCGTCAGTGACGAAGCGCGGGTGCCGGTCGGCTCCAGCAGAGGCACGGGGGCGTCCTCTCCAGCGCTCCCGCAGGCGGCAAGGCCCGTGGCGGACAGGAACAGCGCAATCCCTCTGGCTCTCAGCGTCATGACACGACCTCCTCGTTGGGGCTCGCGACGGACGGGTGACGGCCTGGATGGTGTAGAAAATCAGCACCTCGTGGCAATCCCGTTCACTTCGATTTCACGGACGGATGCCCCGGGCCGCGTCGCGTCATGCGGCGCTCCACTGCCGCGCTAGGCGGGGCGGGTGAAGTCCTTCCGCTGGCGCTCTGCCTCACGGCGGAGCGCGCAGCCGTCGACATGGTCGTTCACCATGCCCATGGCCTGCATGAAGGCATAGGACGTGGTGGGGCCCACGAACGTCCACCCGCGCCGGCGCAGCTCTTTCGACAGCGCGGTCGACTCGGGCGTCGTGGGCATGCTCCGCAGCACCTCCCAGGTGAGGTGCCGGGGCCTGCTGGCGGCGGTGGGCTCGAAGCGCCAGAGGAACGCGGCGAGCGAGCCCTGCTCCTCCACCAGCTCGCACGCGCGGCGCGCGTTGTTCACCACGGACTCAATCTTCCCCCGGTGACGCACGATGCCGGCATTCCCCAGGAGGCGCTCCACGTCGCGCTCGGTGAAGCGGGCCAGCCGGACGAAGTCGAAGCCGAGGAAGGCCTCGCGGAAGGCCTCGCGCTTGCGAAGGATGGTGAGCCAGCTGAGGCCCGCCTGGAAGCCTTCGAGGCAGAGCTTCTCGAACAGGCGCCGGTCCTCCGCCATCGGCCGCCCCCACTCCGTGTCGTGGTAGGCGAGGTATTCGGCGGTGCTCCCCGCCCACCTGCACCGCCGCACTCCGTCCACGCCTTCGATGAGGCCCTCCTCCGTCGTCGAGGTCCTCGGCGTCTCTTCGCGCTGCGCCCCGGTCCGGGACGCGTTCTTCTGCCTGGTCGCCATGCGCGGCCATCCTCGCACGTCACGCACGCGGAGCTCATGGGCGCCTGCCAGCCTGGGAGACGGGAAGCCCCCCTCCCAGGCTGGACCGGCGCGCCTGCCCGGTTTCGTGCTACCGAAGGGCCGTGGAGATGTGGGTCACGCCCTTCGAGCCGCAGCCGGCACCGCATGAGGTGACCGGGAGCTTCCCGAGCCCCTTCGACGAGCCCGGTCCCCCCGCGCTCGCGCGCAGGGCCGCGGAGGCGTTGCAGGCGGAGCTTCGCGCGGGGCTCATCGCTCCCGGGCTTCCATCCGCGCTGCTCGACGAACCCGAGGGTGGGAAGATGTTCGGCGTGCTCGTCGTGCGCGAGCCCGGCGGACGCATCGGGTTCCTGCGCTCCTTCTCCGGCATGCTCGCGGGACGCTGGGATGTGCCCGGCTTCGTCCCGCCCCTCTTCGACCGCGAGGCACGGGCGCGGCTGGAGCCCGAGGGTGAGGCCGCGGTGAAGGCCCAACACGCCCGCGCCGAAGCGCTTCGCACGTCACCGGAGCTCGCTTCGCTCCGTGCCGCCCACGAGGCGCAGGAGGTCCGCCACACCACGGAGCGCGCGGCGCTGCGTGCCCGGCATGAGGAGCGGCGGAGGCAACGCCACGCGCGGCGGGCGGAGTTCACGGCCCCTGGCGGCGCCGAGACGCAGGCGGTGCACCCCGGGCCCCCTCCCGGGAGCCACGGCGTGAAGGCGGAGCCGCTCGGAGACGCCGAGAAGCGCGCGGCCCTCCACGCGCTGGACCAGGAGAGCCGGGGCGACAAGGCGGAGGCGCGCCGGATGGAGGCGACCCACGAGGAGGAACGTCGGGCGCTCGCGCCGAAGCTCGCGCGGCTGGAGCGACGACTCCGGGCGTCGGAGCGGCTGCGGCGCATCGTCAGCCGCGCGATGATGAAGCGCCTCCACGACACGTACGCCGTGCCCAATGCGAAGGGCGAGCGGCGCCTCCTCCGCGCACTGTTCACCTCGGGAGAGCCTCCCTCGGGCGCCGCTGACTGCGCGGGGCCGAAGCTCCTCGCCCAGGCCTTCGCGCACGGCCTGCAGCCGCTGGCGCTCGCGGAGTTCTGGTGGGGCGCTCCGCCCATGTCGGGAGGACGTGCCTCGGGCGCGTTCTACGCCGCGTGCCGGGACAAGTGCGGCCCCCTGCTGCCGTACATGCTGGAGGGCCTGTCCGTCTCCGCCCCCCGGACCTTCGCCCCCCCCGCGTCAGCGAGCGACGGGCTGTCCATCCTCTTCGAGGACGCCTGGCTCGTCGTGGTGGACAAGCCGGAGGGGCTGCTCTCCGTGCCCGGCCGGGAGGCCTCGCTGACGGACTCGGTGCTCACCCGGCTGCGTGCGCGGTATCCGCGGGCGACGGGTCCGCTGCTCGTGCACCGGCTCGACCTGGACACGTCGGGGCTGCTCGTCGCCGCGCTGGACGCGGGGACGCATGCGACGCTGCAGCGACAGTTCCTCCACCGGCAGGTCCACAAGCGCTATGTGGCGTGGGTCCAGGGACAGGTGAAGGGCGAGCGGGGCACCATCGACTTCCCCATGCGCGTGGACCTGGATGACAGGCCCCGACAGATTCACGACCCGGTGCACGGCAAGCCCGCGGTGACGGAGTGGCAGGTCCTGGAGCGCAGCGGAGACCGCACCCGCGTGGCCTTCTTCCCGCACACCGGAAGGACGCACCAGCTGCGCGTCCATGCGGCGCATCCGCTCGGCCTGGGCGCGCCCATCGTCGGGGACCGCCTCTACGGACACCCCGGCGCACGCCTGCTGCTGCACGCGGAGGCGCTGACGCTCCTGCACCCGGGCACCGGACAGCGCGTCACCTTCGAGCGGCCCGCTCCGTTCTAGGCAGCACGCTCCGCGGACACCACCGCTCGCTGGACCGCCGGGAAGATTTCGGGGTCCCGTCGTAATGGAGGTGCGCCCGCCGACCCGGCTCGATTCGCGGTGGGCTCCATCCAGAGCGAGACGTCTGGCCCGCCGTCAGAGGCCGCCAGCGCGCGCTCGATACCCGAGCCAAGGACCCATCCATGTTCCAGAACCGCACTGTCTCCGTGCGCGCGCTTCGCGCCGCGCTGCTGTCTTCCCTGCTCTTCGCCTCGGGCGCGTTCGCCGATGAGGCCCAGGTGACTGCTCCGAGCGCGCTCTCTTCGCGCACGGAAGAGGCCCACTGGGGCTACGCGCAGCGCGTGAGCCCCGCCCACTGGGGAGAGCTCGCGGGAAGCGGCATGTGCTCGACGGGCCAGCAACAGTCGCCCATTCCGCTGCAGTCGACGAACGTGTCCCACCAGCACGTAAGCATCCCCAGCTACCACTACCAGACGAGCCAGGTGCACATGCTCAACACGGGCCACACCGTGGAGTTCGCCTACGACGTGGGCAGCTCGGTCCAACTGGGTGGCAACGTCTACACGCTCAAGCAGTTCCACTTCCACACGCCCAGTGAGCACGTGGTGGACCACATCCGCTACCCCCACCCCATGGAGATGCACCTGGTCCACGTGGACGCCAACGGCAACCCCGCGCTCGTCGTGGCCGTCTTCATCAAGGCGGGCGCGGTGAACAACGTGCTGCTCAACGCCTTCAGCCATCTTCCGAAGCACGCGGGTCAGGTGAGCGCACCGCTGGGAGCGGTCCTCAACGCGAGCGCCCTGCTGCCGCACGACAAGGACTTCTTCCAGTACACGGGCTCGCTCACCACCCCGCCGTGCAGCGAGGGCATCCAGTGGTACGTGCTGAAGAACCCCATCGAGCTGTCGGACGCGCAGATCGCCGAGTACCAGCGACTGCCGCACCTCAACCCCAGCAACCGGCCGCTCCAGCCGCTGAACGGCCGTGACGCGAAGCTGCACCCCATCCCCGGCTACTGAGCACGGCACGGGGATGAAGCCTCAGGCCGGGCGCTCTCGGACGCCCGGCCTGCTTCGTCAGCCACCGTGCGCAGGGACTTCCGCGAGCGCGGCGTCCCTCACCGCGCGGAGCCGGGCGCGCACCGCGTCCAGGTTCGTCCCATCATAGCGCAGCGCATTCGGGTGCTCGAAGCCCACGTTCCACGGCTGCGCGGGGACGATGACCAGCCCGCGCGGCCGCCACGTGAGCCAGCGGTGGATGTACTCCGGCCAGTCGTCCACCAGCACCTTCCCGTAGACCAGCCCCTTGTCCATGGTGACGGTGACGCGCGCGTCCGGCACATGCGCCTGGCACCACTGGAGCTTCTCCGCCCAGGCGTTCGTGGAGCTCACCGGGCCCTTGGTGAGCACGTGCAGCTCGAACCCGAGCGTCCGCAGCTCCCCCAGCACGTCGAAGCCGTGCTGCCGCCGCTCCAGCCGCGCCCACCACCCCGGCTGCCCGCGGATGAGCTCCTGCCGGGCCCTCAGCCAGGGCGAGTCCTCGAAGTCGGCCGTCAGCGGGGGCTCGCCCGGGCTGCGCAGCCGCTCCAAGTCCCGCAGCATCGCCCCCTGGTAGTCGCAGAGCGTCCCGTCCATGTCGACGAGCGCCACCAGCTCCGACCGCTTCACCGTGTCCGTCATGAGGGCCGTTCTACTCCAGCCCGGAGCGTCCGGGCCTCCCAGGGGAGGCCCGGCTCACTGCCCGACGGGAGCCTCGGCGGGGGCCTCGGGCGCGTCGGCCTCGGCCGGCACCATCGCGGCCTCCGGACCAGACAGCACGGCGGGCTTCACACCCAGCTCGCGCGTCAGCTTCGGCGCCACGCCCGTCTCCGCCAGCAGGCGCTCCAGCTGCACCCGGGCGCGGCGGTTCTCCTTGTGCACCCGGCGGCCGAGAATCAGCTCGTTCTTCAGCGAGTGCTCCCAGCCCGTCAGCTCCGTCACCGTCACCTGGTAGCCGAAGGCCTCCAGCGTCAGCGCGCGGATGACGTTCGTCAGGTGCGAGCCGAACTCCCGGCGGTGCCACGCGTGCGAGTACAGCAGCGAGATGGAGCCACTGCCCCCCGACACCGGGCGCTTCTCCTTGAGCTGCGCGGACACCTCGGCCTGGCAGCACGGCACCACCGCCACGTGGTCCGCCCCGTGGCGGATGGCCGCCACCAGCGCGTCATCCGTCGCCGTGTCGCACGCGTGCAGCGCCATCAGCAGGTGGATGCGCTCCGGGTACTTCGCCGTGTCGATGTGCGCCGTCTCGAACTGCATTCGCGTGAAGCCAAGCCGCTCCGCGCGGCCCTTCGCACGCTCGGTCAGGTCCGGCCGGCCTTCGATGGACAGCAGCGTGCCGGTGGCCGCGTCCTTCAGGAACAGCTCGTAGAGGACGAAGCCCAGGTAGGCGTTGCCGCTGCCCGCGTCCACCAGCACCGCGCCAGGGTGGCGCGCCTGCACGTCCTCAATCGCGGGGCGCAGCAGGCCCATCAGGTGGTTCACCTGCTTGAGCTTGCGCAGCGCGTCCGCGTTGAGGTTGCCCTCGCGGGTGAGCAGGTGCAGCTCACGCAGGAGCGCCGGGGACTGGTCCGGCAACAGCTCCCGCCGGACCTGCGAGGCCTTGACGTTGCGCCTCAGACGGACACCACTTCGAGCACCTCGGGGATGGCCTCGCGCAGGCGCCCCTCGATGCCCATCTTCAGGGTGGCCGTGGACGACGGGCAGCCCGCGCACGAGCCCTTCATGTGCAGGTAGACGATGCCGTCCTCGAAGCGGTCCAGCGTGATGTCGCCGCCGTCCATCGCCACCGCCGGACGGATTTCGCTGTCCAGGATTTCCTGGATGCGCGCCTGGATGGAGCCACCCTCCGCTCCGCCCGCCGCCTGGCGCGAGGCCGCCACCGCCGCCTCGTCCACCACCGGCTCGTTGGCCGTCAGGTGCGAGTCCAGCGCGGACATCACCGCGTCATTCATCTCGTCCCACTCGCCCTCCTCGCCCTTCGTCACCGTCACGAAGTTGCTGCCAATCATCACCGCCGTCACGCCGCGCACGTCCATCAGCTTGTGCGCCAGCGGCGACTTCGCCTGGGCGTCGTCCCGGCTCGTGAAGTTCAACGCGCCGCCCGCCAACAGCTTCCGGTCCACCACGTACTTCAGCGTGCTGGGGTTCGGGGTCCACTCGAGCTGGATGTTCACCGACATTCAATTCTCCTCAGGCCCTTCCTCTAAGGCGCCGGTCGCCCCTTAGCAACCCGACTCTCGGAGAAGCAAACGGCGTCGTGCCGCCCACCCCCCCACCCTCCACTGTTCAACAAGAAATACGAGAACTTCCAGAACTCGACGTGGAATCCGGTATACTCCCAGGCTGACTGCTCCCCGGGGAGCCCGCCGATGTTGATGACCAGCCACCGCCGACCCCTCGATACCCCCCAGCCCGCGCCGCGCGTGCCGGCGGCCGTGTTCGAGGGACTGTTCGTGCGGGGCCTCAAGGCGGAGGGGCGGCTGGCCCGGGAGCTGGAAGCGCTCGGCTACCACATGAAGAAGCCGGAGATGGACTACCCCATCGCGCTCTGGCAGCGGGCGGTGACGTTGGCGCGCCAGGAGGCCTTCGCCTCGCTGGGCGAGGAGGACGCGTACCGGCAGCTTGGCCGCCAGCTCGTCGTGGGCTTCGCGGAGACGCTCATCGGCCGGGTGGCGGCGGTGGCCCTGCCGATGATTGGCCCCGCGCGGGCCATGGAGCGCGTGCCGCGCTACCTGGCGCTGATGGGCCGCACCGACATCCACGTGACGCTCACCCCGGTGGGAGACCGCGGCCGCCGCATCCACCTGACGGACCGCTACAACCGGCCGGACCTGATGGCGGGCGGCATGGAGCGGATGCTGGAGCTGACGTCCGCCCAGCCGCGAATCACCGTGGAGGAACGCAGCGCCGAGGGCTACCGTCTCCTCGTGCGTTGGTAGCTGTTGGTCGCCGCCGCGCCTCACCAGGAGCGCACCACATGTCCTACCCACCCCGTCTCGCCCACCTCGCCACCCGTGCCGTGGTGGTGGCGAAGCTGATGCCCACCTACGCCCGGGCCCACAACATCGACGAGGAAGAGGCGTCGCAGCGGCTGTCCACCGCGCTCGCCGGGCGCCTGCTGACCGCGCTGCTGGAGGCCGCGTGGACCGCCATGCGCGGCACCGCGAAGCGGCTCACCGACGACGGGCTGCTGGAGAAGGTGGCCACCACGCTGGGTGACCGCCCCCTGCGCCCCGGGCGTCCCGCCCCCTCCAGCCCCTCCTGGAGCGCCTTTCTCATCCTGTTGGATTTGGAGGTCGGCACCGCCAGCGACGCCGCGCGCCGGGTCATGGAGACCGACGAGGGACGGCGCCGGGGCGACGAGGGACTGGCGGAAGCCGGACGCTTCCTTGCCGCGGAGCTGACACGCGGGAAGTAGCCCGGTGCGGTGCTGGCGGCACCCGGGCCGCATCGTTATAGGCTCGCGCCAACGTCGCGATGTCCACCCCGCTCCCCACCACCCTGCGCATCCTGCCCTCCATCACCGAGGTCCCCCGTGCCGCGTGGGATGCCCTGGTGGACGAGGCGGGCGTGCCCTTCCTGGAGTGGACCTTCCTCGCGAGCCTGGAGGAGAGCGGCAGCGCCGTGCCGGAGCGGGGCTGGCACCCCCGCCACCTGACGCTGTGGCGCGGCTCCCGGCTGGTGGCCGCGGCGCCCGCGTATCTCAAGGAGGACAGCAACGGCGAGTTCGTCTTCGACGGGCCCTGGGCCACCGCCGCCGAGCGCGCCGGCCTGCGCTACTTCCCCAAGCTCGTCCTCACCGTGCCCTTCACCCCCGCCACCGGCCGGCGCGTGTTGGTGGCCCCGGGCGAGGACCGCCGCGCGCGCGAGGCCGAGCTGTACGCCGCCGCGCAGGAGTACGCCCGCGCCGAGCGCCTGTCCGGAGTCCACGTCCTCTTCCCCACCGAGGAGGAGCTGCCCGTCCTGGAGGACCAGGGCTTCGCGGTGCGCCTGGGCGTCCAGTACCAGTGGCGCAACGAGGGCTACCGCACCCTGGAGGACTTCCTCGCCCGCTTCCACTCCAAGCGGCGCACCCAGCTGCGCCGCGAGCTGCGCGCCCCGGCCGACCTGGGCATCCAGGTACAGACCCTGCGGGGCGAGGCCCTGGAGGGCGTGGACGCGGACACGGTGTACCGCCTGTACGCCTCCACGGTGGACAAGTACCCGTGGGGCATGCGGTTTCTCACCCGGGACTTCTTCGCCCGGATGCTCGCCCGCTTCCGGCACCGCTGTGAATGGGTGGAGGCCCGCCGGGAAGGACGGCTGGTGGCCGGCGCGTTCAACTTCGCCGGCCCCCGCGCCCTCTACGGCCGCTACTGGGGCTGCTTCGAGGAGCACCCCTTCCTGCACTTCAACGTCTGCCTGTACCACCCGGTGGAGCAGGGCATCGCCCGGGGGCTGGAGCGCTTCGAGCCCGGCCATGGCGGCGAGCACAAACTCACCCGGGGCTTCGAGCCGCACCTTACATACAGTGCGCACCTGCTCCTCCACCCCGGCCTGGACCGCGCCGTGCGCGGCTTCCTGGCCCATGAGCGAGCAGCCGTCGAAGGCGGCCTGCCCCAGTGGCGGGCGGAGACTGGTTTCAAGGAGGGGGCCTGAAAATCCCTCCTCCCGTCGTCATTAAAGGGAGCGCGATAGACCCATGGCGCAGAAGCACGAGCACGATAACTCCGTCGTCACGGAGTCAGCACCCAAGCAGAAGCTCAAGAGGCCCACCCTCTACAAGGTGCTCCTGCACAACGACAACTACACGACGCGGGAGTTCGTTGTCGCCGTGCTCAAGGAGATCTTCCACAAGTCGGAGACGGATGCCGTGCAGATCATGCTGCACGTCCATTACAACGGGGTCGGGGTTGCCGGCGTCTATACGTTCGAGGTCGCCGAAACGAAGGTCAAGACGGTGGAGGCCGCGGCTCAGGAGAATGGGTTTCCCCTGCGGCTCTCCATGGAACCCGAGGAAGGTTGAAACGTGGCAGGACCGCTGATTGCCAAAGAGTTGCAGGCCAGCTTCCGCACCGCACTCGATGAGGCGCGGAAGATGCGCCACGAGTACCTGACGCTGGAGCACCTGCTCCTCGCGCTCACCCGGGACTCGCGGACACGCGAAGTCCTGCGGGCGTGTGGAGCCAACGCGAAGCGCCTCCAGGAGCGCCTGGTCTCCTTCCTGGAGGAGACCGTCGAGCGCCTGCCCGAGGGCGTGGAGGCCGAGCCCCAGCAGACCATCGGAGTGGAGCGGGTGCTCCACCGCGCCGCCATGCACGCGCTGTCCGCCGAGCAGAAGCTCATCGACGGCGGGGACGTGCTGGTGGCCATGTTCCGGGAGGAGGAGAGCCAGGCGCTCTACCTGCTCCAGCAGGAGGGCGTCACCCGGCTGGACCTCCTCAACTACATCTCCCACGGCATCTCCAAGGATGGCGAGGGCGACGGTGCTCCGTCCGAGGGCGCTCCCGGCCGTGCCGCGCCGGTGGGCGACGACGAGGAGGGCGAGTCTCCCCGGAAGAGCCCCCTGGAGGCCTACACCACCCAGCTCAACATCGAGGCGAAGGAGGGGCGCATCGACCCGCTCATCGGCCGCGAGAAGGAGCTGGAGCGCACCATCCAGGTGCTCTGCCGCCGCCGGAAGAACAACCCGCTCTACGTGGGCGAGGCGGGCGTGGGCAAGACGGCGATTGCCGAGGGCCTGGCGCTGCACATCCACGAGGGCCGGGTGCCGGAGGTGCTGAAGAACTCCGTCGTCTACTCGCTGGACATGGGCGCGCTGCTGGCGGGCACCAAGTTCCGCGGCCAGTTCGAGGAGCGGCTCAAGGGCGTGCTCAAGGCGCTGCAGGAGCAGAAGGACGCCATCCTCTTCATCGACGAGATTCACACGATTGTGGGCGCCGGTGCCACCAGCGGCGGCTCCATGGACGCGTCCAACCTGCTCAAGCCCGCGCTGGCCAGCGGCCGGCTGCGCTGCATCGGCTCCACGACGTTCCAGGAGTACAAGGCGGCCTTCGAGCGGGACCGGGCGCTGTCGCGGCGCTTCCAGAAGATTGAAGTGGGCGAGCCCACCGTGGAGGACACCGTCCTCATCCTGGAGGGGCTGAAGAGCCGCTACGAGGAGCACCACGGGGTGAAGTACACGCCCGAGGCCATCCGCGCGGCGGCGGAGCTGTCCGCGAAGCACATCAACGACCGCTTCCTGCCGGACAAGGCCATCGACGTCATCGACGAGACGGGCGCGGCCGAGCGGCTCAAGCCCGAGGGCAAGCGCACCAACACCGTCAGCGCCGCCGACGTGGAGAACGTGGTGGCGAAGATGGCGAAGATTCCCGCCAAGAGCGTGTCCGCCAGCGAGGGCGTCCAGCTCCAGAATCTGGAGAAGGAGCTCCAGGCGGTCATCTTCGGTCAGGAAGCGGCCATCAAGGACCTGGTCAGCGCCATCAAGCTGGCCCGCTCCGGCCTGCGTGCGCCGGAGAAGCCCATCGGCTCGTTCCTCTTCTCCGGCCCCACGGGCGTGGGCAAGACGGAGCTGGCCAAGCAGCTCGCGCAGACGCTGGGCGTGGAGTTCCTGCGCTTCGACATGAGCGAGTACTCGGAGAAGCACACGGTGAGCCGGCTCATCGGCGCGCCTCCGGGCTACGTGGGCTTCGACCAGGGCGGCCTCTTGACGGACGCCGTGCGCAAGCACCCGTACGCGGTGCTGGTGCTGGATGAAATCGAGAAGGCCCACCCGGACCTCTTCAACATCCTGCTCCAGGTGATGGACCACGCGACGCTGACGGACAACAACGGCCGCAAGGCCGACTTCCGCAACATCGTCCTCATCCTCACCACCAACGCTGGCGCGCAGGAGATGAGCACCAAGGCCATGGGCTTCGGTGACTTGCAGAAGCCCGCGGACGGCACCCGCGCGAAGAAGGCGATTGAGCGCACCTTCACCCCCGAGTTCCGCAACCGGCTGGACGGGTGGATTCTCTTCTCCGGCCTGCCGCCGGAAATCATCCTGAAGGTCGTGGACAAGGAAGTCCGCCTCCTCCAGAAGATGCTGGACGAGAAGAAGGTGAAGCTGGAGCTGACGCCCGCCGCCCGCGCGTGGCTGGCCGAGCACGGCTATGACCCGGCCTTCGGCGCGCGGCCCATGGCCCGCCTCGTGGACAACTCGCTGAAGAAGCCGCTCGCCGAGGCGCTCCTCTTCGGCGACCTGAAGGACGGCGGCATCGCCCGCTACGACGTGGAGGGCGACAGCCTGAAGCTCCAGACGATGCCCGCCGCCGCCGAGGTGGTGTAGCCCGTCCCGCCCGGCCGCCGGGCACCGGACATGAAAAAGGCCCCGGCTCCCAGGTGGAGTCGGGGCCTTCTTCTTTTCGCGAAGGCGGGACGCGCGGCGCTTCAGCCGACGCGGTAGCTCTTCACCGCGCTGGAGAGCTGCTCGGAGATGATTTGCAGCGTGGTGGCGGCCTCGCCGGTGGAGCCGATGCGGGCCACCGTCTCGTCCATCATCTTGGAGAGGTCATTCACCGCCAGGGTGATTTGATTGATGCCCACGTTCTGCTGGCTGACGGCGGCGGCAATCTGGCGGACGGCGGCGGCGTTGTCCTGGACGATGGAGGACAGCTCACGCAGGTTCTGCCCGCTGTTGCGCACCTGGGCCAGGCCCGACTCCATGCGCTCGGCGCCGCGCTCCGTGATTCGCACCGCGGCGGTGACGGAGCTGGCGATGTCGTCCAGCAGCTCGCGCACGCGGGTGGTGGCCTGGATGGACTGGTCGGCCAGCGCGCGGATTTCCCGCGCCACCACGCCGAAGCCCTTGCCGTGCTCGCCCGAGCGGACGGACTCAATCGCCGCGTTGAGCGCCAGCATGTTGGACTGGTCCGCCAAATCCTTCACCGTCTGGGTGATGCCGCCAATCTGCTGCGTGCGCTCGCCCAGCTCGACAATCTTCTGGGCAATCTCGCCCACCTGGACGCGGATGTCGTTGAGCCCCGCCATCGTCAGCTCGATGGAGGCCTCGCCCGACTTGGCCAGGGCGTCCGCGCGCTCGGCGACGGAGAGCACGCTCTCCGCCTTCTGCGCGGCCAGCATGGAGGTCTGCTTGATTTCCTGCGCCGTCACCTGCGTCTCCTGCAGGGCGGCGGCCTGGCGGGAGATGGTCTGCGCCTGGTCGGTGGAGGAGGTGTTGAGGTGCTCGGTGGACTGGGTGAGCGCGGTGGCGGCCTGCTGGAGGTTGATGGTCACCTCGCGCAGCCGGGCCACCATCTGCGCGAAGGAGTTGGACAGCCGGCCCACCTCGTCGCCGCTCTTCACCTGGATGGGACGGGTGAGGTCACCGGACTCGACGATGTGGCCCGCCACCTCCGTCAAGTCACGCAGCGGGCGGACGATGCTGCGGCCGAACATCGCGGCCACGCCCACGCCCACGGCCACCAGCAGCAGGGCGAAGACCATCATCCGCCAGCGCAGCGAGGACACCTGACTGGAGACGTGGTCCATGGACATGCCCACGTGCACCGTGCCCAGCCGGCCTCCGGCCACCGGGGCGCTGACGTTGAGGGCGCGCAGCCGGCTGTCGCCGAACTCCATGTCCACCACCGCCGAGTCCCCCGCCGCGAGGATGGCGGCCTTCAGCGGCTCGGGGAAGGCGCTGGTGAAGGAGTGCGCCACGACGTTGCCGCTGGCGTCCTGGACGAAGAGGTAGGACAGGTCGTCACTGCCGCGGGTGACGTCCAGCATGGGCTGGAGCGTCCCGTCGCTGGCGGTGATGCCCTGCTCGGCGGCCACCGCGATGCTGCGGGCCACCAGCTGCCCTTCCTCCAGGTGGTTGTCCACCAGGCCGTTCTCGAGCCCGTTGGTGGCGACACCCGTGAGGATGAAGGCCACCGAGGCGCTGATGACCGCGGTGAGGAGGACGAACTTCGGCGCGAGCCCCAGCGACTGCCGGAACTGCTGGGTGAGCTGCGTGGTGAGCGATTTTTGGGGGAGGGTCACGGAATCACCACCAGGGAGACGACGTCAGGAAGGCACCCGCGAGCAGGCTGGCAGGTGAAGAAGGGACACGGGCGCGAGGCCCGGGACAGGGGTTTCATCGGGGAGGGCCTCCCTCGCCCCGCCCGCTCGCGCGGAAGGCGGAGAGCGAGCAACTCTGGAGGATGAGCTCCGGCATGGAGGCCAGGGGCACGCCCTGGTCCGTGGCCTTCAGCTCGAGCGCGGCGCGCGGCATGCCGTAGACGACGGAGGAGGCCTCGTCCTGTGAGAAGGTGACGCCGCCCGCCTTGCGGATGGCCAGCAGGCCGCGCGCGCCGTCCTCGCCCATGCCGGTGAGCACCACGCCTCCGCTGCGCCGGCCGAAGGCGGAGGCCAGCGAGGACAGCAGAACGTCCCCGTTGGGGCACGGGCCACCCTTGGTGCGCTGCAGCCGCGCGAGGCCCGCCGCGTCCACCATCAGGTCATGCCCGTCCAGCGGGAAGTACACCTTGCCCGGCTCCAGGCGCTCGCCTTCCTTCGCGATGTTCACCGGGAGGGGCGTCACCTGGGACAGCCAGCGCACCATGCCCTGGGTGAAGCCCACGGTGATGTGCTGGGCGATGAGCAGCGGCACCGAGAAGTCCTTCGGCAGCTTCGCCAGCAGGTCCGCCAGCGCGGGCGGGCCGCCGGTGGAGGCGACGATGCCGAAGACGTCCACCCGCGCGCCCGTGGGCGGAGGCGGCATCACCCCGGTGCGCGGGCGGCGCGAGATGACGGGCACCTCCGCCATCAGGCACACCGAGTGGGCCAGATCACGGCCCCACTTGCGCAGCTCCTCGGCGTTGGTGACGTTGGGCTTGCCGATGAGCTCCAGCGCGCCGGCGCTCATCGCCTGGAAGCCCAGGTCCACGCCACGCTCCTCGGCCACCGCGCTCACCACGAGGATGCGCGCGGGCGACTGGGACATGATGGCGGCGATGGCCGCCGGGCCGTCCAGCCCCGGCAGCAGCAGGTCCATGGTGATGACGTCCGGACGCAGCAGTCGCGCGAGCTGCACGGCGCGGTTGCCGTCGCCCGCCCGGCCGACGACTTCGATGCGCGGCTCCTCCGTGAGGAGGGCCGTGAGCGTGTTGGCCATGGTGGGGGAGTCATCCACCACCAGGACGCGGATGGACCGCTGCACACTCACGCCCGAGACCCCCTGCGGCTCATCACGTCCAGCACCTCGGCCAGCAGGCGGCCCGCGGCGCACTCGCGCTTGCTGAGGTAGCCGTCCGCGCCCGCCGCCAGCCCACGCTCGCGCGCGGGGGCGCTGTCATGCGCGGAGACGAGGATGACGGGCAGCGAGGCCGTCTCCTTGCGCTCGCGGAGCTTCGCGATGAGCTGCACGCCGTCCATCTCCTCCATGTCCAGGTCGCAGATGACGACGTCGTAGGTGTCCGTCTGCAGCCGGTCCAGCGCCCGGGCCCCGCTGGCCGCCAGGTGCACCGTGAAGCCGCCGGCCTCCAGCATGGCCCGGTGCAGCGCGCGCGCGGTGAGCGAGTCGTCCACCACCAGCGCCCGCCGCTGCGCCACCACCTGCGTCTGCGCGAGCTCCGTCACCAGCCAGTCCGGGCGGCAGATGAGCAGCAGCTCGCCGCGGCTGAGCGTGGCCGCGCCCTGCCAGGCCGGCACGTCCCGCACCTCGGAGGGCAGCGGGCGGATGACCAGGTCCCGGTCCCCCACCACCGCGTCCACCGCGAGCGCCACGCGCTTGCCGCCGCTCTGCACGATGAGCAGCGGCTGCCCTTCGGCCGGCGGCGCCATGGCGCGCAGCCCCAGCCGCGCCCCGATGTCCACCACCGGCAGCAGCTGCCCCTGGTACTCCAGGTGGGCCCGGCGCTTGCCCAGGCGCAGCGAGTCCGCGCGGGCCAATTGCGTGGCCTCCACCGCCAGCATCGGCAGGCCCACCAGCGTCTCCAGCGCGCGCACCACCAGCACCGGGGAGCTGCCCAGGTCCACCGGCAGGGTCATCATGAAGCGCGTGCCCTGCCCCGGCGTGCTGGCGACTTCAATGCGGCCCTGGAGCGCCTCCACCGAGGCGCGCACCGCGTCCAGCCCCACGCCGCGCCCGGAGGTGTCCGTCACGTCCGAGCGCGTGCTGAAGCCGGCCCGGAAGATGAGGTCCCTCACCTGGTTCTCGTTGAGCCGCGCCGTCTCGTCGGAGGTGACGACGCCGCGCGACTCGGCCACCTTCTTCACGCGCTCCACGTCGATGCCGGCGCCGTCGTCCGCGCACTCCAGGAAGAGCAGGTTGCCCTGCTGTTCGATTCGCAGCGTCAGGGCGCCCTCGTGGTGCTTGCCCGCGCGCTCGCGCTGGGCCGGCAGCTCCAGGCCGTGGTCCACCGCGTTGCGCAGCAGGTGCACCAGCGCCCCCTGCAGCTTCTCCAGCAGGCGCCTGTCCAACGACAGCTCCGAGCCCACCACCGACAGCCGGGCCTCCTTGCCGAGCTGGCGCGACAAGTCGCGCACCATGCGCTGGAGGGGGTCCAGAATCGTGCGCACCGGGCGCGTGGTAATCGCCTTGAGGCCCTCCTCCAGCGCCTCGACGATGTCGCCCGTCTCCTCGCCGTCGGTGCGCAGCGTGCGCGACGTGCCGGACAGCAGCGAGCGCGCCTCCGCCGTCTCCGCCAGCAGGCCCTGCTTGGCCAGCAGCGTCACCACGCGGTCCAGCTCGCGGCCGCGCTCCTCGAAGCGCAGCCGCACCTCGCGCAGGCGCTCCACCTCGCGCATCAGCGCCGTCACCTGCCGCACCGACACGCGCCAGCCGGTGTCCGCCGACTCGGGCAGCGCATCCGGCATGGCCACCGGCGCGGACTCGGCCCCGCCCGTCGAGGCCGCTTCCGGCGCCGCCGCGTGCGAGGGCGCGCCCATGTCCGCGGCTGCTTCCGGGGGCGGCGCGTCGGACACCAGCTGCGCCAGGGCGGCCGCCGGGTCCGGCAGCGCGTCTCCGCGCCCGTCCGCGTGCGCCTGCGCGCGCAGCATGAACAGGTCCAGGCCGTGCAGCAGGATGTCCACCACCGGCCGGGGCATCTTCTGGGGGTTGGCCTTCAGCGGGGCGAGCGCATCCTCCAGCCTGTGGGCGATGTCGCCCAGGTCCTGCATGCCCAGCGACGAGGCGCTGCCCTTCAGGGTGTGCAGGTGGCGGCCCAGCCGCACGTAGAGCCTGGCGAGCGCGTCCGTCTCCAGGCCGTCGCGCTCCAGCTCCAGCAGGTCCATGGTGACCTTCTGGACGACCTCCTGGGCCTCCACGGCGAAGCCGGCGACGAGGCCTTGTAGCAGCGGATCAACGGGCATGACGTCCTCCCGTCCCGCGCAGGGCGAACAGGCGCTTCAAGTCAATCAAGTGGATGAGCTGGCGGTCCTGGGTGAAGACCTCCAGGACGGCGCCCTCGGAGCGCACGCGCGCGGCCTCCACCGTGCTCATGGGCAGCGTGGTGGGGCGGGGAATGGCCTCGCAGTCCAGCGCGCACAGCTCGCCGTCACCGCGGTCCACCACCAGCAGCACCGCCGGGTCCTGCCGCCAGCCGTGGCCGCCCAGCAGCGACGCCAGGCTGAGCGCGGCCAGCACCTGGCCCTGGAAGCGCAGCACGCCCACGACGTGCGGGGCGGACAGCGGCACCGGCGTCACCATCTTCAGCGGCAGCGCGGCGCGCAGCGTCTCCAGGGAGAGCGCGTAGCGCTCCTCGCCCAGGGGAAACTCCGCAATCCAGTGGACCGACTCCTCGACGGTCGCCTCGCCCTGGTCTCTGAGTCGGGATGCGCGCCGTTCCAGCAGCTCGCGCGACTCGACCTCCTGGGCCTCTTCCATCGTCCGCGGGGTGACCTTCATTCGAGCGGCCCCTGATTGAGGTAGGCGTCAGCGGACGCCTGGTAGAAACGCGCCGGCAGCGCCTCGGGCCCGTCCACCAATTGGTCGGGCGGGAGGCGCTCGGCGCGAGAGCGCAGGGTCCGCATCAGCGGCACGGCCGCCTCGCGAGACCCGGAGCGCTCCCGCAGCAGGGCCAGCTCCAGCAGCCCCGGCAGATAGTCTGGCGACTGGCGGACCAGCGCCTCCAGCACGGCCATGGCGCCCGCCTCGTCCCCCTCCTCGATGCGCTCCAGCGCATTCAGGTGGAGCCGCGAGGGCACGGGCGGCGGCGCGGCGACGACGCGGGCCGCGACGGGCGCGGGCGGCGCCACCGGGCGACGGGCCGGCACGGAGGCACGAACGTCCTCGTTGGCGGCGCGCTGGCGCGAGGGCGGCTTGGCGGACTCGCCCGGGGCGAGGAGGCGGAAGGCCTGCAGCTCCGGAGGCCCCTCGCGCACCATGCCGGAGGGGACGCGGTCCACCTCCACGGCACCCAGGAAGAGCAGCCCGCCCGGGTTGAGCGTGCGCGACAGCAGCGTAATGGCCGCGTCACGCGCGGCGGGAGTGAAGTAGGTGAGCACGTTGCGGCAGAGGATGAAGTCGAAGCGGCCGAACCGCTCGGGCAGCGGCGCCAGCAGGTTGGCCTGGGCGAAGGAGGTGACGCGACGGACGACGGGAAGGATGGTGACCTCGCGCTCACCGCTCTCCACGTACAGGGGGAAGAGCCGGGGCGCGGACTCGCGGCGGGACCAGGTGCCGTAGGTGGCGCGGCGGGCCGCCTCCAGGCTGGCCTCACTGAGGTCCGTGCCCAGCACCTCCACCGGGAAGCCGTGGGGGAGCGACGCCTGAAGGCACGCGGCCAGCGAGTAGGCCTCCTCGCCCGTGGCGCACCCCGCGCTCCAGGCGCGCAGGGCCAGGGCGTCCCGGCGCAGCGCCGCGGGCACGCCCACCTGGGCGATGAAGCGGAAGTGCTCCGGCTGGCGGAAGAAGTACGTCTCCCCCACCAGGATGGCGCGCACCAGCGTGCTGGACAGGGTGGACACCGGGTGCACCAGCTCGCTCAGCAGATCTCCCGCGGAGCGCCCGCGCGTGAGCTCCGCCCGCATGACGCGCTCCATCGCCTCGGTGGCGATGGCGTCGGTGCGAAAGCCGGTGATGGCGGCCACCACCTCCCGCGCGCGGGTGAGCAGCCGCGGGTCGAGCTCTCCGCCGCTCATGCGGTCCGCCTGGCCTCCGCGGCCTCGAGCATGGAGGGCAGCTCCCGCAGCAGCCCGCGAGCGATGAACACCTTCGGGTCGAGGATGGGCAGCGCGCGGCCGCCGGCCCGCAGCATGCCGATGAGCCCCTCGCGCAGCGGGCCATGGTCGGCCCCGCCCACGCGCTCGCGCCGGTCCACGTCGGCCGCGGCGTACTCCTCCGGGTCCTTCACCGTGTCCACGGCCAGCGCCAGCGCCACGCCTTCCACCTGGATGACCACCAGCATGCGCTCGACGAGCACCTGCTTGTGCTCCACGCCCAGGCGGCGCGCCACGTCCAGCACGCACAGCGCGTTGCCCCGCACCTCCACGTACTCCCGCAGGTAGGCGGGGCCCGTGGGCAGCGGCCGCGTCGCCGGGTGCAGCAGCACCTCGCGCACGGCATCCAGGGGAATGGCGAACTCCAGCTCGCCCACCGTCACGCGCAGCACCAGCAGCGAGCCCGTCCGGGCCCGGCGCCGCGCGCTGGCCATCGACTCGCCCACGGTGTGCAGCAGTTCGTCCGCGCGGAAGGGCTTGGGCAGGAAGGCCTCGGCGCCCAGCCCCAGGCACGCCTCGGCGCGCGACTTCTCCGAGGAGATGATGATGACGGGGATGTGCGCGGTGGCCGGGTCCGCCTTCATCCGCTGGAGGACCTCGTCGCCGTCCATCTCCGGCATGGACAGGTCCAGCAGCACCGCCTCCGGGTGCAGCCGGCCCACCTTCTCCAGCGCCTCGCGGCCATTGCTGGCCGTGTGGATGGTGTAGTGGCCGGAGAGGATTGCGCGCTCCAGCGCGAGAATCGCGTCGCTGTCGTCGACGAGCAGCAGGGACGGCAGGCTCACGGCATCAGGCCTTGGAGAGGAACTGACGGACGGTTTCCGTCAATTCGTGGTGGGACACGGGCTTCTGGATGAAGGCGTTGGCGCCGGCCTCGGTGCCCTTCTGGCGCAGGTCCGCGTTCTTCTCCGCCGTCAGCAGCAGGATGGGGACCGAGCGCACCTGGGGCATCGCGCTGGCGCGCACCTCCCGCACGAAGGTGATGCCGTCCATGCCGGGCATGTTGATGTCGGCGATGACGAGGCTCACGGGAACGAGCCGGAGGATCTGGAGCGCCCGGGTCGCATCGTCCGCTTCGACGGTCGAGACCTTGAGGTTCATCAGGTAGATCTTGACGATGTTGCGGACCGTCGGGCTGTCATCCACCAGCAAGACGTTGGTGCTGTGGGTCGTCACTGTGATGCGGCTCCTACGCAGGCCCGCGCTGTGCGGGAGGCCCCTGCGACTGTTCAGGACTCTACCGTGAGCGCTCTCACGGGAGAAAGCGGGGCGGTCCGGCCCGGCATGGTACCGAGCGGGCAGGTGTCGGATGACCCCAGGACAATTCCCGGGGCCCGGGGGGTGCTCGGGAAGAATCCTACTCGGTTGCCTGCTTCGAGGCGCTGGCGGGCGGCTCCGCGGCGTCGGCCGAGGGGTCCACGGGCGGCGCGCCAATGGCGTGGTAGCCGCCGTCCACGTGCACCATTTCGCCCGTGGTGGAAGGCAGCCAGTCGGACAGGAGGGCGCAGGCGGTGCGAGCCACCATGTCGTGGCTGTCCTTGGAGCTCCAGCCCAGCGGCGCCTGCCGGCTCCAGCCCTGCTCCAGCGACTTGAAGCCCGGAATGCCCTTGGCGGCGATGGTGGCCAGGGGGCCCGCCGCCAGCGCGTTGACGCGGATGCCCTTGGGGCCCAGGTCACGGGCGAGGTAGCGCACCGTGGCCTCCAGGGCGGCCTTGCACACCCCCATCCAGTCGTAGATGGGCCAGGCGACGCGGTTGTCGAAGTCCAGCGTGACGATGGAGCCGCCCTTCGTCATCAAAGGCAGACACGCCACCGACAGCTCCTTGAGGGAGAAGGTGGAGATGCGGAAGGCCGTCTGCACGCTCTCCCAGGGGGTGTTGAGGAAGTTGCCGCCGAGCGCGTCCTCGGGGGCGTAGGCGATGGAGTGCAGGACGCCATCCACCCGGTCCCACCGCTGGCGCAGGGCCTCGGTCAGCGCGGGGAAGTGGGCGGGATTGCTGACGTCCAGCTCCAGCACCTCCAGGCCGGGCTTCAGGCGCTTCGCGCTGCGCTCGGTGAGCGACTTCGCGCGGCCGAACCCGGTGAGGAGGATGTCCGCGCCCTGTTCCAGCGCGTGTTCGGCGATGCCGTAGGCGAGGGACTGGGGCGTCAGCACCCCGGTGATGAGCAGCTTCTTGCCCTGGAGCAGCATGGAGCCTCGTCTGAAGGAGTGAGGGAACGCGCTCTCTACCACTCCTACCGGCCGGAGCGGGACGAAACCCGGGCGGGCCACCGGGGTGGAAACAGGGCAGACCTACATCGCCACGGCGGGCAGCGCCCCGGGCTGACAGCGGGAGGTTGGAGGACGTTGGAGGACGGAACAGATGCGCAGGTGGAGGCACGGATTCCGCCCGGGTGAAGTTGCGCTCACGTGGGGCATGAATCCACCTGCTCCCCGCCGAGCGGGAAGGCCTCCGACCTGCCTTGGGGGCTCAACAAAGATGCGGCGAAAAACCCCCAACGGGGCGCCCTTCCCAGTAAAAGACGACACCGCCATGGCGAATTTCCAGGACACGTTCCTTTCCGGCGCCAACATCGACTTCATCGAAGGGCTCTACGCCCGCTATCTCGAGGATCCCGCCAGCGTGGATGTGAGCTGGCGCGAGGTCTTCGAGCGCAATGACGGCGCCGGCAGACCCATCTTCAGCACGAAGCTGCTGGAGGCGGCCGCGGCCCCGGTGGCCCCCGCCCCTGGCAAGGCGAATGGCAAGGCCGCCGCCGTCGCCCAGAATGTCGCACAGGCCCCCGCCGCCGCCGCCGCGCCGGCCACCGACGTGCTGGTGCTGCAGTCGAAGGTGGACCAGACCATCACCGCCTTCCGCCTGCGCGGCCACCTGCGCGCGAAGCTGGATCCGCTGGGCCGCCCGCGCCCCCCGTTGGACCACGTGGCGGACGTGGGCATGGTGGACGACAGCCACTTCTCCGCGCGCGAGCGCGAGCAGGCGGTGGAGTGCAACAACGTCTTCCCCGAGCAGCGCGTGCGCCTGGGAGACCTGCTCGGCCGGCTGCACCGCACGTACACCGGCAGCGTCGGCGTGGAGTTCATGCAGATGCTCGACAGCGGCCGGCGCCGCTGGCTGATGCAGCGCATGGAGCACACCGAGAACAGCACGGACTTCTCGGTGGAGGACCAGCGCCACATCCTCACCCAGCTGTCCTACGCGGAGGGCTTCGAGCACTTCCTCCACACCAAGTACGTGGGCGCCAAGCGCTTCAGCCTCGACGGCGGCGAGTCGCTCATCCCCATGCTGGACGCGCTCGCCGAGGTCGGCAGCAGCATGGGCCTGAAGGAAATCGTCATCGGCATGGCCCACCGCGGCCGCCTCAACGTGCTGACGAACATCCTGGGCAAGAAGCCGGATCAGATCTTCAGCGAGTTCGACGGCCCGAAGGACCCGAAGGCCTACCTGGGCCGCGGCGACGTGAAGTACCACATGGGTTTCTCGTCGGACCGCACCACGCGCCAGGGCAAGAGCGTGCACCTGTCGCTGGCCTTCAACCCCAGCCACCTGGAGGCCGTCAATCCGGTGGTGGAGGGCCGCGTGCGCGCCAAGCAGGACCGCGGCGGTGACACCGGGCGCACCGGCGTCATGCCCCTGCTCATCCACGGCGACGCCGCCTTCATCGGCCAGGGCGTGGTGCCCGAGACGCTCAACCTGTCCGGCCTCAAGGGCTACACCACCGGCGGCACCGTCCACGTCGTCATCAACAACCAGGTCGGCTTCACCACCGACCCGCACGACTCGCGCTCGTCCATCTACGCCACGGCGATTGCGCAGCTGCTGGACATCCCCATCTTCCACGTGAATGGGGACGACCCGGAGGCCTGCGTCCACGTGGCGCGCCTGGCCACCGAGTTCCGGCAGACCTTCAAGAGCGACGTCGTCATCGACCTCATCTGCTACCGCCGCTACGGCCACAACGAGGGCGACGAGCCCTCGTTCACCCAGCCGGCGATGTACGACATCATCCGCAAGCACCCCACGGTGCGCACGCGCTACGCCGCCGCGCTGGCGGAGAAGGGCCGCATCTCCGCGGAGGAGTCCGAGACCATCAAGCAGCGCTGCCAGCAGGACTTCGACGCGGCGCTCACCCGCGCGCGCCAGGAGAGCCAGTTCAAGGAGCCCAACGCGCTGGAGGGCCTGTGGAAGCCGTACCAGGGCGGCTCGCTGAAGAGCGCGCCCCAGGTGTCCACGGCGGTGGCGAAGGACACGCTGTGCGAGGCCCTGAAGCGGCTGTCCACGCTGCCGGAGGGGTTCAACATCCACCGCGACGTGGAGCGCACCGTCATCAAGAAGCGCCTGGGCATGCTGGAGAGCGGCGAGCTCCAGTGGAGCGAGGGCGAGTCGCTGGCCTACGCCACCCTGCTGGCCGAGGGCTACAACGTCCGCCTCACCGGCCAGGACAGCGAGCGCGGCACCTTCAGCCACCGCCACGCGGTGCTGCACGACATCCAGACGGGTGAGGAGTTCGTGCCCCTGCGGCAGTTCGTCACCGGCAAGGGCGGCTTCCACATCCACAACAGCCCCCTGTCGGAGATGGGCGTGCTGGGCTTCGAGTACGGCTACAGCCTGGACGTGCCGGACGGCCTGACGGCGTGGGAGGCCCAGTTCGGCGACTTCGTCAACGGCGCTCAAATCATCATCGACCAGTTCATCGCCGCGGCGGAGAGCAAGTGGCGCCGGCTCAGCGGAATCACGCTGCTGCTGCCGCACGGCTACGAGGGCCAGGGCCCGGAGCACTCCAGCGCGCGCCTGGAGCGCTTCCTGGACCTGTGCGCCGAGGACAACATCCAGGTCTGCTACCCCACCACGCCCGCGCAGATCTTCCACCTGCTGCGCCGCCAGGTGATTCGGCCCGTGCGCAAGCCGCTGGTCATCATGTCGCCCAAGAGCGTGCTGCGCCGTCCGGAGGCCACCAGCAAGCTGGAGGAATTGGCCACGGGCACCTTCCAGGAGGTCATCCTGGACAAGGTGGCGCCGGCCGGCGTGACGCGGCTGATTCTGTGCAGCGGCAAGGTGTACTACGACCTGGTGAAGGCACGGGACGAGCGCAAGGACGACAGCATCGCCATCGTCCGGCTGGAGCAGCTCTACCCGTTCCCCTTCGACGAGCTGGCGGGCCTCGTGGCGAAGATGCCGAAGCTCGCGGAGCTCTTCTGGGTGCAGGAGGAGCCGCGCAACGCGGGCGGCTGGCACTTCATGTTCCCCCGCCTGCACGACCTGGCATCCACGCGCTCGCAACAGCCGCTGAAGTTGGGCTACATCGGGCGCGCGGAAGCCGCCAGCCCTGCCACCGGCTTCCCCAAGACTCACGAATACGAGCAGCAGCTCATCATCGAGGAAGCCATCTTCCGAGGGACCAAGAATGGCCGTTGAACTGAAAGTGCCCCCCCTGGGCGAGTCCATCACCGAGGCCGTCGTCGGAAAGTGGAACAAGAAGATGGGTGACGCGGTCTCCGCGGACGAGCCGCTCGTCGTCCTGGAGACGGACAAGGTCACCATCGACGTGCCCGCTCCCGCCGCCGGCTCCCTGTCCAGCATCTCCTTCAAGGAGGGCGACAAGGTCCGCGTGGGCGAGGTGCTGGGACTCATCGACGCCTCGGGTGCCGGGGCCTCGGCCGCGAAGCCCGCGGCCGCCGCCGCGCCCGCTCCGGTGCAGGCGCCCGCTCCCGCCGCCGCGGCTCCCGCCGGGGCAGCGGTGGACGCGCGCATGACGCCCACCGCGCGCAAGGTGGCCGAGGAGAACCAGGTCGACCTCACCCAGGTGAAGGGCAGCGGCTCCGGTGGCCGCATCACCAAGGACGACGTGCTCGGTCAGCTCAACCGTCCGGCCACGCCCGCGCAGGCGCCGGCCGCTCCGGCCATGCCGTCCGGGCCGCGCCCCAACGCCGCGCGCGAGGAGCGCGTGCGCATGACGCCGCTGCGCAAGCGCGTGGCCGAGCGCCTCATCCAGGCGCAGTCCACCGCCGCCATGCTCACCACCTTCAACGAGGTGGACATGGGCGAGGTGATGGCCCTGCGCAAGAAGTACAACGAGAAGTTCCAGGCGAAGCACGGCGTGAAGCTGGGCTTCATGAGCTTCTTCATCCGCGCCGCCGTCGAGGCCCTCAAGGCCTTCCCGCAAATCAACGCGGAGATTGACGGCGAGGACGTCATCTTCAAGCACTACTACGACATCGGCGTGGCGGTGAGCGGCAGCCGCGGCCTGGTGGTGCCGGTGGTGCGCAACGCGGACAAGCTGGGGCTGGCGGACCTGGAGAAGACGGTCGGCGAGCTCGGCACCCGCGCCCGCAGCGACAAGCTGGGCCTGGCGGACCTGCAGGGCGGCACCTTCACCATTACCAACGGCGGCATCTTCGGCTCCATGCTGTCCACGCCCATCCTCAACCCGCCGCAGACGGGCATCCTGGGCATGCACAACATCGTCGACCGGCCGGTGGCGCGCGACGGTCAGGTCGTCATCCGCCCCATCATGTTCGTCGCCCTCACGTACGACCACCGCCTGGTGGACGGCCGCGAGGCGGTGCAGTTCCTCGTGCGCATCAAGGAGTGCATCGAGGACCCCGAGCGGCTGCTCCTCGAGGTCTGACGCGACGCGGCTTCCCGCGAACAGTCTTGAGATGACGAGGCCCGGGTTCATTGCAACTCGGGCATTTCGGGCGGCCGGCTGGACTTCCAGTCGGCCGTTTCACTACAAAGACGAGTGTCTCCCGGTAGTCGGGGGGCGGGAAGAACGGGCGGCTCTCCACCACGCCGCCCCGCAAGACTGAGGAAGTGCAATGGCAACCGGTACCGTGAAGTGGTTCAACGACGCGAAGGGCTTCGGTTTCATCACCCAGGACGGCGGCGGTGAGGACGTGTTCTGCCACCACTCCGCCATCAACATGGATGGCTTCCGCACCCTGGCCGAGGGCCAGAAGGTGGAGTTCGAGGTCACCCGCGGCCCCAAGGGCCTGCAGGCGCAGAACGTCCGCGCCGCGGGGTAACGCGTCCGTCAGCCACTCCCTCAGGACTGGCCGATGAAAGAGAAGCCCGGCCCCCCTTGAAACAGGGGACCGGGCTTCCGCTTTTCCAGCAGTGCCTTCGAAGCGCGCGGGCTACAGGTTGCGCTTGAAGTGGTCCATGACGCGCTCCCACTGGCGCTCGGTGACGACGGGGTCCGGCACCATGTGCGTCAGGCCGCTCAGGGGCAGCAAGTCATGCGGCTTGCCGGCGCGGAAGAGCGCGTCCGACAGCTTGAGCGTGTGGAAGAAGTAGACGTTGTCGTCGGCGGTGCCGTGGATGAGCAGCAGCTTGCCCATGGGCTTGTCCTGCTTCGCGTAGGTGAGCAGCGAGCTCTTCTCGTACGCCTCGGGGTGCTCCTGGGGGATGCCCAGGTAGCGCTCGGTGTAGTGGGTGTCGTAGTCGAGCCAGTCCACCACCGGGGCGCCGGCCACCGCGGCCTTGAAGACGTCCGGGCGCTTGAGGACGGCCAGGGCGGACATGTAGCCGCCGAAGCTCCAGCCGGAGATGCCCACGCGGTTGAGGTCGACTTCGGGCAGCTCCTTCGCCAGCTCCTGGATGGCGGCGGCCTGGTCTTCAATGGTGACGCCTGCGAAGTCGTACCGCACCTCGCGCTCCCAGGCGGCGCCGCGCAGCGGGGTGCCGCGGCCGTCGAACTTCACGACGAGGAAGCCCTGGTCCGCCATCCACTGCGCCATCAGGTGGGCGGCCATGCTCTGGTAGACGACGGTGGTGGTGGGGCCGCCGTACACCTCGACGATGACGGGCAGCTTCTGGCCCTTCTTGAAGTCGCGCGGGCGGGTGATGGAGGCCCAGAACTTCCGGGGGCCCACCTGGCGCACCTCCACGTTGGGCGTGAAGGGCGGCTCCTGGGCGATTTCAGGCAGCTCGCCCACGCGGGTGCCGTCCCCGCGCAGCACGCTGATTTTCGTCATCGACTTGGGGCCCGAGGCGTTGAGCACCACCAGCCCGCCATTCTTGGAGACGGAGCCCCCCTCGACGCCGGGACCGGTGGCGCCGCTGGAGACCTTCTCCGGGGCGCCGCCGTCCTTCACGCGCCACAGGTAGCTCTCCGGAGGCGTGGGGCCGCCGTTGAAGTAGAGGGTGCGGTCCTTCTGGACGAAGCGCGCCAGCATCCGGTAGCCCGCGTCCGGCTTCACCAGGCTGCGCTCCAGCGAGCCATCCGCCTTGCGCAGCTCCACCTCGGGGCCGCCGTTGCGCTCGGTGTACCAGAGGAAGCCGCTGCCATCCTCCAGCCACAGCGGGAAGTCCTGCTCCAGGTTGAGCCAGGCGTCGTCCTTCTCGGTGAGCAGCTCGCGCGTCTTGCCGTTCTTCGGGTCCACCGCGAGGAGCTTCTGCTCCGTCTGGGTGCGGTTCTGCACGAGGATGCTGAGCGGGCCGGCCTTGGGCCACGCCACGGTGGCGAGGTACGGGTACTTCTCCGCGTCCCAGCTCACCCACGTCGTCTTGCCGCCAGCGGCGGGGATGACGCCCAGCCGCACCTTGGCGTTGGCCTTGCCCGGGCGCGGGTACGCGAAGTCCTCGCCGCCCTTCTCGGGGTGCATGACGTCGACGATGGTGAGCTTCTCCACGCCGGAGGTGTCGGACTCGGTGTAGGCGAAGGCCTTCGCGTCCGGGCCCCACCAGTAGCCGGAGAAGCGGCTCATCTCCTCCTGGGCGACGAACTCGGCCAGGCCGTGCGTCTTCGCGGCGGTGCCGCCCTGGGTGACGCGCACCTCCTTATTGGTGGCGATGTCGATGCGGTAGACGTCGTGCTCGCGCACGTAGCCCACCTGCTTGCCGTCCGGGGAGAACTTGGGGTCCAGCGTCCCGGGGCCCGTCTTCAGCTCCGTCACCTTGCCGCTGGCGCGCTCCACCACGTAGAGGCGGCCGGACAGGGGGACGAGGAGGCGGGTGCCGTCCTCGGAGAATTGATAGCCAGTGAAGCCCCGGGCGCTGACGCGCATGCGCTCACGGCGGGCCTTCTCCTCGGGGGTGAGCGTCTCCTCCGCGCCCTTGAGGATGGCCTCGGGGGTGAGCAGCTCCTTCGCCTGCCCGGACTCCACGTCGAACGCGTAGAGCATCTGGACGTTGGAGGTGGGGCTGGTGCGCAGGAAGAAGACGGACTTCTCGTCGGGGGCGATGCGCACGCCCGTGGGGCGGCCGCTCATGAAGCGACGCGTCTCGGAGAACTGGCGCAGGAAGGGGTCTGACTTGCGCTGCGTCTGGGACATGGGTGGGGGCTTCAGCTCCTGGGCGAAGACGGGGGTGCTCGCGAAGAAGAGCGCTGCGGTGAGGACCTGGCGCATGTTTGGTCGAATACCCGCGGTGGGCGGGTCTCCTTTCACGGAAAGGTGCGGGGAAGCCTACACTCGGCCGCCACGCGGCCGGAGCAAACGCCGGGCGGGCAAGAGGATTCCCGAGGTCATGGATACGGAAGACGACGCCCTGCGCCACCTCCGGCTGGCCGGGGTCATCCGGCTGGGGCTGGGCGGTGGACGGGGTCCGCGGGACGCGTACATCTTCGACCCTCACCGGCTCGCCCTGCCCTCCTGGGCCTTCGCGCTGGGGGAGTCCGGCCCCCCCGCCCTGCTGGTGTCGCTGGACCGGCACCTGGACGTGGTGGTGCCTCGCAGGCCCGAGGCGGTGCCGGACCGCTCGGCGGGGCTGCGCGCGCTGGACGAGCACGCGCGCTGGTCCCTGGACGTGCGCAACTACGACCACATCCTCGCGGCCATGGAGGCGGGGCTGGTGGGGGACGCGCTGCTGGTGGCCCGGACGCGGCCGCGAGGCTCGTTCGCCGGGGACACGTACGTGGACACGCGGGGCCGCGCGCACCGGCTGGTGACGGTGTCCACGGTGGACCGGGCCGCCGAGGCGTGGAACCACCCCGCTCCGGGTGACGCGGTGCGGGACGTGCTGGAGGCCGCGTCCCAGGTGCTGCTGGACGTGGACCTGGACTGCTTCACGTCGCTGAGCGACGCGGACCCGACGACGGTGCTACCGTGGCCGAAGAGCATCGTCCGCGAGTTCCTCCTGCCGGAGGGCTCGGAGCCCTTCTGGGACGCGGTGCTCGGCAAGGCGGTGGCGCTGACGCTGGCGCGCGAGCCGCACCACTGCGGCGGGCTTCTTGCCTCGGGGGAGCTGTTCCGCGACGTGGCGGAGGTGCTGTTCCGCGAGCTGCTGCGCGTCGAGCCGCCGTGAGTCCAGCGGCGGCTCCGGAGCGGGCGGCTACAGCGGCGAGTCCAGGAAGCCGGGCCGCGAGTCGGTGAGCTGTCCCCCGGCGAACGAGAAGCGGCTGCCCACGGGCGGGCGTTCGTCGTTGAGGACGTAGCCGAAGTCGATGCGGAACGGGACGACGTTGAACTGGGGGAACAGCAGCCGCAGGCCCACGCCCACCGTGTGCACCATGTCCGGCCTGTCATCGAAGGCGCTGCCCGAGTCGAAGAAGAGCACCCCGCCCAGGTGCACCGTCTGCACGACGACCGGCGCGGTGCGGTACTCCACGTTGACCAGCAGCAGCCGCTTGCCGGAGTACGCGTCCACCCCCGCGCCGCGCAGCCCGTTGCCGCCGCCCAGCAGGGTAATCCGGTCGAACAGGTCGTCGATATTCACATCCAGCAGCCCGCGCGCCACGAAGCGGCCACCGAGCACCTTGGGGGACACCTGCACCAGCTCCGTGGCCCAGCGCCGGTTGTTCCACCCCGCGTCCTCCCCCAGCTGCCGGCGGATGGCGCCCGCGGCGGAGACGGTGGTGAGGGCCTCGCCCAGGCGCAGCCGGTAGCGCGCGGCCAGGCCGAGCTCCGCGAAGTGCGACGCAGAGCCGAAGACGGGAGGCGCGTAGCGCACCGTGGCGGACACCCAGTGCCCCATCTGGAAGTCCTCGGAGAGCGCGTACGAGTCCACGTCGCGCATCACCTCGTAGCGGGCCTCGAAGGCGCGCAGGGACAGGGAGGCGTAGCCCGCGTCCTCCTCGCGCGGCAGGTAGTTGCGGCGGAACCAGTCGAGCTGCTCGTCGCTCAACATGGACGCGGCAGGCGGGTCATAGGCGTAGTGGTACGCGCCCAGCGTGCCGCCCACGTTCCACTTGTAGCGCGCCCCGTACGAGCGCGTGTACGAGACGCCGCCGGCCACCTCCTCCGTCTCGTAGACGTAGGGCACCGCCGGCCCGTCCGGAAAGGGGAGCTGCCAGATGTCCGCGCCGCGGTAGACGCGGTTGGTCTCCACGTTCCACGCCACGGACGTGCTGGTGCTCCACGGCGTGGCCAGCGAGTACAGGGGCCGGCTGAGGGAGAGGCTGCCGCGTGAGCCCTCGGGCCGGCCACTCTCGCGGCCGACGATGAGGGCAGCGGACTCACTGAGGGACCAGCGGCTGCCCAGCACGCGCGGGTCCGTGTAGCTCTGCCCGAAGCTGAGCGTGTCCAGCCGCAGGGTGAAGTCCAGCGCCAGCTTCTTCCCCCGGCCGAGGAAGTTCTGCTCCGTCCCCTGCAGCCGCAGGTACTGGAGGAGCGAGCCCACCGCGGAGAAGTCGCTGTTGAGCCGCAGCGACCAGATGTCCTTGGTGACGACGAGCAGCGCCACGGTGCCGGGCGCGCGGCCCTTCACCGGAACGAGTCGCACCACGGAGAAGAGGCGCAGCGTGCGCATGTTGCGGGCCGTCTCCTCCACGAGCGCGGCCGAGTACGGCTGACCGGGCTGGAGCAACGACTCCCGGCGGACGACCTCCTCCCGGGTGCGGATGTGGAAGATGTTGAGGAAGTCCGGGTACGGGTCCGTCTCGGCTACCACGTCCTCGGTGGCGACGAGCACCGCCTCCAGCACCTTGCCCTCGGGCTCGGGCTCCACCGTGAGGCCCTGCTGTTCCAGGGCCCGGGCAATCAAGGCCTCCTCGAAGTTACCCTGCTCGCGCTGAGCGTCCTCCCGTGAGTCGCCGTTCGGGGAGACTGGAGGCGCGGGTGCCGCCGTCGCCTGGGGTGAGGCCACGGCGAGGCGTGCGACGAGCAGGGCGAGCAGCGGGAGGTGCACGGGAGCATCCTGGCACGCACGGGGAGCGCCAAGGTGGACCGCATGACCCGCACGGGCTACCTCCCTCCCGCCACGGAACGGGCGTTGGCGTGGCGCTGGAAGTGCCTGAAATCAGGCGCGGAAACGCCTGGCGAGGTCGCGTTCACGTCACAGACCTACATTGTACGCAACCCTTGACGGGCTCCGGCCGATAACGTCGGCATGAGCGTCACCGCCGCCAGCCTCCACCGCGCCCTGCCCCGCTCGCCCTCCACGTCCACGGCCCGGGAAGGAACGGCCCGCGCACCGGCCCCGGTCGCCGAGGCTCGCGGCGCGGCCGGGCCGGCGGTCTCGCGCTTCCGGATGGATGGAGTGGATCCGTCCATGCTCGCGCGGCTCGGCTCCCTCTTCGCGCCGGTGTCCCCACCGCCGTCTCCCGCGGAAGACCCGTTCCAGGGGCTGCGCGACGCGGCGCTGCTGAAGGCCGTGAAGGCGTCCTCCGCGGACAAGAACGCGGTCAGCTACGACGCGGCCCGGCGCCACATCTTCGAGAGCCTGGACGTGGTGGACGGCAACGTGCGCTGCGTCTACACGGACCGGGAGATTCCCGGCGGCAAGATTCCGAAGAACACGGACATGAACGTGGAGCACACGTGGCCCCAGTCCAAGGGCGCCACCGGGGACGCCAAGAGCGACCTGCACCACCTCTTCCCCACCGACAGCAAGGCCAACGCCCGGCGGGGCAACTTCCCCTTCGGCCAGGTGGTGAACGTGAAGTGGAGCCAGGGCGGAGCGAAGCTCGGCACGGACGCCCAGGGCCGCACGGTGTTCGAGCCGCCCGACTCGCACAAGGGCAACGTGGCGCGCGCCATGTTCTACTTCTCCGCCACCTACGGCCGCGCCATTCCGGAGGCCGAGGAGGCGGTGCTGCGCCAGTGGAACAAGGTCGACACCGTGGACACCGCCGAGGTGGAGCGCAACCGGCGCATCGCCACCATCCAGGGCAACGTCAACGCCTTCGTCGAGCACTCGAACCTGGCGGACCGCATCAGCGACTTCTGACCGGACCGGTCAGCGGCCCGTCACAGCGCGCTTCGCAGGTCTCCCTTGCGCTGCTCGGGCAGCTTCTCGCCGCGCGCCACCGCCGCGACGATTCGCGCGAGCTGCTCCACCCCGTCCGACAGCGCGGCCGGGCCCGGCTGGAGGATGTAGCTGCTCCTCACCTCGTAGAGCTGGTCGTCCACCACCGCGCGCACCTCGCCCCAGCCCGGGCGGGAGGCAATCTTCTCCCGCTTCGCCTTGCGCCCGCACCAGCTCGCGATGACGGCGTCCGGGTTGCGCCTCGCCACCTCCTCCGGCTCGAAGATGCGGCCCTTCGCGCCATGCGACGCGCGCGACTCGCGGCACACGTCCTCGCCGCCCGCCAGCTCCACCAGCTCGGAGACCCAGCGGATGCTGGAGATGAGCGGCTCGTGCCACTCCTCGAAGAAGATGCGGGGCCGGCGCGGCAGCCGGTCCGCCGCCTCGGCGTGACGCTCCAGGTTCGCCGTCAGCTCGTCGGCCAGCCGCGCCGCGTCCTCCGCACGGCCCACCAGCGCGCCCGTCAGCCGCACCGACTGCAATATCTCCGCGACGGAGCGCTGGTTGAACAGGTACACGGGCACGCCGCGCTTGCACAGCTCGCGGCCCAGGTCCGCCTGCAGGTCCGAGAACCCCAGCACCAGGTCCGGCTTCAGCTCGAGGATGCGCTCGAAGTTCGCGTCCAGGAACGACGAGACGCGCGGCTTCTTGCGGGCCTCCGGCGGGCGCACCGTGAAGCCGGACACGCCGACGACCAGGTCCCCGGCGCCGATACGGTAGAGCACCTCCGTCGTTTCCTCGGTCATGCACACCACCCGCCGGGGGTAGGGCGGCGCGGAGGAGAGCAGCTCGGACAGGCGGGCGTTCATGGACCGCAACCTACCGCGCCCGCTCCGGACCGTCCGCCCGAGAGCAGGCAGGCGGGCTCAGTCGATGATGATGTTGAAGCAGCGCGCGGAGCACGCCTCCTCCAGCTCGTTGCACTGCCAGTCATCGTTGATGCACGCCGCGCACTCCCGGTCCAGGTCATCACAGGAGTCGCTGCACGAGAGCCCGGACGACTGGAAGCCACACTGGGACAACCTGTCACATGCGTCCTTGCAGCTCGTGTCCGAGCACCCGGACGCCGCCAGCCCCAGCGACACCACCATCACCGCGCGGAAGACCTTCATGGCCACCCCCTTCCAGCGCCGTCTACGCGGGCCTCCCCTCCCCGACCATTGCCCCACGGACAGGTCCGCCTTGCACCAACGGTGTTGGCTGCCGGACTTTGCTCCTCCGGAGCCGGAATCTCGGCCTTTGGCGCACTGCGGCAACCTGGCAGGTCGCTTGGGGAGTAGCGGATTGCAGTGTTAGCATCGGCGCGCATGTTCGACCGGAATGTCGAGTGCCTTCCCGGTCGGCGGGGGCAGACATGATCGAAAGCAACGCCCCGACGAATGGCGCCCCCCCAGAGATGGAGGATCCGCTGCTTGGACGGGTCCTCAACGAGCGTTTCCGCATCCTGGAGACCCTCGGTGCCGGCGGCATGGGCCGCGTCTACAAGGCGATGCAGGCACCGCTGGACCGGCTGGTCGCGCTCAAGGTCCTGAATCCGCAGTACGGCGAGGGGAAGGACCCGGGGTTCCAGAAGCGCTTCTTCCTGGAGGCCAGCGTCACCGCGAAGCTGCGCCACCCCAACACCGTCACCGTCATCGACTACGGCAAGACGGACGACGGCATCTACTACATCGCCATGGAGTACCTGGAGGGGCTGACGCTCGGCCAGCTCCTCACCCAGGTGGGTCCGCTGCCGTGGGCGCGCGCGCTCAACATCAACCAGCAGATTGCGCGCTCGCTGCGCGAGGCGCACCGGGTGGGCCTCATCCACCGCGACCTCAAGCCCGCCAACGTCATGGTCCTCAACCAGGAGACGGACCATGACGTGGTGAAGGTGCTGGACTTCGGCCTGGTGAAGTCCTTCATCGCCGACTCCGGCCCCATTCCCCAGGACACGTCGCTCACGCAGGCCGGCATCATCCTCGGCTCGCCGCAGTACATGGCGCCGGAGCAGGCGCGCAACGTCGCCGACCCGCGCAGCGACGTGTACAGCATGGGCGTGGTGCTCTATCAGATGCTGATGGGCCGGCCGCCCTTCCTGGCGTCGCAGAGCATCGACGTCATCGTGAAGCACATCAACGAGGCCCCGCCCGCCTTCGGCGCCATCTGGCCCAGCCACACCGTGCCCGCCGAAGTCGAAGCGCTGGTGATGAAGTGCCTCGCCAAGCTTCCCGTGGAGCGCTACCAGTCCATGGACGAGGTGCTGGAGGCCATGCGCCGCGTGGCCTCGTCCATCGGCGTCAGCGGCGTCTTCAGCGGCCCGCGAATCGCCAGCAGCGGCCCCATCAGCGGCCCCTACGGCGCCACCGGCTCCGGCCCCAGCACCATGGCGCTGGACATCTCCGTGGAGGAGACGCCCACGAAGCCGTCGCGGCGTCCGCTGGCCATCGGCCTCTTCGCGGGCTCGCTGCTCCTGGGCCTCGGCGTGGCCGCGTTCCTGGCGTTCCGCCCCACCACCCCGACGCCCCTGCCGCTCGCCCCGTCCACAGGGCAGCTCCCCTCCTCCGAGGCCCCCGTCCCCGCCCCCGCGCGGGCCGCGGCGGCCTCGCCGGGCACCAGCCTGGGCGCCGACGACGACGAGCTGGCCCTGGCGCCGCTGTCCCCCTCCCCCGTCAAGCCGGTGCGGTTCCTGATCGCCAGCGAGCCGAGCGGCGCGCGGGTGACGTACCTGGGCCAGGACATGGGGCCGACGCCCCTGAACCTCGAGGTAGCCCCGGAAGAGGGTGGCCGCGCCAGCGCGCAGCTGACCTTCAGCCTGGAGGGCTACAGCCGCGTCACCGTCGTCGCCAAGGGTGAGGGCCCCGAGGCGCGCCATACGCAGAAGCTCCAGCCGAAGAAGAAGGCGACCACGAAGCCAGGCAAGGCTTCGGGCTCCTCGCCCTACAAGGACGACCCGTACCAGTGAAAACCCCCACAGCCCTCAAACGAGCGGGCCTCCTCGCGTTGTGTCTCTGCGCGGGGGAGGCCCTGGCGGACGCACGCCTGGAAGCGCGCCGCCACTTCCGCAACGGCATGAGCCTCATTGCCCAGAAGCAGTATGACCAGGGCATCGCCGAGCTGGAGGCCGCGTACGCCATCAAGCCGCACGCCAACGTCCTCTACAACATCGCCCGCGCGTACCATGACGCCGGCCGGCTGACGGAGGCGCTGGACGCGTACCAGCGCTACCTCGCCATGAACCCGCCGGACTCCGGCTCGGTGGTGGCCACCGTGGCGGCCCTGGAGGAGAAGCTGAAGGCCGGCGGCGACGCCACCGCGTCCGCCTCGCCCGAGGACAAGTCCGCGCTGCCCATGCCGCCGCCGCCCGCCAGCATCCAGGCGCAGCAGCAGCTGGGCGTGCTGCTGGAGCGGCTGGAGAAGGCGATTGAGCGCGCCGAGTCCATGCCCTCGCCCGGCACCTCCACCGCCGCCGCCCCCACCCCCACGGTGTCGGCGCAGTCCAGCGGCGCGGAGGCCGTCGCAATGGACGAGGGCGCGGTGCCTTACGAGGAGCGCGTGGTGACGGCGAGCCGCCGTGCCCAGTCCTCGCTGGAGGCGCCCAACGCCACCACCGTCATCACCGCCGAGGACATCCGCCTGTCCGGCGCCACCAGCCTGCCGGAGCTGCTGCGGCGCGTGCCGGGCGCGGACGTCATGTCGCTGGGCGTGGGCAGCGCCAACGTGTCCCTGCGCGGCTTCAACCAGCGCATCGCCAACAAGGTGCTGGTGCTGGTGGACGGCCGCACGGAGTACCAGGACTTCCTCGGCCTGACGCTGTGGTCCTCCATCCCCATCGGCCTGGAGGAAATCGAGCGCATCGAGGTCATCCGCGGCCCGGGCAGCGCGCTGTACGGCGCCAACGCCATGCTGGGCGTCATCAACATCATCACCCAGTCCCCCGGCAGCGGCCCGCGCGCGCGCTTCACCGCCACCGGCGGCACCGGCAACACCGTGGCCGGCTCGTTCCTCAGCCACGGCAGCTCGGGCGCGCTGCGCTACCGCGCGGCGGTGGCGTACTCGCAGGCGGACAAGTGGAGCCGCGACTTCGCCAGCGGTCGGCCGGACATGGAGCTGAAGGACCCGGATCCGGACATCGGCATCCGCGGAGCGCGCGCCACGCTGTCCACCGTGTACACCTTCAATGAAGGGCGCCAGGTGGGCCTGTCCGGCGGCGTGCACCGCTACACCACGGAAATCTATCCGCTGGGCCTCTTGCGCAACTACTTCATGGACGGCGTCAACGCCTACGCCAAGGGCGACGTGGAGGTGGGGCCGCTCAAGCTGAAGACGTTCTGGAACCACATCTCCGGGGACGCGGGGCCGCAGTACGAGGCCATCGGCCAGCGCTCGCTGGGCACCACCATCAGCTCCAACCTCTTCAACGCGGAGCTGCTCTTCGCCCGCGCCTTCGACCTGGGCGGCATCCACCAGCTCAACGTGGGCGTGGAGGGCCGCCTCAAGCGCGTGGCCTGGAACTACCTGGGCCCGCTGCGCCAGGAGGTCCACGCCGCCGCCTTCATCCAGGACGAGTGGCAGCTGGTGGAGCCCCTGCGGCTCGTCGCCAGCTACCGCGTGGACCGGCACCCGCTGCTGGACAACGGCAGCCCGGGCCTGGCGCACTCGCCGCGCGTGTCCGCGCTGTTCCTGCCCTTCGAGGGCCACGCCTTCCGCGCCAGCGCGGCGTCCGCCTTCCGCGAGCCCACCTTCCTGGAGAGCTACACCCGCATCCCCGTGCCCGTGCCGGGCGTCAACGGCGCGAGCGCGCTCACCACCGGCAGCACGACGCTGCGTGCCGAGCGCCTCACGGCCTTCGAGCTGGGCTGGCGCGGCGAGGCCGCGGAGGTGGGCGTCGACTGGGACGTGGCCCTCTACCAGAACACGGTGAGGGACCTCATCGGCCTGTCCGCGGTGCAGCGGCTGCCCGCCGGTGAGTCCTATGACGCCGAGACGGGCTCGTACCTGCTCGGCATCTCGCGCTTCCAGAACGAGGACTCCGTCTACACCGCGCGCGGCGTGGAGGCCGGCGTCAACATGGCGCCGGTGGACGGCCTGGGCCTGAAGCTGAGCGCCGCCTTCCAGAACGTCACGTCGGACAGCGAGGAGAAGGCGCAGTGCGGCCCGTGCAGCCAGGCGCCCCAGTTCAAGCTGTACGGCGGCGTCACCTACCGCACCAAGGCGGACCTGGAGTTCGGCGTGGACGCGGCCTTCACCACGGCCAGCACCTGGATTGAGCGCGAGCCCGCCGCGGCGGACCCCACCCTCATCGAGCTGGTGCCCAACCCCCTGTCGGCCCATGCCGTCATCAACGCGCGGGTAGGCTACGAGGCCGTGAAGAACACCGTGGACGTCGCGCTGGTGGGCAGCCACCTGGGCGGCTCGCACGCCCAGCATCCCTTCGGCAATCGCATCGAGCGGCGCGTGTACGCGACCCTGACGGTGACTCCATGAAGCGCCCCCTGCTGTCCTGGACGAAGGCCCTGGGTGGCCTCGCCTTCACCTCCCTGCTCGGGCTCGGCTGCGAGGCTCCGCCCATCGTCCCCACCGCGGACGGCCGGCAGAACACCCGCACCGCCCGCATCGAGGGAAACCTGGTGGTCAACTCCACCGCGCGGGGCAACGCCGTGGTGCTCCTCTACGACGCCGCGCGTCCCCCTCCGCCGCAGGGCACGGGCCGCCCCATCGCCTTCACCGTCGTCCCCGCGGCGCAGCTGTTCGGGGCCGCCGGGAACACCCTGCCCGGCCCCTTCACCGCGCCCTTCACCTTCAGCCTGGTGTCCCCGGGGAGCTACCTGCTGCGCGGCTTCATCGACGCGGACACCTGCGGCGCCAACCCGGTGCAGCCGTGCCACGTGCCGGACTTCATCCCCTGGTACGGCGTCACCAGCGAGCCCAACGCGGGCGACGTGGGCGGCGCCGCGGTGCACCCCAGCACCGGCGTGCCCCTCACGCTGGAAGTCACCGCGGACGCGGACGGACAGCCCCAGCCCCTCACCGGCGTCTCCGTGAGCTTCTCCGACACGGCCCGGGTGCCGTTGGACAGGCCCGCCTTCACGGTGACGGCGCCGGACCGCGTGGTGGGGAGCACCCCGAAGGTGCTGCGCCTGCAGCGCGCGGCCCTCCAGGCCGGCGCCGTGGATCAGCGCCCTCCCGGCTTCCTGGTCAGCTACGTGGACGCCGACCGCGACGGCAGGCCGGACGATGCCAACAAGGATGGCGTGCCGGACCTGTGGCCGCGCGTGGTGGTGCGCAAGCTGGCGGACGCAGCCGGCCTCACGGAGGAGAACGACGTGGACCGCAATGGCGTGCTGGACGACCCCGGCATCGACCACCCGCGCGCGGATGGCGTCGTGGACGGCAAGCCGGACCTGGTGGTGCTCGCCGCGGGCCTGATTCCGGACGGCCCCATCGCCGCCCTCACGGATGAGGCGGGCAACCCGCGGATGACGCCCGTCATCCTGCCTGAGCTACAGGTGGTGGTACGACCGCTCGCGCTGGACGCCAGCAACCCCGCCGCCCCCGTCCAGCTCAAGGAGATGCCCAAGGGCCGCTATACCCTGGTACTGATCCAATCCACCGGCCAGACGTGGCGGGTTCCCAATGAAATGGACCCCGCTATTGCCCCGGGCGTGGGCCTTCCTCCCGACGAGAGCCAGTCCTTCGTTCTGGAAGTCCCTTGAGTACCAACGCTTTGACTTCCTCCTGTCCTTCCGTCAACATGACAAAGTTTTCAGGGGAACAGCCCCACCTGAGGTTGATGATCCGATGAAGGCCGGAACCCTCCCCTCTCCAGAGCCCGTACCCAATCGCACCACGACGGAGACGACCCGACCCCTGGGCGCGCGCCCTGCCGCGGGAACCGCGCCTCAGCGCGTCCTGCTGGTGGACGACAGCCGCTCCATCCGGACCCTGCTGAAGATCTACCTCATGGCCCGCAGCTTCGAGTTCCTGGAGGCGGAGTCCGCCGAAGAGGGACTGAAGGTGGCCGAGTCGGGCCCGGTGGACCTCATCCTCACCGACTTCCACATGGACGGGATGAACGGCGCGGACTTCGCGGCGCAGATTCGCGCCAGCGCCAACGCGAAGCTGTCCAAGGTGCCCATCCTGATGATGACGGGTGATCCGAACGTGGCGGAGGTGCGCGCCCTGGGTCAGAAGGCCGGCATCAGCGCCTTCGTCCGCAAGCCGGTGAGCTGCGCACAGCTCATGACGCTGGTGGACACCATCCTCCCGCTGCCGCGGAAGTAGTCCCCGCCGCGCCAGCGGCTACGACGCCGGGTTCCGGGCCGCCACCGCGGCACGGGCCCGGCGTTTCTTCTTCAGGGCCTCCGCTCCGCGGATGGCGAAGAGCAGCGCCAGCACCGCGCCGTAGAGGGCCGGCTCGGTGACGTCCTTCTTCACGCGCCACACGAAGTGCACCACGCCCAGCACCGCGGCCACGTAGGCCAGCCGGTGCAGGCGCTGCCAGCGGGGGAAGCCCAGCCGGCGCACCCACGCATTCGTGGAGGTGACGGCCAGCGGCGTCAGCAGCACCAGGGCGAGGAAGCCCACGGTGATGAAGGGCCGCTTGCCGAGGTCCTCGAGAATCGCGCCGAGCGCCAGTCCCTGATCCAACACCGCGTACACGAGGAAGTGCGCCGCCGCGTAGGTGAAGGCCAGCAGGCCCAGGGTGCGGCGCACGCGCGCGGGCCAGGTCCACTTGAAGACGAGCCGCAGCGGCGTGCAGGCCAGCGAGGCCAGCAGCAGCACCAGCGCGAGCAGGCCCGTCTGGTGGAGCGCGGCCTCAATCGCGTTGGGCCCCAAATCGCCCCGGGGGCCCTGCACGGCCAGCATCACCAGCGGCGAGAGGCCGCCCACGGCGAGGGCGGGGTTGAGCCAGGGACGCGGAGGCGAGGCCATGGCTCAGTAGCTCTTTCGCAGGTCCATGCCGCTGTACAGGTGCGCCACCTGATCCGCGTAGCCGTTGAAGGGCAGCGTGGGACGGCGCTCGAGGTCGCCGATGCGGCGCTCGGTGGCCTGGCTCCAGCGAGGGTGGGACACGGCGGGATTCACGTTGGCGTAGAAGCCGTACTCGCCCGGCGCGGCGAGGTTCCAGGTGGTGGGCGGCTCCTCGCGGGTGAGCGAGATTCGGACGATGGACTTGATGCCCTTGAAGCCGTACTTCCAGGGCACCACCAGCCGCAGCGGGGCGCCGTTCTGGTTGGGCAGTTGCCGCCCGTAGAGCCCCGTCGCCATCAGCGTCAGCGGGTGCAGGGCCTCGTCCAGGCGAAGGCCCTCGACGTAGGGCCAGTCCAGCGTGGAGCGGCGCTGGCCAGGCATCTGCTCCGGGTCCTGCAGCGTGGTGAAGGCCACGTACTTCGCCTGGCTGGTGGGCTCCACGCGCTCGAGCAGCTTGCCCAGGGGGAAGCCCAGCCACGGAATCACCATGGACCAGGCCTCCACGCAGCGCATGCGGTAGACGCGCTCCTCCAGGGGGAACCAGGAGGTGAGCTGGTCGATGTCCACCGTCTGCGGCTTGCCCACCTCGCCGTCGATGACGACAGTCCAGGGCCGGGGCTTGAGCGTGTGCGCGAAGCGGGCCGGGTCGTTCTTGTCGAGGCCGAACTCGTAGAAGTTGTTGTAGGTGGTGACGTCCTCGTAGGGCGTGCGCGGCTCGTCGGTGTCGTACGGGCCCTGGCCCCTCGCCACCGGCTGCGCCACCAGGCCCGCGTCCGGGACGAAGGCGTCCATGGGGCGCGTCTGCTTGCGGCCCAGCAGGTACAGGCCTCCGGCGACGGCGGCGGCGGTGCCCGCGAAGAGGCCGGCATTCTTGAGGAACTCGCGGCGGCGCAGGTAGAGCGCCTCGGGCGTGACTTCGGAGCTGGGGGGCTCGGCGGGCGGCTTGTCGCTCATGGCCCCTGTATAACGGCCAACCCCGCCCTTCGGTTACCGCGCCGCGCCTTCCTGTTCCGGCAGCGGGCCAGCCATCCGGGCCGCGGACAGGGCCGCCTCGCGGGCGCGGGCGTCCTTCAGCCGCCACAGGCGCCACCAGGGCGTGCCGGGCGACTCATGGTGCTCCCAGTGGTAGCCGAAGAAGAAGCAGGACAGCAGGCCCCACAGGTGGTTGCGCGGCAGGGTGCGCGCGTGGTGGGGCGCCATGTCCGGCGTGTCCGGGCGCCGGTGCGGCAGGTAGGTGCCGAAGTAGAAGAGCTGCAAGGTGCCCAGCACCGAGGGCAGCACCCAGAAGGCGAGGATGCGCGGCTGGGCCACGCCCAGCAGGAGCAGCACGTTGAACTTGGCCGCCATGACGCCCAGTTGCGGCAGCGTGGTGTAGCGGGCCATGAAGGCGCCCAGCCACGGCCAGAAGGCCTGGGAGCGGGTGGAGAAGTCCGGGTCGTCATGGCCCGTGGGGTCGGCGTGGTGGGCCCGGTGATTCACCACCAGCCGGCGGTACGACAGCCCCGCGAAGAGGAAGCAGGCGACCGTGCCCATGGCCTCGTTCACCCAGCGCCTGCGGGACACCGTGCCGTGCATGGCGTCATGCCCGGTGATGAAGAGGCCGGTGCACAGCCAGGCCTGCAGGGCGATGTGCAGCCAGGTGAGCGGCGCGTCCCAGGGCAGCCCGGGTGCCATGAACAGCCACGCGAGATGCCCTCCCCAGGCGCCGAGGATGCCGAGCGCGAGGACGACGCCCCACGGGTCGGGAGGCGCTGGACGGGGATGGCGGACCGGGGTCTGCATCTCTCCTGCTAACTGGCCATGCCCCGCCCGCCGCGCACGGAAAAGTGCCCGGCGGCGGACGGGACGGCGGCCGGTGGCTACTTCCGCACGGCGGTATCGGACGCGGAGGCCGCGGCGTCGCGCGACAGCTCCTCGGCGGTGACGTAGCGGGGCGCGATGTCCACCGGCACGTCCTTGAGCCGCTCCAGCACCTTCTGCACGGAGGGCCGCACCACGCCCATCTTCGCCAGCAGGGCCTCGGCCGCCTTGCGGTCGCCCCGGCCCTGAAGCTCCATGAGCTGCTTCGTGAGCGAGGTGACGGAGGCGCGAATCTTCTCCGGCACCACGGAGAAGGTGCCATCCGCGTTCACCTTCACCGCCCCGGTGTCGAGGAAGTGGTTGAGCTGCAGGGCGATGCCCTTGCCGTGCGCCTCGTCGATGCCAAAGCGGATGGAGCGGAACGAGGAGGCGAGGAACGTGGTGTACATGGTGCGCTCCAGCGCCTTGTCGATGACGCCCTCGTCCACCAGCCGCTGCAGGGCCCACAGGCCGGAGATGTCCGCCTTGGCCTCTTCAATCGCGCTGGAGGCCGCCTGGAGCTCCTTGCGCACGGTGGTCGCCTTGCCACCCACGGTGATGTTGCTGGGCCCCAGGCCGTGCATCAGCTCGTGCATGAGGATGTGGGTGAAGAAGGCGTCGAAGGAGACGTCCTGCTGGTCCTTCGCGGTGAGCGCCACCTTGGCGATGGGCAGCAGCACGCGCTCGAACTTGGCCTCCTGCACGTTCTTGAGCATGACGCGCTTGGAGCCCATCTTCTCCGTCACGCGCTCGTCGTTGGGGAGGTTGTAGGCGGCCGTCTGCACGCCGCGGTTGGCGTCACCGGCGGAGAAGAGGCTGTTGACGACGCGGATGGGGGCCAGCGCGCCAATCTTCGGGTTGCGCAGCTTCGGGTCGATGGGGAGCGCGTTCTCCAGTCCCTGGAGCTGGCCGCTGAACTTCGCCAGCTTCTGCGTCTCCGCGTCGTCGCGCAGGCCGATGAAGGACTCGAAGGCGGCCTTGTAGTTGAACCACTCGTCCTCGTAGACCTCGTAGGGGCCGATGGTGGGCTCGATGCTGGCGTCGAGCTGCATCCACGCCACCTCGCTGGCGTAGTAGTCGTTGGAGAGGAAGGCGTCCGCGCGGGCGGTGAGGAAGGCCTTGAGCGTGGGCTGCTTCGTGAGCGCGGCGGCCTCGCGCAGCAGCGTGGCGGCCTGGGCCAGCTCGCCCTGGTACTCCACGCTGTAGGGGACGGAGATGAACTTGCCGTCCGTGCCACGGCGGATGGTGGTGTAGAAGCCGGTGGCGTCCTTCTGCTGCGCCTCGGGGAGCGACTTCACCCAGGCCTCCACCTCGGCCTTGGTGGCGCCGGCCGGGTAGAAGTTGGCGGACTCGGGCTTGGGCGCCGCGCCGGGGATGAAGGGCTTCGCCTCGTCCAGGCTGCTCCAGGGCCCCTTGTCGAGGAGGAACGCGTGCAGGCGCGCGCGGCCCAGGGGCGAGTCGTCGTGCAGCAGGTCCAGGAGCATCGTCGGGTTGCCCGCCCAGCGCTGGCGCAGGAAGAGGGCGTCCATCACCTTCGACGCCTGGACGAGCTTTCCGAGCGCGCGCTTCTCGTTGTCGGGCAGGGCCTTCAGGTCGACCCGAAGTTCCACGGGAGCGAAGCGCGCCGTCATGCGCTGGAGCTCGGCGGCATCGGGAAGGCGGGCGGGGGTCTTCTCCGCGGCGGAGGCGGCGCTCGACAGCAGCACCGCGCCAAGCAGGGACAGGAGGGTCCGGTTCATGGCCCCTTCCCTACTCCAACGCGGCGCCCCCTCCCAGTGCGCTGTGCGGCGAGTGACGGGTGGGTGGCAGGGGGCTTGCTTTGACTCCCGTGGCGTGGCCGACGGCGGACCTGTTCACAGCATGTCAGGGGTAGCGCGTAGACTTATCTACCTCATGGGTTGTATAGGGAGGTGGAGGCGTGGGAGCTGAGGAGAAGTATGCGAGGAGGATGCTGGGGATGGGACAGGCAGAGCTGCTCGCCTTCTGGGGACGGGTGAAGCGGCGCGAGAGAATCGAGGGCTGGGCACCGGGCAGGGCCTTCGAGTTCCTCATGCTGCGGGCCTTCCAACTCGAAGGCGCAAGGGTGGTCTGGCCTTATTCGAGTGACCTCGAGCAGATAGACGGGGGCATCTACATTGATGGACTGGCGTGTCTCGTGGAAGCGAAGGACCACGCCGAGCCCATCGGGTTCGACGCCATTGCGAAACTGGCCCTGCGCATGCAACGCCGTCCGGCATCCGCCGTCGGACTGCTCTTCAGCACCAGTGGGTTCACCTGGCCCGCCCTGAAAGCCGTGGCGGTCCACCCGATTCGCAATGTCCTGCTCTGGAGCGACACGGACATCGGACTGGCCCTGAACCAGGGCGTGCGCGCGGCGCTCCGACGCAAGTGGCGTGGGGCTGTCGAAGCAGGAGTTGTGGACCAACCGCTCAGCAAGGAGGACGTCCCATGAAGCCCTATGTCATCACCTCGAATGCCACCGCCGCCGTGGTCCTGGGCAGGATGTTGGGGCCCGAGCTCGAAGGAAGGGTCGAGCTGATTGACGGGCGTGGGTGGGTCAACGCCACGAGCCGCGCCCGCGCCATCGCCTACGGAGGCTCCTGCGTCGCGCTGGTGCTCGGCCCGCGCAGGAAACGCGGCCCCAACGCACGCGAATGGGACAAGGCCTATGCCTATTCCCGCCTGAACCCAAACGGTGAGCGGACGGGCCTTCCGATGCGGCTCATTCTCTTGAAGTCGGCGCCAGAGGGACTCCTCTTCCTGGAGCCGGCCATCCTCCGGCAGCTCTCCGGCCGCGAGCCCACCGCGGAGCACCTGGAGTGGGCCCGCACGGCTCCCCGCCGGGCCCTGTCGGCCCTGCTGGGCGTGAAGCCCGCTTCGCTCGCGATGGCCCTGCGTCCCCGCCTGGAAGGCGTGGACCTGACGCAGCTCGCCTCACTTCCCGCCATCCGGAGGCTTCGGAAATTCATCCACGCGCAAATTCAATGGTCCGAGCGGCTGGAAACGCGGGAGGCCGTTTCCACGGGTGAACCCGGGTAGCGAAGATGACGAAGCGCGGCGCGACGAAGGTCGGAGCGTGCTGCCAACATGCGTGCGCCCTGGATGACCCAGGGTCCCCGGTGCCCGCCCCCGAGCCTGGGGCTCGTGAGGAACCCCACCATGTCGAAGACACCCCGCACCACCGCTTCCGCGCCCCGCTGGCGTGCCCTGCTGGCCTTGCTGGCCGGGCTCGCCCTGGGCGTCACCTCCACCCCGGCCCTGGCCGCGGACGAAATCCGCCTGCTCAAGGCCCACAGCGCCGTCAGCACCCGCTACGGCCAGGTGTGGCAGGACGTCACCTACACCCTGCTGGTGAAGAACCTCGCCTACGAGAAGTTCGTCTACGTCTACCAGAAGGAGCCGGACGGCTCGTGGGTCAACCTCCAGGGCTCCTACGTGGGCCCGGCGAGCGCGGGCCATGAGGTCTGGAAGGTCACCCGGCAGTACGCCGGATGGACGCAGCCTCCTGAGGCTTCGCGAGATCTGGAGTTCGTACCCAGGCTCGTCGTGGGCGGCACGTTCTACTGGGACAACAACTGGGGCGCGAACTACCACCTCGGCAGGAACGACGGCCCCATGCTCCACAACACCAACGTCCTGGTGGATGGCAGCTTCTGGCGGGAGAACGGCGACCTCGACGTCAACATCGACGTGCAGAACCTCGCCTACTCCAAGAGCGTGACGGTGGTCTACACCACCGACGGCTGGGCCACCTCGCACGAGGCCCCTGCCTCGTACGTCAGCGGCTATACCTACGCCTACTCCTACATCACCAGCCCCAACGTGAAGAACGTGGAGCGCTGGCAGGCCCACGTCCCGGCCGTCGCCGGCACCGCGCTGCAGTACTACGTGCGCTACCAGGTGAACGGGCAGACGTACTGGGACAGCAACTTCGGGTACAACTACGCGCATACCCGCCCCACCCCGTAGTCACGGGTGGGAGGTGCCCGGGGGTGTGGCCGCCGGCTCGCCCTGCCGCCAGACCTCCGGGCCCCTGCCCTCGACACGCCATTTTCCATGGTTATGGGGGAAGCGACGCTCGCGCTCCACGGGAGCGCCCGGAGGCTTTTTGTCCATGTCCGTTGAAAACTCCCCCCAGCGGGAAACCCACGCCTTCCAGGCGGAGATCAACCAGCTCCTCAGCCTGGTCATCAACTCGCTCTACTCCCATAAGGAAATCTTCCTCAGGGAGCTGGTGTCGAACGCGTCCGACGCGCTCGACAAGCTGCGCTTCCGCTCGATTACGGAGCCCGAGCTGCTCGCCGACGAGCCGGCCCTGGAGCTGCGCCTCATCCCCGACGCCGAGAAGGGCACCCTCACGATTGAGGACACCGGCATCGGCATGACGCATGACGAGCTGGTGAAGAACCTGGGCACCATCGCCCACTCCGGCTCGCGCGAGTTCCTGGAGACGCTGGCCCAGCGCGGGCAGAAGGACATGCAGCTCATCGGCCAGTTCGGCGTGGGCTTCTACAGCGCGTACCTCGTGGCGGACCACGTGGAGGTGGTCAGCCGCGCTCCCGGCAAGGACCAGCCGGCGTGGAAGTGGGCCTCGGACGCCAAGGGCTCCTTCACCGTGGAGCCCGCCGAGCGCGCCACGCGCGGCACCGCCATCACCCTCCACCTCAAGGCGGACCAGAAGGAGTTCCTGGAGGAGTACCGGCTGCGCACGCTGATTACGCAGTACTCCGACTACGTGGGCCACCCCATCAAGCTCCAGGTGAAGAAGACCACCGGGACGGGGGACGACGCCAAGACGGAGACGGCGCTGGAGGTGGTCAACAAGGCCAGCGCCCTGTGGCAGCGCTCGAAGTCCGAAATCACGGACGAGCAGTACCAGGAGTTCTACAAGCACCTGACGCACGACTGGGAAGCGCCGCTGGCCTGGACGCACTTCAAGGCGGACGGCAACCAGCAGTTCACCGGCCTGCTCTTCGTCCCCAAGCACCCGCCGTTCGACCTCAATGCGCAGCAGCAGCGCGGGGTGCGGCTGTTCGTCAAGCGCGTCTTCATCATGGACCGCTGCGAGGAGCTGGTGCCGCAGTGGCTGCGCTTCGTGCGCGGCGTCATCGACTCGGACGACCTGCCGCTGAACGTGTCGCGTGAGCTGCTCCAGGACTCGCAGGTGGTGCGCGCCATCCGCAAGCACGTGGTGAAGAAGTCGGTGGACCTGCTGGAGAAGCTGGCCAAGGACAAGCCGGACGACTACCGCGAGTTCTGGAAGGCCTTCGGCACGGTGGTGAAGGAGGGCCTGGCCACCGAGGCCGAGCACAAGGACAAGCTGGGCGGACTGCTGCGCTACGAGAGCTCGCGCGAGGAGGGAATCACCTCCCTGGCGGACTACGTGTCGCGGATGAAGGAGGGCCAGGAGGCCATCTATTACATCTACGGCGAGTCCCGGCAGGCGGTGGCGGACAGCCCGCACCTGGAGACGCTGAAGCAGCGCGGCTTCGAGGTCCTCTACATGACGGACCCGGTGGACGAGTGGGCCGCGCAGGGCCTGCGTGAGTTCCAGGGCAAGCAGCTGGTGTCCGCGCTCCAGGCGGACCTGAAGCTCCAGTCCACGGACGAGCAGAAGAAGGAGCAGGAGCAGCACGCCGAGGGGCTGAAGACGCTCACCACGAAGATGAAGGACGTCCTCAAGGACTCGGTGCGCGAGGTGCGCGTGTCGGACCGGCTGACGGACTCGCCGGTGTGCCTGGTGGTGCCCGAGGGCGGCTCGCCCGCGTACCTGGAGCGGCTGCTCCAGCAGCGAGGCAAGGGCATGGGCATGCCGCGCGTGAAGCGCATCATGGAAATCAACCCGGGCCACCCCGTCATCGCCCACCTGAAGGCCGTGCATGAGCGGCAGCCGGACGCGGCGCAGGTGACGGAGTGGATTGAGCTGCTGCACGACCAGGCGCTGCTCACCGAGGGCAGCACCATCTCCGACCCGAACCGCTTCGCGCGACGGATGACGGGGCTGCTGACGCAGGTGGCCGCGCAGGCGGCGGGCCACGGGGCCACGGCCACGGCCGCAACCCAGGCCCCCGCCCCGGAGGCCACCGCCGCCCAGCCGTCCAGCACCACGCAGCCCACGAGCTGACCGGACGCTGAACAGGAGCGGAGCCGCGTGGACTCGCGGCTCCGCTCCCGGGCGTATGGGCTTCCCACGTGCCTTGAGTTGAGCAGTCCCTGCCGCCCCCGGCGCGCTGCTGCGCAATTCCAGACACGTCTCGCGACTCCGGGACTGCTCCGCCCCGGGACGCAAGCTGTCACCCTCCCCGCCTTCCTCGACGCAGGCAGGGGGCGAGTGCCATGGGTTCGGCGGAGCTGATGGGCTACCTCGAGGACTGCCGCGTCCTCGCCCTCCAGGAAATCCAGCGCATCATCCCCGAGGCGCAGCGAGAGTCCTCGCCACTCTACGCGCTGATGCTCGACTACCCGCTGCGCGAGGCCAAGGGGCTGAGGCCGGCGCTGTGCATCGCCGCCTGCCGCGCGCTGGGCGGCAAGCTGGACGCGGTGGTGCGCTCGGCGGCGGTGCTGGAGCTCTTCCACAACGCGTTCCTCATCCACGACGACATCGAGGACGGCTCGCTCATGCGCCGGGGCGGCCCCACGCTGCACCGCACCCACGGGCTGCCCATCGCCGTCAACGTGGGGGACGCCATGCTCGCCCTGGCGCTGCAGCCACTGCTGGACAACGTGGCCGTGCTCGGGCTCGGGCCGGCGCTGCGCATCCTCCAGGCGGTGGCGGGGATGACGCGCGAGTCGGTGGAGGGCCAGGCGCTGGAGCTGGAGTGGATTCGCGCGGGCACGCTCGACGTCACCGATGACGACTACGTGCGGATGGTGGAGAAGAAGACGGCCTGGTACAGCTTCATCACCCCCGTCACCGTGGGCGCCATCACCGCCCGGGCCTCGCAGGAGCGCATCGACGCGCTCGCGGCCTTCGCGCGCTCGCTCGGCATCGCGTTCCAGATTCAGGACGACGTCCTCAACCTGCGTGGCAAGGAGGCGGACTACGGCAAGGAAATCGCCGGGGACCTCTGGGAGGGCAAGCGCACCCTCATGCTCCTGCACATGCTGCGCGGCGCCTCCGAGCCGGAGCGTCAGGAGGTGGCGCGCATCCTCCGCCTGCCCCGCCCGGATGAGCCCATGGCCACGCCACTGGACGGGGCCTCGGGCCCCGGCGCGCCCACAGCGCTCGAAGCACTGCTCGCGAGCCTCGTGGCGGAAGGGGCGCTGACGGCCCCGGGTGAGGCCCGGCTGCGCGAGGCCCTGTGCGCCCACGAGGCCCGGAGCCCCGTGAAGACGGAGGCGGACGTGCGCCTGTTGCTGTCCCTCATCGAGCGCCAGGGCAGCCTCGACTACGCCCAGGGCCTGGCCCGGCAATGGGCGGAGGACGCGGAGCAGCGCCTGGAGTCCTGTCGCGAGTGGCTGCCCGACTCCGTCCACCGCCGGCTGCTCGACTCGCTGGTCGCCTACGTGCTGGCGCGGGTCCGCTGAAGCGGAGGGAGTTTCATGGACGAGCTGCTGCGACTGCTGCTGGGCACACCCCTGGCGCCTTCCGGGCTGGAGCCGCTCCGCGAGCGGTCCTATGTCTGGCAGGAGCTGCACCGCATCCACCACCTGCTCCTGCGAGGCACCCTCTCCCTGGAGGGCGCGCCCCCGGAGCCCCACGCGGCACCACCCCACGCGGACGAGGCCACCGCGCTGCTGCACCGGGCCCGGCTGCTCCTGCTCCAGCACCCCGTCGCGGCGCAGGCGGCCTTCTCCGCGCTGGTGAACGAGGGACGCCAGTTCGCCGCCACCCCGGAGGGACGGAGCCACGCCGTGGCGCTCGCCGCGTCGCCCCTCCTCCGCCATGCGAGCGAGGTGTGGGGGGCGCTCGGGCTCGACATGCTGGAGGAGGACCCGTCCACCGTCCTGCCCTCCGCGTGGCTGGACGCACTGGTGCGCAGCGCGGCTTCGCCCAACCTGGCCGCCGCGCGGCCCGAGTCTCCCGTCCCTCCTGGAAGCGGGCTCCATGGCACCGGAGACGGCGGCACACCGAGCTGACGGGAGCCCCGGAATGGCGAGCCTCGATGAAGTCCACGACGACTATGCCGACGAGAACCTGCCCGTGCTCCTGCTGCTGGGGCTCGTCTCCGCCCTGCGCCGGCTGGAGCCGCTGCTGCCTCCGCCTGAGCCGCTCCACGCTCCGCCAGAGCCCGCCGCGACGACGCCTCACGCTCCGCCGGAGCCTCGTTCCGCATCGCCGGGTCCTCGGCCCGTGTCCCCCGAGCCCGCCGCGGACGCCGCCGCGCAGGTCCACCCCGGCTCGGCGCGCTTCGTGTACCTGGTGCTCGGAATCATCGCGTTCCGCGGGCACCTGCTGTCGGCCTTCCCGCGCCCTCGCGAGGCCGCAACGTCGGACGCGCCTCGCGCCGCTTCCGGGCGCGCGGAGCCGTCGGCCACTCCCATGCCGGGGCCGAGGGAGCTGCTGCGCTGACCATGAGGCGCCAGGACTCGCATGGCGGGCTCCTGACGGACCTCGCGGAGCTGCTCCCCCGGCTCGACTACTTCCGGCGCTCGCCCGCGCGGCTCGGCGGTCGGGGCGGGCACAAGGAGTGGCAGTACTTCCTCGTGAATGCCGGTGCGGTGCACCTGCTCATCAACTTCAGCCTCCAGGACGACCCGTGGGCCGCCGATGCGCGGCGCGCGGAGGTGGCGCGGCTCACGCTCCTGGCCCTCGGCGAGGAGTGGCAAGGCGGCCTGGAGCGCTTCCCCGAAGCGGAGGTCCACGTCTCCCCCGGCTGCATCGACGCGCGCTTCGGCGCCAGCACCCTGCGCTTCGAGCAGGGCCGCTACCTGCTCGACGTGTCCCTGCGGGAGCACTCCCTGGCGGCCGAGCTGGAGCTGGTCCCCATGATGCGGCCGCTCCTCTTCAACAACCACCCGCTCGCGCCGGGAGAGAACCTCTCGTGGGTCGTCGTCCCCCGACTGGAGGCCCGGGGCACCGTCACACTGGGAGGCCGGACACACCGGGTGGAGGGAGCGCCCGCGTACCACGACCACAACTGGGGCCACTTCCGCTGGGGCGGGGACTTCTCCTGGGAGTGGGCTCACGCGCTGCCGTCGGACGCCGCCCACCCGTGGAGCGCCGTCTTCGTCCGGATGATGGACCGGCGCAGGACGCGCGTGCGCTACCAGTCCCTCTTCCTGTGGAGGAGCGGAGGCCCGGTGCGCACCTTCCGGGACAGGGACATCCGCCTCCTCCACCAGGGCCACTTCCAGCCAGCGCGGCGCCTCACCGTGCCGCCGGAGATGGCGCTGCTCGCACCGGGACTGGCGTGCGACCTGCCCGCGCACATGGAGCTGGCGGCGACCTCGGGTGCGGACAGCTTCCACTTCCGCTTCGACGCGGAGGAGCTGGCCCGCGTCATCACCCCGGGCGAGAGCGAGCCTCGCACCGTGTCCGTGCTCAACGAGCTCAGCGGCCGGGTCGTGTCGCACGGCTGCATCGGCGGGGAACCCTTCGAGCTGGAGGCGACCGGCATCTATGAGCTCATCCGCGACTGAGGGGCCGGTGGGGGCGCTTCTGGCCGAGTCGTTCCTGGCGCTCTCGCGCGAGCTGCCGGCGCAGCACGCCCTCATGTGCGAGCAACTCCAGGGGCGAAGGGTGGAGGTGTGCGTGGGCGCGGAGCGCTTCTTCCTCGGCTTCGCGCCGGGCAGCGCGCGGGTGGAGTCCGCCGGGCCTCCGGCCGAGGTGCTGCTGCTGACGGGCCGGCGCGTGCTCGCGGACGTGCTGGACGCGCGGCTATCGCTCACCCGGGCCGTGCTCACGGACGCGCTGGAGGTGGTGGGTCCGCTGCCGTCGCTGATGGCGCTCCACGACGGGCTCGTCACCTACGTCCATGGGGCGGTGCGCTGCCCCTCGTTCCCCCCGCTGCTCGCACGGCTGCGCGCCGTGTGCCGCGAGGACGCCGCTCCCCATTCCCCGCCTGGAGGTGAAGCGCATGGCTCCCGAGAGCGATGAGAAAGAACGGGCCGGCAACCAGCCCATCAGCAAGAGCCTGGCCCGCGTCCACATCTATGGGGCCGGCATCGCCGGGCTGACGGCGGCCCACGAGCTGGCCATCCGCGGCTTCCGCGTGCGCGTCATCGAGCCCGCCCAGGAGTGCAGCGAGACGGGGCAGCTCGAGGGAGCGCCCCAGCCCCTGAGTCGGAGGATGGCCGTGGGAGGCCTGGCCCGCACGCAGTACCTGCGCGCGGAGCGAGGCGCGCAGGGGAACTTCGTCGGACAGGGGCGGAGCGAAGAGGGCCGCATCTTCCTCAAGTACCCGGCGACCTTCGAGCCAGGGGACGCGGCGGGCGCGGTGCCCGAGAAGGTGGTGCCCGAACTCCATCACTTCCTGAACCAGTGCGGCTTCTTCACACGGGGAGAGACGCAGGGCGTCCTCCACATCCGCATCCCTCCGAGCAAGGACGAGACCACCCGGCGCAGGCGCAGGCGCAACGCGGACGCGCTTCACCGGTTCCTGACGGCCACGAGCGGCTGGGAGACGAAGCTCGAGCCGGCGCGAGTCATCGTCATGCTGGAGGCGGAGGCCCAGGAGCTCGCACAGCTCCTGGCCCTCCCTCCCAAGTCGCTCGGCGACGAGGAGGGACTCCAGCTGGAGCTGCTGCACTACCTGCCCGGCGAGCACGGCTTCCGCTTCTTCCCCTCGTACTACCGCCACCTCTTCTCCACGATGATGGAGACGCCCATCCTGGACGAGAACAACCGGCTGACCGGCCGCCGCGTCTTCGACAACCTCGTCCCCTCCAGCTTCTACGGCATCGCCGCCCAGGGCCGCCGCATCCGCTTCCTGCGCCGCGCTCCGAGCTCCCGACCCGCGGAGATGCTCCAGGAGCTGAAGGACCTGGCGTCCTCCGGCTACCCGCTCAGCGACACGCTCCAGTTCACCCTGCGAATCTGGCGCTATATGAGCACCTGCTCCGAGCGCCGGCAGGCCGACTTCGAGAAGGTCTCCTGGTGGGAGTACCTGGAGGGGTACGACGCGGAGAAGAAGACGCGCCGCTACAAGTACTCCGACGCCTTCAAGCGGGACATGCAGTTCGCGCCGCGCGTGCTGGCCGCCTTCGACGGGGCCTGGGGCGACGCGCGCACCAACGGCAACACACTGACCCAGCTCTACCTCAACAACCTGCTGCCGCTGCCCAAGACGGACGGCACCCTCAATGGCCCCACCACCCTGGCGTGGCTGCGCCCCTGGCGCCGCTATCTCCGGGACTACCTCAAGGTCGAGTTCCACGCGGGCGCGCTGACCCGCCTCCAACTCGACACGGCGACGGGCCGACTCACGCCCCTCTGGCGGCGGCGGGGAGAGCGGCAGGAGGAGGAGGACACGATGGTGCTCAATCCTCCCCTGAAGGCGGACTTCCCCGGCGCCTATGAGCAGGTGGACTACCACCTCATCGCCACCGACGCGGCGACCGCGGAGACCTTGACGAAGGACCTGCCCCCCATTGGCGTGGTGCAGGGCCTGCGCGGCTTCACGACCACCATCCCCGCCAACCCTCGCGGGCCCGAAGCAGCGCAGCCGCGCGTGCCGGGCGTATTCCCAGGGAACGTGGCCTGGGACCGCTTCCAGACGCTCACCGGCATCCAGTTCTTCTTCCCCGCCTCCGTCCGCCTCGCGGAGGGCTACCTCTACTTCCTCGACGCGCCCTGGGGCCTGTCCGCCATCAACAGCCAGCAGTACTGGGCCACGCCGCCCACGTTCGACCGCGACGGCTTCGGCGCCGTGCTGAGCGTGGACATCGGCAACTGGTACGTGAGGGATGCGCCGAAGAGCCCGTCCAGCAGCGCCCCACATGAAATCGCCATGGAGGTGTGGAGGCAGATAAAGCAGGCCACCGAGCAGCACAAGACGCCGCTGCCCAACTCAGCCCACTTCAACTTCGAGCTGCCCGCGCCCGCCTGGTACCACGTGGACCGGTACATCCAATTCGATGCACCTCAGCCGCCCACCCCACAGCGCGCGGTCGCCAACCTCGCGCCCTACCTCATCCCCATCCTGGATGACTGGAAGCACCGGCCCGGCACCGAGCCGTGGGATCCGCTGCGTCCCGCTCCGCCGCCCGTGGGTGTCCTGTCGCAGGGGCTGTGGCAGGCGCCTCACGGGGGCTACCCGGTCCACTGGGACAAGCTCGTCTTCGCGGGCACGTACCTCAAGACGTTCACCCGGATGACCACCATGGAGTCGGCCAACGAGTCGGCCCGCCATGCCGTCAACGCCATCATCGACCACTTCCTGAAGCACCATTACGTGGCGCAGGAGGCACCACGGTCATCGGCCCCCGAGACTCCGCCAGGCAACCACGATGAGCTGGGCCCGCTCGCCGGCCTGCCGGAGTTCCGGATGACGCCCATCGGTGAGTACTGCCGCATCTGGGACCCCGAGCAGCACGAGCTGCCCGAGCTGGCGCCGCTGCGAGAGCTGGACGCGAAGCTGTTCGCCGCGGGCAGGCCGCATGTCTGGGATGCGCTCGGCATGGAGGCGCTCGCGATGCCGATGCTCCATCCGCTCGTCCCCACGGGCGGCGCCGAGCCCCTGCTCGCGCTGCTGCGTGTCGTGCGCGAGAGCCTGGAGAAGCTGCTGAAGGACGCCATGCCCGGGAAGAAGCCGCCCTCGCGGTGAGCCACCCAGCGGAAGGAGCACCCCATGTCCCGAGAGAAAGACGTGCCCCCCATTCCCCCCGCTCCCCCTCGGGCGGGCCTCGGACGCGTCCACATCTATGGCGGAGGCATCACCGGGCTGACGGCCGCGCACGAGCTGGCCCGGCGTGGCTTCCGGGTCCGCGTCTACGAGCCCGCCCAGGAGTACGACGAGACAGGACATGCCGAGGCCCAGGCTCCGTCACCCGTGACGAGCTTCAGGATGGCCGTCGGAGGCATGGCCCGCTCGCAGTACCTGCGCGTGCCCAAGGGGGCTCCGGGGAACTTTCCGCGGCAGGGCCAGTTCGTGACGTCCGACAGCCACCGCGCGTTCCTGCGCTATAGCCCCGACCTCGAAGCCAGCGAGTGGGAGCAGCAGCTCCACACCCTCGCGTACTCCTTCGTGTACGGCCGGGGCTATTTCGACGGCTACACCGGAGGGAGGTCGCCGGGCGTCCTCTACATCCGCGTCTACAGCAATCCGGGCGAGGGCCCGGACCCCTTCTACGACAAGCTCCTGGGCGACGCCTGGAACCTGCGTGAGAAGCTGACGACGATGTCCGTGGAGCAAATCACGTCTCCGGCGCTCCACCGCTCCCGCGTCATCGTCGTCCAGCGGGAGGACGACGCGCTCGCGCACGAGCTGGGGGCCCCGTTCCCACCGCTGGACTCGCCCGGCATCCAGTTCGAGATGTATCACTTCCTGCCCGGCGAGCACGGCTTCCGCTTCTTCCCCTCGTACTACCGCCACCTCTTCTCCACGATGGTGGAGACCCCCATCCTGGACGAGCAGGGCAGGTTCACCGGCCGCCGCGTCTTCGACAACCTCGTCCCCTCCAGCTTCTACGGCATCGCCGCCCAGGGCCGCCGCATCCGCTTCCTGCGCCGCGCGCCCGCCAGCCGGCCCGTGGAGCTGCTCCAGGAGCTGCGGGACCTGGCGTCCTCCGGCTACCCGCCCAGCGACACGCTCCAGTTCACCCTGCGAATCTGGCGGTACCTGTGCACCTGCTCCGAGCGCAGGAAGGCCGACTTCGAGCGCATCTCCTGGTGGGAGTACCTGGAGGGGTATGACCCGGAGAAGAAGACGCGCCGCTACCAGTACAGCGCGGCCTTCATGCGCGACATGCAGTTCGCCCCGCGAGTGCTGGCCGCCTTCGACGGAGCCTGGGGCGATGCGCGCACCAACGGCAACACGCTGGCCCAGCTCTACCTCAACAACCTGATGCCGCTGCCCAAGACGGACGGCACCCTCAACGGACCGACGACGTCCGCCTGGTTCCGCCCCTGGCGCCGCTACCTGGAAGAGCATCTGCGCGTGGAGTTCTACGCCATGAAGCTGCACCGGTTCGCGCTTGAGAGAGGCCGCCTCGTCCCCTACTGCCTCGCTGGAGAATGGGAGTTCGTCGACACCCACTCGAACGCCAATGGCTCCGACGAGGACTCCGACCCGGTGGACTACTACCTCGTGGCCACCGACGCGGTGACCGCGGAGCAGGTGACGCGCGGCCTGCCCCGCGTCGGCATCGTCGAGGGGCTGCAAGGCTTCACCAGCCGGGTGCCTCCCAACCCTCGCGGCCCGGAGCCGGCGGAGGAGCGCTCGCCGGGAGTGCTCCCGGGCCACGTGCCCTGGGACCGCTTCCAGACGCTCACCGGCATCCAGTTCTTCTTTCCCACCACCACCCGGCTCGCCGAGGGCTACCTCTTCTTCCTCGACGCGCCGTGGGGGCTGTCCGCCATCAGCAGCCAGCAGTACTGGGCCACGCCGCCCACCTTCGACCAGGACGGCTTCTCCTCGGTCCTCAGCGTGGACATCGGCAACTGGTACGTGCGCGAGCCGGGGGTGGGAAGTCCCTCCCACAGCTCCCGCCACGAGCTTGCCCACGAGGTGTGGCGGCAGGTCCGCGAGGCCACCGAGCAGCACCACGCGCCGCTGCCCCATGCGGGCCACTACGGCTTCGTCCTGCCAGAGCCCTCCTGGTACCACATGGACCGGTTCATCCGCTTCGAGACCGACCCGGCTACGGGGAAGGAGCGCCCCGTGAAGAACCTGGCGCCCTACCTCATCCCCATCGTCGGCGACTGGGACCGCCGGCCCGGGCCCGAGCCCTGGGACCCGATGGCGCCCGACCCGGAAGCGACGGAACGAGCAAGCCTCCCCGAAGGACTGTGGCAGGCCCCCCATGGTGGCTATCCGGTGCACTGGAAACAGCTCGTCTTCGCCGGCACCTGGCTCAAGACGTTCACCCGCATGACCACCATGGAGTCCGCGAACGAGTCCGCGCGCCACGCGGTCAACGCCATCATCGACCACTACCTCACCTGCCATGAGCCCAAGAAGCGCGAGCCCACGCGGGGCGTTGCCCCCCCGCGGGCCTCTCCCACCGTTCCCGAGTACAGCGGGCAGGGCTCGCTGACGGGCTCGCCCGACTTCCGGCTGACGCCCATTGGCGAGTACTGCCGCATCTGGGACCCGGAGAAGCACGAGCTGCCGGAGCTGGCACCGCTGCGCGAGCTGGACGCGAAGCTGTTTGCCCTGGGCCTGCCGCATGTCTGGGACTTGCTGCACCTGGAGCCCCTGGCCCTGCCGCTCCTCGCACCGCTCGACGCCTCGGGCGACGGAGCCGAGGCGCTGTCCTCCTTCCTGGCGCGGGTGCGCGAGGCGCTGGAGCCGCTGTCGAACCCGCTCTGGCCGGGCAGCGTCTGGCCCGGGCCGTGAGCGCCGCTCAGCGGGGCCGGAGCCCCAGGCCGGGGGCCAGCGTGGCCGCCAGCGCCCTCGGGTCCACCACGCCCTGTTCCCGCAGCCACGCCTCGGCCCGCTGCTGGGACAGCCGGCCCTGGGGCCCGCCCTGGAGCGCGCCGAGCGCATACCGCGCAACCTCCCGGTGGAGCGCCATGTCCGCCGCGCTGAAGCCAGCCAGGGCCTGGACGAGCAGCGTGCGCGCAGTGTCCTCCTCGCCCTCGAGCCGCGCCACGCCCGCGAGCACCAGCGCGGACAGGGGCTCCGCCATCGCCAGCGTCTCGTGGCCGATGGCGCGGGCCTGGCGGCGCGCGTCCACCAGCAGGGCCCGGCGCGTCCAGCGCGGCGCCACCTCCGTCGGCGGGGCCTGCCGCTCCTCCAGCTGCTCGGCCGCGGCCAGGGCGGCGCGAGCCCGCGCGTGCCGCACATGCGCGTCGAAGAAGCGCAGCGACGGCGTGGCGCGGTACAGGCCGTCCCACCGCGCCCGCACCTCCCGCCAGGCCCGCCACGGATTGCCCGCATATAATGATGCGTGGACGTGGGCCAGGAGGAGGCAGTAGCTCACGCGGTGGGAGTGGCCCACGCGGGACGCATCGTTCCAGTCCGCCTTGCCCGCGGAGCCGCGCTCCAGCGACTCCAGGGCCTCCCGCGACAGCTCCCAGGCCCGCGCGCCCTGGCCACGTGCCAGCCACGGGAGGATGCAGTCGCCCAGGCAGCTCTCGATGATGCCGAAGATGTCTCCGCGCTGCGTGGAGTCCTCCAGGAACCGCTCCAGCCGCTCGCCGAGCCGCCCCAGGTCGCCGCGCATGGCCAGCGCGGCATGGTGGTAGGCCGCGAGCATGCCCAGCTCCCACACCACGCCGGTGCACCGCTCGCGGAGGACGGCCTCGCCCCGCTCGCACGCGCTCACCGCCTCCTGCCACTGGCCATGGGTGAAGGCCCGGGTGGCGTGGGCCAGCAGCGACCAGCCCTCGTCACAGGCGTTGCCCGTCCAGCGCGCCAGGCGCTCCGTCTGGGCGAGCAGCTTCTGGCAGTGCCGGTCCATCCAGCCGCCCTTGAGGTGCGTCTCCATGGCGGCCTCGTAGGCCAGCGCGCGGCACACGGAGGAGGCGTCTCCCACCTCCAGGACCCGCCGCAGGTACCGCATGCGGAACGCATCCGCGAGCACGTGGTCCACCTGCGCGAAGCTACACGCCGCCGTCCAGAGCGCCTCCAGCGCCGGAAGCTCCGCGGCGGGCACCTGGCTGGCGGCGCGGACCTCGGGCTGCTGGTGCTCCTTGAGGAAGCGGAGCCGGTACCAGGTGGCCATCAGCAGCGCGTGCCGCCGGCTGCGCGGCACGGGGACGCCCACGTCCGCGAGCACGGTGCGCAGCAGCCGCCAGCCCTCCTCCACCCGGCCACACTTGATGGACTGCTCGGCGGCCCGGCGCCTCAAGTCTCGCACCCGCCCGGGGTCGCCGCCGCCGAGCGCGCTCGCGGCCTCCAGGTAGCGCGCCGCCGCGTCCGCCCGCAGGCCCTGGTTGGCGAGCGCGTCGCCCCACCCCTCCAGGAGCGCCGGCCGGTCCGCCTCGTCGCCCAGCAGCGCCAGCGCCCGCGAGAAGAGCCACGCCGCGTGGTCGAAGGCCAGCGCGTGGGCGGCGCGCTCGGCGGCGCGTACGGCGTAGGGCCCCGCGCGCTTCGGCTCGCCCGCGCCCACCCAGTGGCTCAGCAGCAGCTCCAGGTCCTCTGAGCCGGCGTGCTCGAGCGCCTCCGCCAGCCCCCGGTGCCGCCGTGCGCGCGCGGCGTCCCCCAGCAGGGCGACCGCCGCCTCCCGGATGCGGTCATGGTAGGTCGTCACGGCTTCCGCGCGCTCCCCGCACACGAGCCGCAGCAGCGACGCATCGCAGAGCGTGGAGAGCATCGGCCGGGCTCCCGGGTCCAGCCCCGCCCCGGCCAGCAGCACGTCGCGGGGAAGAGGCACTCCCGCCACGGCCGCCAGCTCCACCAGGGCCCGTTGCATGGGGGGCAGCGCGCGCAGCCGCTCGGCCAGCACCCGCTGGATGTCGAGCGGCGCGGAGACGTCCAGGGCCGAGCCCCGGCTGGCGGCGGTCGCGAGATACCGGGCCACCTCTCCCACGACGAAGGGGCTTCCGCCCGCCTGCCCGGCGAGGGAGCGCAACGCCTCCGCATTCACCTGCGTGCCCGCCAGCCACTGCCTCGCGAGCGCCTTCGCCTCCGCGGCCGACAGGGGCCCCAGGGGAAGCTCGCGGACGCGGGCCGTGGGGGTGTTCGACCCGCCCAGCGGGCCCGAGAGGCAGTCGCGCCCGGTGAGCAGCAGAAGGAAGGCGGGCGGAGCGGGCTCGCGCAGGAGCTGCTCGAGGAGCCGCGCCGATTCGGCGTCTCCCCATTGCAGGTCGTCAATCCACACCACCAGCGGCCCCGTGCGCGCCAGGCGCGTGAGCAGCTCCCGCAGGGCCTCGGTGCCCAGCCGGCGCAGCTCGACGTCCGCCGGGAGCGAGTCGGGCACCGGGGCTTCCCGGAGCGCGGACACCCGCCCCAGCACGGGGAACAGGCGCACCAGGGCGTGCGCGTGCTCCGGGACGAGCGCCGCCAGGGCTTCGCTCCGGAGCGTGGAGAGGTGCGCCGCCAGCGCGTCGATGATGGGGTCCAGCAGGGGATAGGCCACGACTTCGCGCGGATGGCAGCGGCCCTTGAGCACGAGCAGCGCGCCCTGGCGCCGGAGGAACTCGCGCATCAGGGTGGACTTGCCGATGCCGGACGGGCCGTGGACGTGCACGGTGCGCTGCTGGCCCTTGCGCGTGACGCCCCGGAGCGCCGCGTCCAGGACGGTCAGCTCGGCCGCCCTTCCCACGAAGGCCGGCTTCGGAGGACCGAAGAGGAGGTCTCCCTCCCAGGGCCGCGCGTCCGTGGGGAGCTCCGCCGCCGACAGCCGGGCCAGGAGCGCGGCGGCATCCGGCCGCTCCGTGGGTGACGGGGACAGCAGCGCCACCGTCAGCTCGGCCAGGTCATCCGGAATGCCCGGGGCCACGGCCCGGGGGTCGGGGGGGGACTCGGAGGCGCGGCGCTGGAGGAGCTGCTCCGTGTCTCCCGTGAGGAAGTAGGCCGTCTCGTTCCGGAAGGGACGGAAGCCGGTGAGCGCCTCGTACAGCACGAGCCCCACGGCATACAGGTCCGAGGCCGGGGTGAGCGGCCCGCCCTGGAGCTGCTCGGGCGCCATGTACGGCAGCGTCCCGGCGGCGGAGGAGCCGATTCGGGCCAGCAGCCCCGCCTGGAGCTCCGTGGTCAGGCCGAAGTCGACGATGACGACGCGGCCCTCTGCGGAGACGAGCACGTTGGCCGGCTTGATGTCGCGGTGGACGAGCCCGGAGGCATGGAGCGCCTGGAGGCCGCGGACGAGCTGCGCCAGCACGGCGCGCAGGCGCGGCGCGGCCTCGGGCGGCAGCGGGGAGACCTCCGACAGCACCACGCCGGCCTCGCGCGGCGGGAAGGCGCCCTGACTCCGCCTCGCGAGCGCGCGCTCCGGACGGACCCAGCCCAGGAAGTCCAGGCCCTCAATCAGCTCCATGCTGAAGCAGCAGAAGTCGTCACCGACGATGAGGTCGTGGAGCTGGACGAGGTTGGGGTGGCTGAGGCCCGCGCGGGAGCGGAACTCGCGCTTGAGGGCGTGGAGCGCGGTGGGCCCCGCCTTGCGCATCACCTTGAGCGCCACGTCCCGCCGCAGCTCGCGGTCATGGACGCGGTAGACAGTCCCCATGCCGCCCTCGCCCATGCGGCCGAGGAGCCGGAAGCGCGTGCTCCGCGCGAAGGGGCGCAGATTGGGTGGGAGTCCTGCCCTGGAACTGGAGTCTTCGGCCATTCCCCCTCCGGGGGCACTGCTTCCAGAAGGAAGAGCGCCGCCGGGGCGGATGTGAACGCGGCTCAGGCGTGGCTGGACTCACGTGAGAGCAGCTCGGCCTCCCGGGCGAGCGCTCGCAGCCGGACCTTGATGCGCTGGAACTGCTGGCGGAGGACGGCGGCCCGGCGGGCGAGCGCCTCGGACGTCACGGGCTCGCCAGGCTCCGACAGGCGCCGCGCCACGTCCGTCCAGGACATCCGCTGGTCGATGCGCAGCTGCAGCAGCGTCTGCTCATAGGGCTCCAGCTGGGCGCGCAGGGCCCGGACGCGGTCCTTCACGTCCGTCCGGAGCCACGGGCGCGTGCGGGACCAGTCATGGTGGGGCTGCTGGTCGAACGCGCCCTGGCTGACCGGCACCTCCCGGCGGGAGGGGGCCGCGGCCATCCGGTAGGCCACGTTGCGCGCGACGCGATGAGCCCAGGTCCGGAAGGAGCTCTCCCAGCGGAAGGCGGGCAGGTCCATCAACAGCGTCTCGCTGAAGATGGCGTAGGCCTCGCGGGCCCGCTCCTTGTCCTCGAGGAGGGAGGCCATCAGCCGCATGAGCTCCGGCCCATAGCCGGCCAGGGCCTCCTCCACCGCGCGCCCCACGTCGCCCTGCTCGCAGTACCCGTGGATTCGCTGCTCCAGTGCCTCGCGCTCGTCAGGCTGCATGTGGACCCCTTACAAATGTGGCCACCCCACCCGCGCCCCGCGAGAGCCTTCGACAAGCGCGCCGGCAGGCAAGGGACGGGAGGTCCGCTCGCATGGGCCCCCGGGCCGGACTCGCGCCGTCCTCCTGGGTGCCCGCCGACTCGGGCTACCGGTGAACGCCCTGGCGGGCTTCGGGTATCCTCGGGCGCACCTGGAAGAGGGAGCTCCCTGACATGAAGCGAGTGGTACTTGGATTGATGGCGGCCGCCCTGCTGGCCGCGTGCGCGTCGGCCGAGAAGGCGGGAGACCGCGCGGCGGCCGTGGGTGACTGGAAGTCCGCGTACTCGGCGTACCGCCAGGCGGTGGCGAACGACCCGGACAGCCAGGAGCTGAAGGCGAAGTTCGAGGAGGCCCGTACCCTGGCGCTCGAGGACTCGAAGAAGCGCGCGCGGGCCTGCGAGCAGGTGGAGGACTGGAACTGCGCCCTCGCCGAGTCGGACTTCGCCCTCTCCATCGACGGGGGCAACGCGGACATCGCCAGCTTCCGCATGCGCGCCGCGACTCGCGTCGCCTTCGGCATGCTGGACGGAGCCGCCGAGCAGGCCCGCAGCGGCCAGTTCCACAAGGCCGTCGAGGAGATGCAGCGCGCCACCCAGCTCTCGCAGGCCCCGGAGGTGAAGACCCGGGCCGAGGACGTGCGGCGCCACATCGTCACGAACGGGCGCGCCCGGGCGGACGGCTTCCGCCAGGAGCGCAACCTCCTCGCGGCCCATGAGCTGGCGCAGCTCGTGGCCGGGCTGGACGGCTCGCTGGCCGGCTGGGCCCAGGGCATCGCCGCCGAGTACGAGCAGTGGGTCACCGTGGAGTACGAGCGGCTGGCCCGCGAGGGTGACGCCGCGCGCGTGCACCATGACTGGCCGCTGGCCCAGGAGCGCTACCGCGAGGCGCTGAGCCTGCGGCCGGGCGGACGGGCGGCGCCGCTGGAGGAGTACGTGCGCCACGTCTCCGGCGCCGAGCAGCAGCTCGTCCACCGCGACTGGAACCGGGCCGCGGACGCCTACCGGAGCGCCCTGCGCACCGGCCAGGATGACGGCTACGCCACCCAGCAGCTGGAGCGTGTGGAGCTGCGTCCCTACCGCGTCTCGCTGCGCTCGGTGCTGGTGGTGCCCACCCGCCCGGATGGCAACCCCTGGGTGGGGGCGGCCAACCCGCTCTTCACCCGGCTCGCCCAGAAGCTGACGCAGCTGGCCGCGCGCCGGGGCATGTCCGACGTGCTGCTGGAGCTGGCCACGGCCCTTCCCCGGGAGAACCAGCCCCAGCTCCGCGTCGAGGCCCTGCTGCCGGACGGCACCCGCCTGACGACGCCGCAGAGCACCGGCATCTACACGGGGTTCAACTCCGAGTTCGTCGCCCTGGCCAACGACTTCGACGAGCAGCGCATCACCTTCCAGGTCTTCATGGACGACCCGCGCGGCAGCGAGCTGATGGGCTCGGTGGACGTGCCCGTGCGTGAGCTGGCGGGGCGTCGCGACGTCATCCTCGACAGCCGCTCGGTCATCGCGCTGAAGCTGTCCACCGCGCGCGGCGACGGGCGCGAGCCGGGCTCGTTCCTGGGCATGGCCCGCGTGCAGCCCATGCCTCCGCCCGGCACGCCCTCGCCGGGCCACGTCGCTACCCCGGCGGTTCCCTGACCCACCCGCGCGCCCGCCCTCCCCTCTTTGGAAGCAGGGGCAGGGCGGGCCCGCGTCAGCTCAGTTGAACGTGACGATGAGCGTGCCGTCGGTGAAGCCGCCCTTCGCGCCGAACACGTTGATGTAGTACTTGCCCGGCTCGAAGCCGTTCAGGTTGCAGTTCTCCGTGCTGTGCTCGTTCACGCCACGGCAGTCGTAGGAGCCGAAGCCTGGGACTGCCGCGCGCTGCACGTAGAGGTCCGCGTTGCCCGTGCCACGCAGCCGCACGTGGATGTTGCGGGTGCCGCCGTTGGTGCGCTCGGGAATCTGGACCGTGAACACCTGTGAGGAGCCCGCGGCGCCGGACAGGCCGGAGACTTCGACTCCGGGCTCGACGGGCACGTAGCCGCCCGTCCACGTCACCGTCAGCGTCGCGCCGCTGTAGGCGCTGAAGCCGTTGAGCATCACGAACCAGATGCCATCACCCGGGGCCGCGAAGGTGCACACCTCGTTGTTGCCGGACCGGTAGGGACGGCAGTCATAGCTGGTGGCCGTCGGGGCCTGGCCCCGGCGCACGTAGAGGTCCGCGTCGCCCGTGCCACCGGAGAGGGTGAAGGTCAGGCCCGTCGCCCCCTCGGGCACCACCACGGAGAAGTACGCCTTGCTGGCTCGCGCACCAGACAGGTCCGTGGCGGGGACGTTCTTCTCGAGGGGCAAGCTGTGAGGATGCGTGACGGGGGCGCCCACGCCCACCGTCTTCCAGGCACTGTCGACCGAGCTCACCGTCGCGGCGTCATAGCCGAGCTGGACGGCGGCCTGCTCCGCGGCGAGCTTCGCCTGCTCGAAGTTGGAGGACGGCAGCAGCAGGTCCACGTTCATCTTGTAGATGATGCGTCCGGCCTTCTCGATGCCGATACCCGCCACCGGCGTCGGCAGCGGACGGCGCGGGTGCGTGCCGCCCTGCGACAGCAGGTAGAAGGCCAGGTTGGAGATGCCCGAGCTGTAGTGCACGTCCACGCCGGAGGCGTAGTCGTCGTAGTGGTCCAGGGAGTCGCCATCCAGCTGGGGGTCGTGCATGTAGCGCAGGGCGTCCCCGGGAATGTCAGGCGTCCAGACGTCCTCGCCGATGAGCCACGTGTTGGCGTTCACCACCCGGCCCCGGATGTACCACTCACACACGGCACCGAAGATGTCGGAGATGGACTCGTTCATGCCGCCGGACTCACCCGAGTAGATGAGGTCCGACTCGACGTCCGTCACGGCGTGCGTCATCTCGTGCGCCGTCACATCCAGCGCGCCGGCCAGGTTGGAGGAATTCACCCCGTCGCCATCGCCGTACACCATCTGGGTTCCGTCCCAGTAGGCATTCACGTAGCTGACGCGGTGGTGCACGGTGCTGATGAGGTGCGCGCCGGCGTTGTCATACGAGTCGCGGCCGAACAGGTCGCTGTAGCACTTGTAGACCTCGCCCGAGTGGTCATAGGCGAAGTTGACGATGGGGTCCGCGTGCGGCGGGTCTCCCTCGGAGCGCGCCAGGACGCCCGGCAGCTGCGTCGTGTTCCCGCCGTCGTAGACCCGGCGGAACAGCGCGGAGTGGATATAGGAGATGCGCTCGAACGCATCTCCCGTCCGCGCGTTGACGAGCACCGAGTCATGCACCGGCGTGCCGTCCTCCTTCTCGCCCTTCACGCGCACGTCGTAGGCCAGCACCAGCTGGCCCCCGTCGCGCCGGTAGACGAGCCGGGGCTCGGGCGCGACGGTGGCACCGGCCGGGGACTCACGGTCGTCCTTCGCCACCGCGATGGCGGCCTCGGCGGCGATGGAGGCCTTGTCCGCCGTCGACAGCAGGTCCCCGCGCATGTTGGTGTTCACCGCGAAGACGGCGCCGTTGCGCGCGTGCAGGCGCAGCTCTCCACCCAGCACCTCGACGCCCTGGCGCCGCACGCCGTAGCGGAAGTGCGCGTCCCCGTCGAAGCCGACATAGGACTTCTTCAGGTACAGGTCGTCCGGGTTCAGCCGGAACAGCGGCGCCACGCGCTCCAGCACGGGCAGCAGCTGGCTTGCCTGGAGGGAGTGGACCGCTCCGGCCTCGGTCGGAACGAGGCCTATCGGGCCGGTGACGAAGGTGGGCACCGCCGCCTCGTCGACGCCCACGACCTGGAGGCCATCCAGGGCGGCGGCGGACTTCTCCACCACCGCGTCCTTCGAGCTGTTCGGAGGGGTTGCCTCCGTACAGGCGCCCGCAAGCAAAGACAGCAATGAGATGCCCAAGGCACCACGCAATCGCTTCTCAACCATGCATACCCCCAGTGAAAGGTGTGGGGGCGTATGCTGGCTGCAAGAGAGTCTCGATTACAAGTACAGTCCGCCTTTTCCACATACATTCCCAACCTTTGGGAATTGACATGGCGCGGCGGCAGGCTGCTCAATCGATGAGGTCGAAGTGCGCCTGGAGCGTTGCGCCCGGCGAGGCAGGAGGCCAGGGCTGTCCCTCGCAACTCACTCCGGCCTCCTCGCGCCGATGTTGAGTCCAAGGACAACACCCCGAGGAAGCGAAGTCCTGGCACCAGGGAGCGCGGTAGGCTGCGGGCAGGAGGAGCGCGCTCCATGTCCATTACCTTGAGCGTCAATGGCAGACCCCACACCGTCGACGTCTCGGAAGACACGCCGCTCCTGTACGTGCTCCGCGACGAACTGGGACTCAACGGGGCGAAGTATGGCTGCGGCGTCGGCCAGTGCGGCGCCTGCACGGTGCTGCGGGACGGCGTCCCGCTGCGCGCCTGCGTCGTACCCGCCGCGGCCCTGAGCGGGCGGGAGCTGACCACGCTGGAAGGACTCCGGGCTCCGGACGGGACGCTGCATCCGCTCCAGCGGGCCTTCCTGGCCGAGCAGGCGGGCCAGTGCGCCTACTGCATCCCCGGCATGGTGATGGCGGCGGCCGCGCTGCTGCGGGAGAAGCCCCGGCCCACCGAAGCGGAGATTCGCACCGCGCTGGATGCCAACCTGTGCCGCTGCGGCTCGCACAACCGCATCGTGCGCGCCATCCAGCGCGCCGCGGAGGAGCTGGCGCGATGAGCACCCTTACGAGCCGCCGCTCCGTCCTCCAGGGCGCGCTGGTGCTGGCCTTCGCCATGACGGGCCCGGGCGCGCTCGGCGCGGCGCCAGGGCGCAAGCCGCTGCCTGGAGACCTGGAGCGCAACCGCCAGCTCGATGCCTGGCTGAGCATCGGCGCCGACGGCGTCGTCACGCTGAAGACAGGCAAGGTGGAGCTCGGCCAGGGCGTCCTGACGGCCCTGGGGCAGCTCTGCGCGGACGAGCTGGACGTCGACTTCTCACGCCTGGCCTTCATCTCCGGCGACACCGAGCGTTCCCCGAATGAGGGGACCACGGCGGGCAGCATGTCCATGTCGCAGGGAGGCACGGCGGTGCGCTACGCCGCCGCCGAGGTCCGCGCCCTCCTGCTGGCCATGGCCGGCAAGCACCTGGGGGTGAAGGCGGAGCGGCTGAAGGTCCATGACGGCACCATCACCGCTCCCGGAGGCCGCACCGTCACCTACTGGAATCTCACGGGCGGGAAGTCGCTGAGCCGCGAAGCCACCGGCACCGTGGCGCCCAAGCCCCTCGCCGAGCGCCGCTATGTCGGCCGCCCCATCCCTCGCGTGGACCTGCCGGACAAGCTCTCCGGCGAGCCGGCCTTCGTGCAGGACTTCCGGTCCGACACGCTGGTGCATGGCCGCGTCGTCCGCGCGCCGTCATATGGGGCGAAGCTCACCGGGGCCGACATCGCGAGCGTGGAGCGCATGCCGGGCGTCCTGAAGGTGGTGCGCGACGGGGACTTCCTGGGCGTCATCGCGAGCCGGGAGTGGCAGGCCATCCAGGCCGCGGCGAGCCTGGCGCGGTCCGCCCGCTGGAGCGAGCAGGCCGCCCTGCCCGTGGACCCACACACGTGGCTGCTGGAGCAGAAGGCCCGGGACATCGTCATCGAAGACACCCCGCGCCCGACGGACGAAGCCCCGGCGCGCACCCTGGAGGCGCAGTACCGCCGGCCGTACCAGATGCACGCCGCCATCGGCCCGTCCTGCGCGGTGGCGGAGTGGGACGGCGGCGTCCTCACGGTGCACACCCACAGCCAGAGCGTGTTCGACACCACCGAGGCCATCGCGAAGCTGCTCGGCCTGCCGGTGGAGCACGTGCGAGGCCTGCACCTGGCGGGCTCGGGCTGCTACGGGCACAACGGCGCGGATGACGCCGCGGCCGATGCCGCGCTGCTGGCCCGGGCCCTGCCCGGCCGGGCCGTGCGCGTACAGTGGTCTCGCGAGGACGAGCACACGTGGGAGCCCTACGGCCCGGCCATGGTGACGAAGGTCCGCGCCAGCGTGAATGCGCGGGGCGACGTGCTCGACTGGGACTACGAGCTCTGGTCCACGCCCCATGGCACCCGGCCCGGGGGCAATCCCGGCAACCTGCTGGCGGGCCGCTCGCTGGCAACGCCCTTCCCCATGCCCGTGCCTCGGAACGGAGGGCCGCCGAACTACTCCGCGGACCGCAACGCCATTCCGCTCTACGCCTTCCCCGGCCGGAAGGTGACCACCCACTTCGTGACGGAGATGCCCCTGCGCGTCTCCTCGCACCGCGCCCTCGGCGCGTACGCCAACGTCTTCAGCATCGAATCCTTCATGGATGAGCTGGCGCACGCGGCGGGTATCGACCCGGTCGTCTTCCGCCTCCGCCAGCTACGGGATGAGCGCGCGAAGGCCGTCATCCAGAAGGCCGCGGAGCGCTTCGGCTGGTCGAACGCAAAGCGCCCGCCGGGACGTGGACGGGGCCTCGGCTTCGCGCGTTACAAGAATGTCGCCAGCTACTGCGCCATCTGCCTGGAAGTCTCCGTCGACCCGAAGACGCACGCCATCCGAGTGCTGCGGGCCGTGCTGGCCGCCGACGCGGGCGAGGTGGTCAACCCGGATGGGCTCGCCAACCAACTGGAGGGCGGGCTCATCCAGTCCCTGAGCTGGAGCCTGAAGGAGGCCGTGCGCTACGACGCCCGCCGCATCCTCTCGCGCGACTGGAGCACCTACCCCATCCTCACCTTCTCGGAGGTGCCATCCGTGGAGGTCGCCCTCATCGACCGGCCCGGTGAGCCCTTCCTGGGCGCGGGCGAGGCCTCGCAGGGGCCGACGGCCGCGGCGCTGGCGAACGCAGTCTTCGACGCGACGGGCGTGAGGCTCCGAGAGCTGCCGTTGACGCCCGAGCGGCTTGCCGCCGCGAAGCCAGGAGGCTAGCGCTACCGCGCTTCGAGCCTGACGCGAGCACCGAAGCGCGCGCGCAGGGCCTCTCGCGTCTCCGGTGAGACGTCCACTCGCCCCAACTGGAGCCACTCGAGCGCGGCGAGGTGGGGTGAGCGCGCCAGGGCGAGCGCCCCTTCGTCGCCGAGCCCGTTGTCACCGAGGTCGAGCCGGCGCAGACGGACCAGCGGGGCCGCCGCCACGGCCATGACGCCCTCGGACCCGAGCGCGTTGCGCGACAGGTCGAGCTCTTCGAGGCTGCCTGCCATGGGTGCGTCCATCAGGGCGCTGGCGCCGCGCGCGCCCAGCTCGTTCCACCTCAGGTCGAGCCGTATCCACCTCCGGGGCAGGGCCGCCAGGGCCAGCGCGCCCGCGTCGCCGAGCGCCCCGCCTTCGAGCCCGAGAGACTGCAAGCGTGGCAGCGCGGCGAGGACGGAGACGACGCTGTCACCGAGCCACCGGCGCTCCAGGGTGAAGTCCTCCAGGGTGCCCGCGAACGCTGCCTCGGTGAGGGCGCGAAGGCCGTCGAGGCCGTAGCTCTGCCCCTCGCGGTCATTCGAGATGTCGAGGCTCGTCAGCCTGGGGAACGCGAGCGAGCCGAGGATGGCCTCCAGGTCCTCGTCGTGGAGGTGGGTGCCCCTCAACCCGAGGTGCACCAACTGGCCGAGGTGCGGCGAGCGGGCGAGATGGGCCGCGCCTCCATCGAAGAGCAGGGTGTCAGTGAACGAGAGCGCGGTATAGCGCCGCAGCGCGGGCAGCGTCGCGAGCTGGGCCATCGCGTCTGTCGCATCCTCGAGGAAGAGCTCCGTGGCGAGCGGCGCGGCGCGGAACAGGGCGTCATGGTGGGCCAGGAACTGCTCGGCCGGAGTCCACACCATGGACGAGACGGTGGAGCCGCGGCTCAGCAGGTTGATGGCCTCCCCGACCTCATCGGGCAGCACGTCGCGCAGCGCCGTGAGGAGCGCCTCCAGCCAGCCTGCCTCCGAGGTTCCACAGGCAGAACGGATGAGCGCGGCGGGGGCCGGCCTTGTCCCCTCAATCGCCTCGGCGTACGTCAGCCACTTCCCCTTGTCGTCAGGAGCGTCCCGGAGCCCGAGGAGCAGGGCTTCCTCTCGCGGGCCCACCCTATCGGGATGGGCGGCCTCCAGCTCCCGGAGGGCCTCATCGTCGCGGCCGAGCGCGCGCAGGTACGCGATGCGCGCCTCGCGCAGCGCCGGGGCATCCGAGGTGAGCCTCGCCGCGTCGACGAGGTCGAGGGCGGCGCGCGGCCGGCCGGCGCGGAACAACCTCGCGGCCAGCTCTCCGAGCGCCTCGCTCGCGGGCACGCCCCACTCCATCGCGAGGACCAGCTCGCCAAGCCGCGCGCGCCAGTGGATGAGCGGGAGGACTTCGCCGTCACGGGTGATGTGCGTCCAGGCCGGACCGGGCCCCGCGAGCGCCAGGAGCGCTTCGACGCGGCCGCTCCGCCCGGCGAGCCGGAGCCGGGCGATACGTGCCCCCGCTCCGAGGGCGCCCTCTTCCACGCGGCGCCCCAGGGCCGCTTCATCAGCGTCATCGGACAGCGCGGCGTCCTCGAGCAGGGTGCCATCCGCCACGGGCTCGCCGAGGTCGACGGCGCGCAGCACCGCTCCGTCGCCATCGCGCAGCTCCCAGCGCCCGCACTCGCATGCGTCCGCGTTGCCCCCCGTCTGCCCGACCGGCCCCGTCCGCATGACACCGCCAGCACCCCCGGGGCCCGCCTCGTCCAACGGTCTCCGCAGGGTCCTCACGAGCTCGACGCCCAGCTCATAGATGGACTCACGGCGCACGACGCCGACGGCATCGCCATGGCGCCACAGCCCGTCCTGTTGATTGTATTTGCCCTTGCGGACCCGCTGGCCCTCGGCACTCGGCGCGCCCGTGGGGTGGAACGAACGGCAATACCCATCCTCGCGCTTCTCCTCGCGAAGCTGACCGTCCCGGTACCAGAGGCGCATCCCGAGCACCTCATCGCCGTTCTCGCCCCGCCGGCGCATCTCCACCCACTCGCCGCCCGGCATGGGACTCGCGAGGGGCGAGACTCCGGGCGGACGGGGCGGAATGGGGACACCGCTCTCGTTGACCTCGGCCCCGGCTGCATCGCGGAAGCGGGTCGCCAGGAGGTTGCCCTGTTCGTAGACACACTCGTAGACCGCGATGACGGGTGCGACGTTGTCGAGCGGGCGGAGCGGCCCCACGCGCGGAGAGCCCGGCCGGTAGCAGGTGCGTACGCCCTCGATGCGGCCCTGGACATAGGTGCACTCCTGGGCCAGCGAGCCATCGGCATAGAAGCGCTGCGCTCGGCCGTGGGGCAGCCCCTGGACGTGCTCGCACTCGGAGATGAAGCGTCCCTCGGCGTCCCAGTAGCGAATCCGGCCGTGGAGGCGCCCCTCGGCGTCACGTGGCCCCTCCACCCATTCCTGCTCGCCTTCGGACCACCAGGCGGCAGGGGGACGCGGGTCTCTGCGACGGAGGGGCGGGCTCATGGGGCGACTGTAGCGAAGAGCGCCTGTCAGGGACTCGGACAGGCCGCCCCGGTGTCAATCCACGCCCGGATGAGTGCGCCGAACTCCGCCTGCGTGCCGGGCACCGGCTCCAGGCCCGGGCCGGGACTCCAACCCCAGGCCACCAGCACGTCCTCGGCCATGTGGTGGTGGAGAGCCTCCAGGGACTTGCCGCCGTTGCGCTCCGGGTCCTTGAGCTGCTCGCAAATCTGTCCCAGGGATTTTCCCACCCACGCCATCTCGACGGGTGCCAGGGCCCACTTCGGATTGCCCGGGACACTCCGCAGCGTCGCGCCGACGAGCGACGTGTTGGTCTCCTGATGGCACGAGGTGCAGGGCAGGCCCGGAGTCCCATGGCCCTTCGGGCCGCCCGTCACCCGGGGGACGTGTGGCCGCTGCTCCAGCCCCTGCCGAGGCACGCCGTCCGCGGGGTGGCAGTTGACGCAGCGCGGATGCGCAATCACCCGGCCCGCCTCGACGAAGAGCGCGACGGAGCGGGCCGCCGGGTCGGTGATGCCGGAGAAGGCGGCCACGGGCTGAAGCCCCGCGCGCGCCCCGCTCCCCGCGTCCGGCGCCGTAGCGGCGGGAGCTTCCGGCGCCTGGGCACGCGAGCAGGACTTGCAGCCCGCCACCGTCACGGCGGCGCTCAACGCGAAGACAGCGAGGGGAAGTCGTCTCATTCAGCGCCCCAGGTCCATGAGGATGGCCTCCGCCGCGCGCCGGCCGGAGCCCAGCGCTCCATCGATGGAAGCATTGTCCCGGTGGTCTCCACAGACGAACAAGCCCGGCGACAGGCGCACGGTGCGGCGCGGCGGCTCCAGCGCGGGAGGCGGCTGCGCGGGCAGCGCCTGGGGAAGGACATACGTGCGCAGGTGCCGCCATGCGGAGACGGCCTTGCCAAACCAGCCAGTCAGCTCCTCACGCACCCGGCCTTGCAGCGCTTCGGCCTCCAGCGGCTCGCCGAGCACGGACACGGACACCAGCGCCTGTCCCTTCGGCGCATACGCCGGTGACACCTCACTCATGACCGCCACGTTGTTCACCAAGCCGTGACGCTCGCCGTTGAGCACCAGCCACGGCCCCTCCACCGGCGGCTCCGGCGCGGCGAAGTACAGACATGTCACCCGGTTCATCCTGTGCGCGGACAGGCCGGGCAGCAGGCCCTCCGCGCCCTTCGGGTCCGAGGCCACCACCACCGCCTTCGCGCCAATCGTCTCTCCGTCCTCCAGCCGCACGCGGTGGCCCCACACCTCGGCCACCGGCACGCGCATCCGCAGCACGCCCGCCGGGAGCTTCGCGGCGAGCTGCTCGGGGATGGCGCCCATGCCCTGCTCCGGCACCACCGTGTCCCCGGTGGAGAACATGCGGAAGACGAACTCCAGGAAGCGGCTCGACGTGGCCAGCCCGCGCTCCAGGAAGATGCCCGCGAAGAAGGGCCGCAGGAAGCCCTCCACCATGCCGTCCGTGAAGCCCAACTCCTCCAGATAGCGCAGCGCGGTGCGCTCGGGCCGTTGCCACAGGTCTTCCAGCTCGCCGGACACCGCCGCCTGCCGCAACTCCAGCACGCGCAGCTTGTCCCCGAAGGTGCCGGGCCCGTCGAGGAGGTGCGACAGCGCCTGGCCCGGCCGCCGCAGCGGGTCCGCCACCGTGTGCAGCCGTCCGCTCCGCCACACCTTTGCACCCGGGATGAACCGGCGCGGGGCAAGTGCCCCCAGGTCCAGTGCCCTCCGCCCCTCCGGGTAGGCGGTGAGGTACACCTGGAAGCCCCGGTCCAGGAGAAAGCCCTCATGGGCATCCGTGCGAACCCGGCCACCGGGTGCGCCTCCGCGCTCCAGCAGCAGCACCTTGAGACGGGCGTCGACGAGCGTCCGACTGCATGCCAGCCCCGCGAGCCCAGCTCCCACCACGATGACGTCCGGGTTCGACACGCGCGCGCCCTCCTACATCCACGCCACAATCCCGTGACCCTGGCTTGATAACGCCGTCGGGCACAAGGGAGACTGCCCGGCGGTTGGGAGCAACAGACACTTGTGGCTGAAGCGTGTCAGGTTGCTCGTTAGCCTGGACACCCGGTGCCGGCCTTCCCGGCACCTTCACTCGGAGAGAGAGCAGGAACCCCATGTTGATCGTGATGCGACCCGACGCGACGGCCCAGGACATCGAGCGTGTGAACGATGAAATCCGCCGTCGTGGCTGGCAACCGCATGCGATTCCAGGGGGCTCCCGCACGGCCATCGGCATCACCGGCAACCCGGGCGCGGTGGAGCCGGAGCCCTTCCGTGTGCTCCCTGGTGTCGCGGACGCGGTGGCCGTCTCCCAGCCGTTCAAGCTCGTCAGCCGTGAGGTGAAGCCGGACAACACGCAGCTGAACATCGGCGGGCTCACCATCGGCGGCGCGGCGTTCCACGTCATCGCCGGCCCCTGCTCCGTGGAGTCGCGCGAGCAGATTCTCTCCACCGCGCACGCGGTGAAGAAGGCGGGCGCCACCATGCTGCGCGGCGGCGCGTTCAAGCCCCGCACCAGTCCCTACGAGTTCCAGGGCCTCAAGGGCGACGGCCTCGCGCTGCTCGCCGAGGCGCGCAAGGAGACGGGCCTGCTCGTCACCACCGAGGTGAAGGACACGGCCACGCTGGACGAGGTGGCCGAGCACACCGACATCCTCCAGATTGGCGCGCGCAACATGCAGAACTTCAGCCTCCTGGAGGCGGTGGGCGAGCGCCGCAAGCCGGTGCTGCTCAAGCGCGGCATGAGCGCCACCATCAAGGAGCTGCTGATGGCGGCCGAGTACATCGTCGCCCGCGGCAACACCCAGGTCATCCTCTGCGAGCGCGGCATCCGCACCTTCGAGACGATGACGCGCAACACGCTGGACCTCAACGCGGTGCCCATGCTCAAGGCGCTGTCGCACCTGCCCGTCTTCGTGGACCCCTCGCACGGAATCGGTGTGCGCAAGGCGGTGCCGGCGATGATGCGCGCGGCGACGGCGGTGGGGGCGGACGGCATCATCGTCGAGGTGCACCCCGACCCGCCGCGCGCCAAGTCGGACGGCGCGCAGTCGCTGGACTTCTCCGAGTTCGAGAAGTCCATGAACGAGGTCCGCGCCATCGCCCAGGCGATGGGCCGTGAAGTCGTAAGACTGGGGTAGGCGATGACGCTCAAGGAAGCGCTGGGCAAGGTGGTGGGCCGGCGCGACCTCACCCGCGAGGAGATGGCCCGGGTCATGGGCCTGATGCTCGCGGGAGAGGCGTCGCATGCCCAGGTGGGCGCGCTGGCGACGGCGCTCAAGATGAAGGGGGAGACGGAGGACGAAATCCTCGGCGCGGCGGAGGCCATGCGGGCCTGCGCGGCGAAGCTGTCTCCCCGGGCGGAGGTGGTGCTCGACACCTGCGGTACGGGGGGTGATGGAGCGCACACCTTCAATATCTCCACCGCGGTGGCCTTCGTGGCCGCCGGGGCGGGGGTGACGGTGGCCAAGCATGGCAACCGCGCTGTCTCCAGTCGCTGCGGCAGCGCGGACGTGCTGGCGGCGCTGGGCGTGCAGATGGAGCGCCCGCACGAGCGCGTCGCGCGGGACATCGACGAGCACGGGGTGGGCTTCCTCTTCGCGCCCTCGCACCACAGTGCGATGAAGCATGTGGCGCAGGCGCGGAAGGACCTGGGCTTCCACAGCGTGTTCAACCTGCTGGGGCCGCTGACCAACCCCGCCGGGGCGCGCTACCAGTTGCTGGGCACCTTCGCCGGCAACCGCCTGGAGCAGACGGCGCGAGTGCTGGGGCGCCTGGGCAGCCGCCGCGCGTGGGTGGTGCACGGAGACGACGGGCTGGACGAAGTCTCCCCCTGCGCCCCCACGCAGGTGGCGGAGCTGTGCGAGGACGGCACCGTGCGGATGTTCACGGTGAGACCCGAGGACGCGGGGCTGGAGGTGGTGCCCCGCGAGGCCATCGCCGGCGGCGACGCGGAGGAGAACGCGCAGCGGCTGCGCGCGCTGCTGGACGGCGAGCGCTCCGGGCTGCGCACGGCGGTGCTGCTCAACGCGGCGGCGGCGTTGGTGGTGGTGGGCCAGGCGTTGGACTTGCGCGAGGGCGTGAAGAAGGCGGAGCACGCCATCGACTCGGGCTCCGCGGCGCGCAAGCTGGCCGCGCTCATCCACGGGGCCGTGTCGTGAGCGGCGCACAGCGTGAAGGGTCGGCGTCCTCCGGGACGCTGGACCTCATCATGGCGCGCAAGCGCCGGGAGCTGGCCGTGCGTCCGCCCATGGCGCCGCGCCCGCGTCCGGCGTCGCGTGACTTCGCCGGGGCCCTGGTGGCGAAGGTGCCGGGGCGGCCGGTGAGCGTCATCGCGGAGGTGAAGCGCAAGAGCCCCTCGGGCGGCGCGTTTCCGCACGCGGATGTGGTGGCGGTGGCCCGGGCGTACGAGGCCGCGGGCGCCAGCGCCATCAGCGTGCTGACGGACGGGCCGGACTTCGGCGGTGCCCTGGAGGACCTGGTGGCGGTGCGGGCGGCGGTGGCCGTGCCGGTGCTGCGCAAGGACTTCCTGGTGGCGGCGCGCGAGGTGGAGGAGAGCGCGCTGTGGGGCGCGGACGCGGTGCTGCTCATCGCGGATGCGCTGGAGGACGGCGAGCTGAGGGAGATGCTCGCCACCGCGCGCGAGGTGCGGGTGGCCGCGCTGGTGGAGGCGCACACCGAGGCGCACGCCGAGCGCGCGCTGGCCGCGGGCGCGGAGCTGGTGGGCATCAACAACCGGAACCTCGCCACGCTGAAGACGGACACGGGCACGGCGCTGCGGGTCATGCCGAAGCTGCGCTCTCGCTCCCTCGCACTCGTGGCGGAGAGTGGGCTCAAGTCGCTGGCGGACCTGCTGGCGGCGCGCGAGGCGGGCGCGGACTCGGTGCTGGTGGGCGAGTCTCTGCTGCGCGAGCCGGAGCCCGGACGGGCGCTGAGGCGGCTGCTCGGCGCGGAGGGCCCGTGAGCGCCCGGGTGAGCGGGACGGAGCCAGGAAGAGCGCCGGGGCGGCTACCCGACGCGGAGGGCTCCACATGAGCGTCCGGGTGAAGGTCTGCGGCATCACCCGCCTCGAAGACGCCCGGGCCACGTGGGACGCGGGTGCGGACGCGCTCGGGCTCAACTTCTACGCGAAGTCACCCCGGTACGTGGACCTGAGCACGGCGGCGGCGCTGGCGGCCACGCGGCCTCCGCTGGGCGCGGTGGTGGGCGTGTTCGTCAATGCGCCAGCGGACGCGGTCCGGGCGACGGTGCTGGAGTGCGGCCTCACGGCGGTGCAGCTCCATGGAGACGAGCCGCCGGAGGCGTGCTCGGGCTACGGAGTGCCCGTCATCAAGGCCCTGCGCATCCGGGGTCCGGAAGACGTGGCCCGCGCGCGGGAGTATGTGGGCGTGGGCGACGTGGCGGGGCTGCTGCTGGACGGAGCGGCTCCGGGGTATGGCGGCGGGGGCGTCGGCTTCGACTGGTCGCTGGTGGCGCAGCTGTCAGGCAGTGGCGTGCCCGTGCTGGTGGCGGGGGGCCTGAAGCCGTCCAACGTGGCCGAGGCGGTGCGGGCGACGCGGCCGTACGGTGTGGATGTGGCCAGTGGGGTGGAGTCGTCCCCTGGCATCAAGGACCTGGACGCGGTGCGCGCCTTCGTGCGGCTCGCGAAGTCCATCAACCTTTGGGAGTGAGAGATGACCACGGAGACTACCGTCGGACGCTTCGGGCGCTACGGCGGGCGCTACGTGCCGGAGACGCTGGTGCCGGCGCTGCTGGAGCTGGAAGAGGCCTACGCGAAGGCGAGCGCGGACCCCTCCTTTGGTGAGGAAGTCGCGCGGGTGCTGAAGGAGTTCGTGGGCCGGCCCACGACGCTGACGCCCGCGCGGCGGCTCACCGAGTCGTGGGGTGGCGCGCACGTGTGGCTCAAGCGCGAGGACCTGGCGCACACGGGCGCGCACAAAATCAACAACACCGTGGGCCAGGTGCTGCTGGCGAAGCGGATGGGCAAGAAGCGCATCATCGCGGAGACGGGCGCGGGCCAGCACGGCGTGGCCACGGCCACCGCGTGCGCCCTCTTCGGCCTGCCCTGCGAGGTGTACATGGGCGCGCTGGACGTGGAGCGTCAGTCGCTCAACGTCTTCCGCATGCGCGCGCTGGGCGCGGTGGTGAGGCCGGTGGAGTCGGGCTCGCGGACGTTGAAGGACGCGATGAACGAGGCCATGCGCACGTGGGTGTCGCAGGTGGCGGACACGCACTACGTCATCGGCAGCGCGGCGGGGCCGCACCCGTACCCGAGCATCGTCCGCGACTTCCAGGCCGTCATCGGCAAGGAGCTGCGCACGCAGGCGCTGGCGGCCTTCGGGAAGCTGCCGGACGCCATCATCGCGTGCGTGGGCGGCGGCTCGAATGCGATTGGCGTGCTGCACCCGTTCATCGGTGACAAGGACGTGCGGCTGGTGGGCGTGGAGGCCGGAGGCCACGGGCTCGACTCGGGGCAGCACGGCGCGTCGCTGACGCTGGGGACGGAGGGCGTGCTGCACGGCTCGCGCTCGCTGGTGCTCCAGGACGCGGACGGGCAGATTCAGGAGGCGCACAGCATCTCCGCCGGCCTGGACTACCCGGGCGTGGGGCCGGAGCTGGCGCACCTGGCGAAGACGGGGCGGATGGAGGTGCGCACCGCCACGGACGACGAGGCGCTGGCGGCCTTCTACGAGGTGGCGCGCACGGAGGGCATCCTTCCCGCGCTGGAGACCTCGCATGCCTTCGCGCGCGGCCGGGAGCTGGCGCGTGACCTGGGCAAGGGCAAGTACCTGGTCATCAACTGCTCGGGACGCGGTGACAAGGACGTGGCGACCATTTCCGCGCGGGGCGTGCCGCCGCCGGTGGGGGTGAAGTCGTGAGCGGAGAGATTGCGCAAACGTTCGCGAAGGCAAAGGCGCGCGGCGAGGGCGTGCTGGTGGCGTACGCCATGGCGGGCGACCCGGACCTGCCGCGCTCGGTGGACGTGTTCGCCGCGCTGGTGGAGGGTGGCGCGGACATCATCGAGATTGGCGTGGCGTTCAGCGACCCGATTGCGGACGGCCCCGTCATCCAGGGCGCGTCGGAGCGGGCGCTGAAGGCGGGCTCCACGCTGAAGCGCGTGCTGGACGAGGTGGTGCCCGAGGTGCGCAGGCGCTGCCCCCAGACGCCGCTGGTCATCATGACGTACGTCAACGTCATCATGGCGATGGGCGAGGAGCGCTTCGCGAAGCTGGCGCGCGAGCGCGGCGTGTCGGGCGCGATTCTGCCGGACCTGCCGCCCGAGGAGAGCGAGGGCCTGCGGGCCACGTTCGACGCGGCGGGCGTGGACCTGATTCCGCTGTGCGCGCCCTCGACGTCGCAGGCCCGGGCGCAGGGGATTGCCAGCAACGCGCGGGGCTTCGTCTACTGCGTGGCGGTATCGGGTGTGACGGGCATGCGGGCGGAGCTGCCGGCGGACCTGTCGCAGCGGCTGGACGTGGTGCGCAAGGCGTCGCCGGTGCCGGTGGTGGCGGGCTTCGGCATCTCCACGGAGGAGCAGGCGCGGACGCTGTCGGCGCATGCGGACGGCGTGGTGGTGGGCAGCGCGCTGGTGCGCGCGGCGCACGCCGACGGGCCGGGCGCGGCGAAGGCGCTGTGCGCGGACATCAAGCGCGGGCTCAAGCGCTGAGCAGTAGCGAGTGGAGGGCAGGCTCCTCTGCCCTCCTCGCCGTGCCCCGTCCGAGTCCGAGTGTCGGGTGGCGTGGACTGTCCAACCTCTGGCGCTCGCCGCCGGAATGCCGAGGACATCCCCGCGCCGTCTGGCACGATGGGCATCATGAAGACTCGGGGTCACCAGATAGTGCTCGTCCGGCACGGTGAGACGGAATGGAGCCGGAGCGGCCAGCACACGGGCCGCACGGACATTCCCCTCCTGGATGACGGGCGGAAGATGGGCAAGTTGCTCGCGGCGCCGCTGAAGGAATGGCGCTTCGCCGAGGTGTGGACGAGCCCGCTGAGCCGCGCGGCCGAGACGTGCGCGCTGGCCGGCTATGGCGACGTGGCGAAGAAGCGGCCCGACCTCATGGAGTGGGACTACGGCGACTACGAGGGCCGCACCGGGGACGACATCCGCGCGGCGAGGCCCGGCTGGGCGCTGTGGACCGACGGAGCGCCGAACGGAGAGACAGCCGCACAGGTAGGCGCCCGCGTGGACCGCGTCATCGCGGATGCCCGGGCGGTGAAGGGAGACGTGCTCTGCTTCGCCCACGGCCACCTGCTGCGGGTGCTCGCGGCGCGGTGGCTGGGCCTGCCGCCCGAGAACGGCCAGCTCTTCATGCTGGGCACCGCATCCATCAGCGTCCTCAGCCTCGACGGCGACGGCACGCAGCCCGTCATCGTCACGTGGAACGACACCCGGCACCTGCGCTAGGAATCGGCTGGCCTCCGCGCTGGCTGCAATTGCAGCCACGCCTGGCCTTCGCGGCACTCCGACGTGACAATGATTGCAATCTCCAGCACCGCGTAACCCAAAGTCGACAGCGCAGTGCCCCACAGGGCGTCAGGGCTTCCCCTTAAGACGACAGCGCTGGCGTTGGGAGCAACGGAACCACGCCTGGATTCTGGTAGCATTCAGCCCAAGGACTGTCTTGGGTTCGCGCCTACCAGGACAGCTGCCAGCCGTCATTCACACTTTCGCGGCTCCGGGGGGAGTCCATGAGCGCTGTCTCATCGTCACCGAACTTCAATTATGGTTTTCCGGCGCCGGGTCCTCAGTCTCCGTCGCCGCAGAAAATCATGGACCACGTGTTCTTCCTCACGGAGGAAGCCTGGAAGGACGCACGTGAGTTCGAGCGGTTCGACTACATCATCATCGGCAGCGGCCCCTGTGGACTGGCCTTCGCGGAGCGGGCGTTCAAGCACAACCCCAACAGCCGCATCCTGATGATTGAGCGGGGCCCCTTCTTCCTCCCGGAGCACTTCCAGAACCTGCCGCTCCCCTACCAGCGGGTCCTCGGAGGACTGACGGAGACCTTCCCCTGGACCCTGTCGGCGCGGACCGCCGGCCAGCCTCCTGGGACCATCGGCTTCCAGCATGGGATGGTGCCCTTCTTTGGCGGGCGCAGCATCATGTGGAGCAGCTGGTGTCCGCGCCCCACGCGGGCCGAGATGGCGTTCTGGCCCGAGGAGACCATCCGCGAGGCCGAGGAGCGCTTCGCCGACGCCGAACGGCTGCTCAACGTCATCCCCGCGGACCAGATTGATACCGACCTCGACGCGGCGATGCTGGAGAAGACGTCCAAGCGTCGGCCCATCTATGGCGTCATGCAGAAGAAGCTGCAGGCCATGCTCGCCGCCAACCTGGGGCGCATCAGCTCCGCGACGCGGTCCATGGCAGCGCCCATCGCGGTGGGCGCCGGCCTCCAGGAGAATCTCGACTTCGCGAAGTTCTCCACGCCCGCGCCGCTGCTCGACCTGGCGACCCGTCAGGCGGAGCTGGCCGTGGCCGGCACCGGCAGCCCTATGCGAATCGTGACGAACTGCACGGTCAACCGCATCCTCCAGCAAGGCGGAGTGGCGACGGCGCTCGATACGTCACGGGGCGTGGTCAACCTGGGCACCGCGAAGCTGGTGCTGGCCATGGGGACCCTGCCGCCGACGACGCTGCTCCTGAACTCGTTCCCGAAGCTCAAGAGCGCGGGCTCGCGCTTCACGGCGCACTTCATCACCTCGGTGGTGGCCCGGGTTCCGAGGAAGGACTACCCGTTCGGCGACAAGCTGGCGGAGATGGAGCTGGCCGCCATCTACATGGCCGGGACGAATGCCCAGAGCGGGATGCAGTACCACGTCCAGCTCTCGGTGCTCTCCGACAAGGACCCCGCGAAGAACGCGCAGCGGGCCGCCCGCTACATGCCCGACGTGGTGGCCACGGCCTCGCCCGCGCAGCTCGCGAGCTCCCAGGACTACCTCGTCTTCGTCTGCGCGGTGCTGGGCGAGCTGGACTTCCGCAACGGCGACAACTGGCTGAAGCCGAACGGGGAGGAGGACCCGACCACGAATGTGATGCTGCAGGTGCTGGCCAACGACACCGACCGCGCGACGTGGAACACGATGGACGAGGGAACCTTCCAGATGATGGAGCTGGCCTTGTCCCCCCAGGGCGCTTCCCGCGTCGAGTACTGGCATGGCGCTCCCGACCAGGGGACATGGGGCAAGGAGCGACCGACAGTCGTGGAGCGCCGGGTGCCGGGACTGGTGCACGAGGGCTCCACCCTGTGGATTGGGGATGGCGATGAAGCGGTGGTCGGCCTGGACTACCGGCCCCGCGGCGTCGCCAACGTCTACGTCACGGGCGGGGGCCTCTGGCCGGCGGGAGGCTCCTGGAACCCCACCATGACCATGGTGGCCCTGGCGCAGCACCTCGCCGACAAGCTCTCCGGGCCGTCAACCAAGGCGGCCCGGGCGGCGGCTCCGGCGGCGCCGACGACGACCGGGCTGCCCGTGGCGGCCGTGCCCTGACAAGGCAGGCCGCATGGGGGCGGCTGAGGACTACAGCCGCCCGTCGAGGAAGTTGCGCACCAGCTTCGGCCCCTCGGGAGTGAGCACGCTCTCGGGGTGGAACTGGAGCCCCACCACGGGCCGCGTGCGGTGACGCAGCGCCATGATGAGGCCGTCCTGGCTCCACGCGGTGGCCTCCAGCTCCTCGGGCAGCGACGACTTCTCCACGATGAGCGAGTGGTACCGCGCCGCGGTGAAGCCCTGGCTCATCCCGGTGAAGACGCCCGTGTTGCCGTGCTGGATGTGGGCTGCCTTGCCGTGCACCGGCTCCGGCGCGCGAATCACCTTGCCGCCGAACGCCGCGCCAATGGACTGGTGGCCCAGGCACACGCCCAGCACCGGCACGCGAGACTGCGCAATCGCCGCCACGCTGATGCCTGCCTCGTGCGGCGTGCACGGGCCCGGAGAAATCACCAGGTGCGAGGCGCCCGACGCGGCCACTCCGGCCGCGTCCAGGTCGTCATTGCGCACCACCTTCACCTCGGCGCCCAGCGTGTAGAGCAGCTGCACGAGGTTGAAGGTGAACGAGTCGTAGTTGTCGATGACGAGAATCACCGGCCACCTCCCTCACGCGCCATGCGCAGCGCGGCGGCCATGGCACCCGCCTTGGCCTCGGTCTCATCCGCTTCCTTGGACGGCACCGAGTCCGCCACCAGGCCCGCGCCCGAGGTCCACAGCGTCCGGTCTCCGTCCACGAAGAAGGTCCGCAGCGCAATCGCCACGTCCAGCGTGCCGCAGAAGGACAGGTAGCCCACCGCGCCCGCGTAGGGCCCGCGCCGCTGCGGCTCCAGCTCGTCGATGATCTGCATCGCGCGAATCTTGGGAGCGCCCGACACGGTGCCCGCGGGGAACGTGCTGGCCAGCGCATCCAGCGCGTCGTACTTCGCGTCCAGCTTCCCGCGCACCTGCGAGACGATGTGCATCACGTGGCTGTAGCGCTCGATGACCTTCATGTCCTCGACGCGCACCGAGCCCGGCGCCGCCACGCGGCCCACGTCGTTGCGGCCCAGGTCCACCAGCATGACGTGCTCGGCCAGCTCCTTCTCGTCCGCGAGCAGCTCCTTCTCCAGCGCCAGGTCCTCGGCCTCCGTGGCGCCCCGGCGGCGCGTGCCCGCGAGGGGCCGCACCACCACGTCGCCGTCGCGCACCTGCACCAGCAGCTCCGGCGACGCGCCCACCAGCGCGCGGGCCTCCCCCAGCTCCACCAGGAAGAGGTACGGCGACGGGTTCACCCGCCGCAGCGCCCGGTAGAGCGACAGCGGAGGCGGCGCGCCGCGCGCCTCGAAGCGCCGCGCGAGCACCACCTGGAAGATGTCTCCGGCGCGGATGTATTCCTTGGCCCGCTCCACGGCGGCCTCGTAGCCGGCGCGGTCCCAGCACGCCACGGGCGCCGCGTCACCGCGCATGCGCGGGCCGGCCGCGTACGCCTCCGCGGGCAGGGGCTGGAGCAGCCGCTCCGCCATGGCCTGCGCGCGCTCCTCGGCGTCCTTCAACGCGGCGGCGGCGCTGCCATGCAGCGAGGGCCGGGCGATGGCGGTGGCCTTGAGCGTCCCGGTGCGCGAGTCGTGGGTGACGAAGTCCTCGCACACCAGCCATTCCGAGTCGGGGAAGGAGGTGTCGCGCGGGTGCCGGTCCGGCACGGTGGGCTCCAGCCACGAGAAGCAGTTGTAGCCCATGTACCCCACGAGCCCGCCCAGGAACGGCGCCTCACCGGGCAGCCGGGCCACGGCCAGCTCGCGCCACAGCCCGCGCAGCACGTCCAGGGGCTTGCCCTCGCGGCGCTCCTCGCGCGAGCCACGCCACAGGGTGGCCCCCGTCGGGTCCAACCGCACGCGGCCCGCGGGCTCCGCGCCCACGTGGCTGTAGCGCCCGAAGCGCTCGCCGCCGTAGCAGGACTCGAGGATGAAGCCGCGCGAGCCTCCGCCCAGCTTCAGGTACGCCGACAGCGGCGTGTCCAGGTCCGCCGGCAGCACCACCGACACCGGCACCGCCTCGCCCTTCTCCGCGAGCTGCCGGTAGGCCGCCTTCCGCTCCTGTGCATCCATCGTCATGACTTGCTCCCCTCCTCCCAGTAACGGGAGGAGGATGGGGGTGCCCGACTACAGGGCCTCGGGGCTACGGCTGCGTCTCTGCCATGGCGGCGCCCGAGGGCTTCACCTCGGAGAACACGCCATCGGCGAGCTTGTACTTCGTGCGCTCGGTCGTCTTCAGCGTCTTGCCGGCTTCGTCCTCCTCGGTGTTCGTGCGAACCACCGTGAGGCCCTGCTGCTTCGGCTGGAAGGAGACCTTGTATGAAGAGTAGGTGGGCGAGTCCGACAGGCCGCCCAGCTCCAGGGCCAGCTTCGCCTTGCCGAGCACGCCCTTCTTCTTTCCCGGCACCGTGTAGCTCACGTACGCGGTGCTGAAGTCGCCGCACGCCTCGGGCGACGAGTCCACCTGCACCAGCGCGAGGCCCGCCGTCTTCGACGAGACGAGCTTCGCCTTCGCCGGGCCTCCGTTCACACTCAGGTAGGCCTGGCCGGCGGGAGAGACATCCACGCTGCTGACGCGGCGGGGCGGCTTCACGTTGGGCTCCAGGACGCGGACGCGAATCTTGAAGTCCGCGCTCATCACCACCGTGGCCACCTCCTGCTCCCCGTCGCCGTCGAAGTCCCCCTCGAAGCGGAAGGGCGTGAGGGTGTTGCCGAAAATCCAGCCCGTGAAGGGCTGGTCGTCCTCTGTGCCCGGAGTGCCCTTCGTGTCCAGGTACGTCACCTGGTACCAGTGGTTGACGTACTCCCCCACCTTCAGGCGCTCCTCGCCGCGCTTCAGCACCTGCACGGGGGAGCCCAGCATCAGCGTGGTGACGACGGCCGCGTCGGCGGCGGGCGACTGGCGGAGGTTCGCCTCGTCCACGCCCACGAAGAGGCTCGCCTGCTTCCCGGTCGGCTCGAACTGCGTGAAGTCGTAGCTCTCCAGGGTGCGCTTCGACGCGTCCGCCCCTTCCTCCAGGGACGCGGCGGTGTAGTGGACTTCGGGCTCGGGCGTTTGGGAGAGGACCAGCGACAGCAGCAGGGCGGGCGTCATGCGAAGCCATCCAGTGCGGGAGGTGCCGCCGTTATCGCCCGTCCGCACGCGCCGTCCAAGAGGGCTCGGTATTCCCGTGGAAGGGCGCGCGGCCGGAGGGTGACAGGCGGGTGTCCGGGAGGCAGCCCAGGGGGCAGCGGCCCGTAGGGCGGACACACACCTCGGGTGGCCGCCTTCGGTTTGCCTCGCTATCTGAATGAAGCTTTGAGCGCCTCCTATCCCTTCCAGGACAGACCGCCGCTCATCACGGTGACGCCGCAGGGGCTGTACTGCGCCCCGGGTGACTTCCATATCGACCCCTGGCGCCCCGTGGAGCGGGCCCTCATCACCCACGCGCACGGGGACCATGCGCGAAGTGGCAGCCGCCGCTACCTGGGCGCCCGGGCAGGCGAGGGGCTGCTGCACCGGAGGTTGGGCGCGGACTCGCCCATCGACACGCTGGAGTACGGCGAGCGGCTGTCCATCAACGACGTCACCGTCAGCTTCCATCCCGCGGGCCACGTGCTGGGCAGCGCGCAGATTCGCATCGAGCACAAAGGCGAGGTGTGGGTCATCTCGGGCGACTACAAGCGCGCGCCGGACCCGACGTGCGCGTCCTTCGAGGTGGTGCGCTGCAACACCTTCATCAGCGAGGCCACCTTCGGGCTGCCCATCTACCGCTGGGACGACACGCGGCTGGTGGCGGAGGACATCCTGGGGTGGTGGGACGCCAACCGCGCGGTGGGCCGCGCCTCGGTGCTGTTCTGCTACGCGCTGGGCAAGGCGCAGCGCATCCTCGCGGAGCTGGCGCGGCTGACGGACCGGCCGGCCTACGTGCATGGGGCCCTCAACAGTCTGGTGGCCGTGTACCGCGAGGCGGGCGTGCACATGCTTCCCACGCAATTGGTGTCGGAGGTGGAGAAGGGCACGTCCTTCGCGGGCGCGCTGGTGCTGGCACCGCCCAGCGCGGGGGGCTCCACGTGGATGCGCCGCTTCGGCGAGTACGAGACGGGCTTCGCGTCCGGGTGGATGCGGGTGCGCGGCAACCGGCGGCGGCGCGGCTTCGACCGGGGCTTCGTGCTGTCGGACCACGCGGACTGGCCGGACCTCCTGCGCACGGTGGCGGAAACGCGCGCGGAGCGGGTGCTGGTGACGCACGGCTACACGGACCCGCTGGCGCACTACCTGAGGGACAACGGCGTGGACGCGGCGCCCCTGGCCACGCCCTTCGAGGGCGAGGCGGAGGACTGACGCGTGCGGCGACTGGCGGACCTCTACGAAGCGCTGGACCAGACCACGTCCACCAACGCGAAGGTGGACGCGCTGGCGCGCTACTTCAAGGAAGCCCCGCCCGAGGACGCGGCCTGGGCGCTGTACTTCCTCACGGGCCAGAAGCTGAAGCGGCTGCTCACCACGAAGCTGCTGGTGGGCTGGACGCAGGAGCTGACAGGCATCCCCGGCTGGCTCTTCGAGGAGGTCTACGCCTCCGTGGGCGACCTCGCGGAAGTGATTGCCCTGCTGCTGGACGGCCTGGAGCGCCCGCCCGGGCCCGAGGAGTTGCCGCTGTCCGTCTGGCTGGAGCAGCGCCTGCTGCCCCTGCGGAACCTGGACGCCGCCGAGCAGCGTGAGCGGGTGGTGTCCTGGTGGAAGGCCATGCCCCGGCGGGAGCTGTTCCTGCTCAACAAGATGCTCACAGGAGAGCTGCGCGTGGGCGTCTCCGCCACGCTGGTGGTTCGCGCCGTGGCCCAGGTGGCGGGGCTGCCGCCGCCCAGCGTGGCGCACCGGCTGATGGGGACGTGGACGCCCACGCCGTCCTTCTTCCGGCAGCTCGTGTCGCCGGATGTCTCGGACGGGCACAGCTCGCGGCCCTACCCCTTCTATCTGGCCTCGCCGCTGGAGCAGCCGCCGGAGGCGCTGGGCGACCTCGCGGACTGGCTGGTGGAGTGGAAGTGGGACGGAATCCGCGGCCAGCTCATCCGCCGCCAGGGCGGCGTGTACCTGTGGAGCCGGGGCGAGGAGCTCATCACCGAGCGCTTCCCCGAAATCTCCGAGGCCGCCGCCGCGCTGCCGGAGGGCACGGTGCTGGACGGCGAGGTGCTGGCCTATGAGGACGGAAAGCCCCTGCCCTTCGCGCTGCTCCAGCGCCGCATCGGCAGGCAGAAGCTGACGCCCAAGGTGCTCGCGGAGGCCCCCGCCGCGTTCATCGTCTATGACCTGCTGGAGCTCGGCGGGAAGGACGTGCGCGAGCTGCCGCTGCGCGAGCGGCGCGCGAAGCTGGAGGCGCTGCTCGAGGACCGGCCCCGCTTCCCCCTCTCCCCCTCGGTGAAGGCGACCACGTGGGAGGACCTGGCGCACGTGCGAGGCGAGGCCCGCGAGCGCAACGTCGAGGGCTTCATGCTCAAGCGGCTCGACTCGGCGTACCTCACCGGGCGCAAGCGGGGCGACTGGTGGAAGTGGAAGATAGACCCGTTCACCGTGGACGCGGTGCTGCTGTACGCGCACCCGGGCCATGGCCGGCGCTCGTCGCTGTACACCGACTACACCTTCGCGGTGTGGAACGGCACGGAGCTACAGCCGGTGACGAAGGCGTACTCCGGCCTCACGGACGAGGAGATTGGCCGGCTGGACCGGTGGATTCGCGCGCACACGAAGGAGAAGTACGGGCCGGTGCGCTCGGTGGAGCCCGAGCAGGTCTTCGAGCTGCACTTCGAGGGCATCCAGGCCTCCCCCCGTCACAAGTCGGGAGTGGCGCTGCGCTTCCCCCGCATCGCCCGGTGGCGCACGGACAAGAAGCCCCAGGACGCGGACACGCTGGACACCCTGAAGGAGCTGCTCCATGCCGGCGGGTAGGTCGCGAACCCTGAGGGCGCAGATTGCGCTGCGGAGGAAGGCGCTGCGCTCCGGCGGCGGAGGTGGCGGCGCGCCGGCCATGCAGGGCCCTCCCGCGAAGAAGCGGCGCACGGTGAGACGTCGCCGGGCCGCGGCGAGCACTGACGCCACCCCTCAGACGGGCACGCCCATGGAGCGGCTGCGCGGCTGGTTCACGTCGAAGGGGTGGACGCCCTATGCCTTCCAGGAGGAGGCCTGGGCCGCCTACGCGCGCGGCGAGAGCGGCCTCATCCACGTGCCCACGGGCGCGGGGAAGACGTACGCGGCCTATGTCGGCCCGCTGGCGGACGTGGCGGAGCGCGGCCAGAAGGGGCTCCAGGTCCTCTACGTGACGCCGCTGCGCGCCGTGTCGCGTGACGTGGAGAAGGCGCTGCTGGAGCCCCTGCGCGTGCTGGACTCGGACATCGACGTGGAGAGCCGCACCGGCGACACGTCGTCCTCGGTGCGCCAGCGCCAGCGTGAGCGGCTGCCCGAGGTGCTCATCACCACGCCGGAGTCCCTCTCCGTCCTCCTGTCCAATGAGCGGGCGTCGGAGCTGTTCGCCTCGCTGCGCTCCGTCATCGTGGACGAGTGGCACGAATTGCTCGGCTCCAAGCGCGGCACGCAAATGGAGCTGGCCCTGGCCCGCCTGCGGCGCTTCGCTCCAGACGTCCGCACCTGGGCGCTGTCCGCCACGCTGGCCAACCTGGACGAGGCCGCGCGCCATGTCGTGGGCACGGGCCGCGTGCCCACGCTCGTCAGCGCGGACCTGGAGCGCCCGGTGAAGGTGGACACGCTGCTCCCCGAGTCGGTGGACAGCTTCCCCTGGTCGGGCCACCTGGGCTTCTCCATGCTGGCCCGCGTGGCCGCGTGGTTGGACCCGGAGCAGTCCACGCTGGTCTTCACCAACACTCGCTCGCAAGCGGAGCGCTGGTTCGAGGGGCTGCGCTTCGCCCGCCCGGAGTGGGAGCACCTCATCGCCCTGCACCACGGCTCCATCGACCGCGAGGAGCGCGAGCGCGTGGAGGCCGGCCTGAAGGACGGCGGGCTGCGAATCGTCGTGTGCACCTCCTCGCTCGATTTGGGCGTGGACTTCGGCCCCGTGGAGCGCGTGGTGCAGGTGGGCAGCCCCAAGGGCATCGGCCGCACCATGCAGCGCGCGGGCCGCAGCGCGCACCGCCCCGGGGCCACGTGCCACATCCTCTTCGTCCCCACGCACGCGCTGGAGCTGGTGGAGATGGCCGCCGCGCGAGACGCCATCCACCGCCGCGAGGTGGAGCCGCGCCTGCCGCCGGGCAAGCCGCTGGACGTGCTCGCGCAGCACCTGGTGACGTGCGCCATGGGCGGCGGCTTCACCCGCGAGGCGCTGCGCGACGAGGTGCGCGGCGCGGCGGCCTACGCCAGCCTCACGGACGAAGAGTTCGAGTGGACGCTCGCCCTGGTGCGCGAGGGCGGCCCCACGCTGCGTGCCTACCCGGAGTTCCGCCGCGTGGTGGAGCACGAGGGCCGCTTCATCGTCGCGGACTCGCGCATCGCCCGCCTGCACCGCCTCAACATCGGCACCATCACCTCCAACGCGGTGGTGCAACTGCGCTACTGGAGCGGCGGCCGGCTGGGCAACATCGAGGAGGCCTACATCAGCCGGCTGCGGCCCGGGGACACCTTCCTCTTCGCCGGCAAGCGGCTGGAGTTCAGCCGCTTCAAGGACATGACGGCCTACGTGAAGCCCGCGAAGGCCAAGGCCACGCAGACACCGCGCTGGAATGGCAGCCGCCTGCCCCTGTCCAGCTCGCTGGCCGCCGCCGTGCGCCGCACGCTGAACTCCGCGCGCCACGGCGACGTCACCACGGACGAGCTGTCCGCCGCCTGGCCCGTGCTGGAGGCGCAGGAGCGGCTGTCGCGCATCCCCGCCGCGGGTTCGCTCCTGGCCGAGGTGTGCGAGACGCGCGACGGCCACCACCTCTTCCTCTATCCCTTCGAGGGGAGGCTGGTGCACGAGGGGCTGGCGGCGCTGCTCGCCCTGCGCCTCACCCGGCTCCAGAAGGCCACCTTCAGCCTGTCCGTGAATGACTACGGGCTGGAGCTGCTCACCCCCGCGCCCTTCCCCTTCGAGGAGGCGCTGCGCCCCGCGCTCTTCACCGGGGAGCGGCTGGTGGAGGACGTGCTGGAGAGCGTCAACGTCAGCGAGCTGGCGAAGCGGCAGTTCCGCGACATCGCCCGGGTGGCGGGGCTGGTGCTGCCGGGGCTGCCCGGGGCGCGCAAGTCCACGCGGCAGGTGCAGGCCAGCTCCTCCCTCCTCTATGACGTCTTCCTCAAATACGACCCGGACAACCTCCTCCTCGTCCAGGCCCGCCGCGAGGTGCTGGAGCAGCAGTTCGAGCAGGGGCGCCTGGGCCGCACCCTGGAGCGCCTGGAGGTCAGTCCCGTGGAGCTCGTCCACGTGCGGAGGCCCACGCCCCTGGGCTTCCCCCTCGTCGTCGAGCGCATCAGCGCCAGCGTCTCCAATGAGTCCCTGCTGGAGCGGGTGGAGCGCCTGAAGGAGCGATGGACGCGAGAAGATGCCAGGTCCGCGTAGGCGGCACCCTCCTGGAGCTGCTCCCCGAGCGCGCCCTCTACTGGCCCGAGGCCGGGGTGCTCGCCGTGGCGGACCTGCACTGGGGGAAGACGGAGAGCTTCCAGCAGCACGGCATCCCCCTGCCGGGCGGCGTGCTGGAGGATGACCTCGCGCGCCTGTCCGCCGCGCTCGCGGCCACCGGTGCCCGCCGGCTGCTCTTCCTGGGAGACCTCATCCACTCCCGCCAGGGCCTCACCCCCACCCTCATCCAGCGGCTCGCCGTCTGGCGCGAGTCCCATGCCGGGGTGGAGCTGGTGCTGGTGCGCGGCAACCATGACCGCCACGTGAAGACGCTTCCCCCGGAGTGGCGCCTGGACGTCCGCGAGTCCCACGCTGACGAGGGCCCCTTCCGCTTCGCCCACCACCCGGAGCCCGCGCCCGGGCGCTACGTGTGGGCGGGCCACCTCCATCCCATGGTGCGCCTGAGCGGCGGGGGAGACAGGCTCCGCCTTCCCTGCTTCCATGTGGGCCGCGACGTGGGGGTGCTGCCTGCCTTCAGCGCCTTCACCGGCGGGCTCAATGTCTCCCGCCGCCCCGGCGAGCGCGTCTTCGCCATCGCCGAGCCCGCAGTCGTCGAGGTGTAGGATGAGCACCGCCAAGCGCCGTCGCGTCCTCGGCATCATCGCCACCGACATCACCTTCGAGCGCACCGAGCACCGGGGCCGCGAGGCGTGGCTGGGCAAGTGCCTCCACTGCAATGGCCACCTGGTGGTGGGCCTGGATGGCGAGCCGATCAGCCGCGCCACCATCGAGCACATCGTCCCGCAGACGGCCGGCGGCACCGACGCGCTGACCAACCTCGCCCTGGCCTGCGCCCGCTGCAACCAGGGCAAGAGCCGGCATGACGTGAAGTACCACCGTGACGCGCGCGCCCGTGAGTTGGTGGAGCGGCTGCTCGCCCGCCGCCGCGAGCGCTGGCGCGAGCCGGAGGGCGCGGACACGGAGTGAGAATCCCGCGCCGCTCATGGCGGGGATGACTTCCTCTGTCACGGCCCTTGACGCACCGTCCAACTCCACACGCTGCGTGCGCTCGGCGATGAAGGGCTCGCCACGAGGGCCACGCCCGGAGAATTGATCGCTCCGGAGCGTGCGGCTCAAACGCCCCTTCCGAGCCGTAGAAGAGAGATTCATCGTCTCCGACCCGCGACTTTCCGCCTCCGCGCGCGGAAGTGGTATCCGGCTGTCCCAACATCCGAGTCGCTACATCAGAATGGTTGACACTGCCGTGTCGATGCCCGATGGTCCCGCGCCGCGTCAGGGCTGGGATATGCAGGAGGGCCCCGCCCGCGGCACTCTCATAGAGGTCTCGTTGGACGTGACTGCTTCGGATTCCGCGCGCAAGGAGCCGCCGCCTGCCCGCCCCATCGGGGCCGGGAACGCCACTCCGCCCTTCGCGCCCGGCCACGCCCGCGCCTCCCTTCGCCCTCCTGTCACCGCTGTCGTTGAAGCCCCCTTGCCCATGGTCCTGGTATGAGCGGCCCTCTCTTCCCACGCTGGACGAACACGGTGTCGCGGCTGTCCGCCGCGGCGCTCCTCGCCGTGCCCGCCATCGGCCTTGGCGGCCTCATGGCCTACGTACGCTCGCCGTACGTCACCAACCAGCAGATGCCCGTCGAGCAGCCCATCGAGTTCGACCACCGCCACCACGCGGGTGACGAGCAGATCGACTGCCGGTACTGCCACTGGTCGGTGGAGGAGTCTCCTTCCGCCGGTATCCCCTCCACCACCGTGTGCATGTCCTGCCACGCCCAGGTGTGGAACAAGAGCCCGTACCTCGTCGAGGTGCGCAAGGCCTTCTTCGCGGACCAGCCCATTCCCTGGGTCCGCGTCCACAACCTGCCGGACTTCGTCTACTTCAACCACGCCATCCACGTGAACAAGGGCGTGGGCTGCGTCAGCTGCCACGGCCGCATCGACCAGATGGCCGCCGTCGAGCAGGCCGAGCCGCTGACCATGGCCTGGTGTCTGGACTGCCACCGCAATCCCGAGCCCAACCTGCGTCCGGCCGAGTTCATCACCTCGATGACCTGGGCTCCGCCGACGGACAAGACCGAGGCCGCAGCGCTCGGCAAGAAGCTGGCGGAAGAGTACGACGTCCACTCGCGCACGAGCTGCTCCACATGCCACCGATGAACACGAAGCGCGACGGCGCCCCGTCGCAGGACACCTCTTCCTTCGCGCTCCCGGTCGTCTCGGACCGGCCCGCCCCCGCCGCTGACGCCGTCGGTGAGGCCCTGGAGCACGCCGCCGCCAACGCCTCCTCCACCGAGACCGGCTATGGCCGGAGCTACTGGCGGAGCCTCGAGGAGAAGCTCGGCACCTCCGAGTACATGGAGGAGACGCGCCCCGAGTTCCCCGCCGGCGCGGACCTGGCCCCCTCCGGCTTCGCCCGCCGCGAGTTCATGCAGCTGCTGGGCGCCTCGCTCGCCCTGGCCGGCGCCACGGCGTGCAGCACCCGTCCCCAGGACGAGCGCCTCCTGCCGTACACCAAGACGCCGCCCGAGGTCACTCCGGGCAACCCGCTGCACTACGCGTCCGGCATGACGCTGGCCGGCAACACCTCCGGCCTGCTCATCACCGCCCGCGAGGGTCGCCCCGTCAAAATCGAGGGCAACCCGCAGCACCCCGTCAACCAGGGCGCCGCCGGCCCCTGGGAGCAGGCGTACCTGCTCTCGCTCTATGACCCGAACCGCGCCCGCGTGCTGCGGCAGGGCAAGAGCCCCCGCGCCCTGCGCGTGCTGGCCGAGGACGTGGCGGGCCTGGTGAACAAGGCCGCCGACGGTGGCGCCCGCGTGCGCTTCCTCACGGAGCCCGGCAACTCGCCGCTGATGGGCGACCTGCACAACCGCATCCTGAAGAAGCTGCCCAACGCGCGCTTCTACGGCTACACGGCGATGACGCAGGACTCGGAGTCCGAGGCCACCCGCGCCCTCTTCGGCGGCCAGCCCGTCTCCGCCCTCTACGACTTCGCCCAGGCCGACGTCGTCCTGTCCCTGGACGCGGACTTCCTGGAGGCCCGCCCCGCCAACCTGGCCTACGCGCGCCAGTTCGGAGCCCGCCGGGACCCGAAGGCCGGCTCGCTCAACCGCCTCTATGTCGCCGAGGCCCGCTTCTCCATCACCGGTGGCATGGCGGACCACCGCCTGCGTGTGAAGTCACAGGAAGTGCTCGCCGTCGCCGCCGCCGTGGCCCAGGCCATTGGCGGTCCCGCCGCCTCGCTGGCGTCCGCGGCCTCCGGCAAGGCGCAGCTGCGCGGTGACCTCAACGCCTGGGTCCAGGCGGTGGTCGCCGACCTGCGCGCCGCGAAGCCCGGCCGCACCCTGGTCGTCGCCGGTGAGCGTCAGCCCGCCGCGGTCCACGCCCTGGCCCACGCCATCAACGCGGCCCTGGGCAACGCCGGCACCACCGTGCGCTACGTGCAGGCCCCCGTCGCGGAGCCCGCCGGCCTGAGCCAGGCGCGCGCCCTGGTGGAGGACATCAAGGGTGGCCGCGTGGACACGCTGGTCATCACCACCTGGAACCCGCTCTACAACCTGCCTTCCGACGTGGGCCTGGCGGAGCTGCTCAACCCCGCCACCAACCCCAACCGCGCGAAGCTGACGGTGCTCTACACGGGCCTCTACGAGGATGAGACCAGCCAGTTCGCGGACTGGTTCATCCCCGCGGCGCACCCGCTGGAGACCTGGAGCGACGGCCGCGCGGTGGACGGCACCGTGTCCATCGCCCAGCCGCTCATCCAGCCGCTCTTCAACGGCGTGCCCGAGTCCGAGCTGCTGGCGCTCTTCCTGGACGAGCCCTACCGCCCTGCGTACCAGATGCTGCGCGAGTACTGGCAGGGTCAGGCCGGCGGCCCGGCGGACTTCGAGCCCCGCTGGGAGACGTTCGTGTCGGAGGGCATCGTCGCCGGCACCGCCTCCGCCGTGGCCACCGCCACCCCGGACTTCGGCGCCGCCACCGCCCTGGTGACGGGCTACCAGCCCCCGAAGTCCGACGGGCTGGAGCTGAACTTCGTCCACGACTACAAGCTCTTCGACGGCCGCTTCGCGAACAACGCGTGGCTGCAGGAGCTGCCGGACCCCATCACCAAGATGGTCTGGGACAACGCCGCCCTGGTGAGCCCCGCCACCGCGACGAAGCTGAAGCTGGAGCCGGGCAGCCTCGCGGAGCTGAGCTACGGCGGCAAGAAGCTGACGGTGCCGGTGTGGACGACGCCGGGCCTCGCCGACGACACCGTGACGGTGGCGCTGGGCTACGGCCGCAACGGCCTGCACGAGTCGGTGGCCAAGGGCGTGGGCTTCAACGCCAACACCCTGCGCACCGCCAGCGCCCCCTGGTTCGACGGCGGCGCGGACCTCACCCTGGTGCGCGGCAGCTACAAGTTCAGCCTCACCCAGACGCACTGGCGCATGGAGGGCCGCCCCATTGCCCTGGACATGCCGGTGTCCGAGCTGACGAACCCCTCCGTGGAGACGCAGCACATCCTCCACCGCGTGCAGGGCGAGCTGAAGCCGGGCATCCACGACAACCTGCCCGACTTCGACTACAGCAAGGGCCCGGCCAACCCCCAGGGCTACAAGTGGGGCATGTCCATCGACCTGTCGCGCTGCACCGGCTGCAGCGCGTGCGTGGTGGCCTGCCAGGCGGAGAACAACATCCCCGTCGTGGGCAAGGAGCAGGTGGGGCGCAGCCGTGAGATGCAGTGGCTGCGCATCGACCGCTACTTCGAGGGTCCCGAGAGCGACCCGAAGATGGTCATGCAGCCCGTCATGTGCGTGCACTGCGAGAAGGCCCCCTGCGAGTACGTGTGCCCGGTGAACGCCACCGTGCACTCGGAAGAGGGCCTGAACGACATGGTGTACAACCGCTGCGTCGGCACCCGGTACTGCTCCAACAACTGCCCGTACAAGGTCCGCCGCTTCAACTACCTGCACTACACGTCGGGCAAGACGTCCACCGAGAAGATGCTGATGAACCCGGACGTCACGGTGCGCAACCGCGGCGTCATGGAGAAGTGCACGTACTGCGTGCAGCGCATCGAGCGCGTGCGAATCGACGCCCGCGTCGAGAAGCGCCTCATCCAGGAGAAGGAGCTGCAGACGGCCTGCCAGCAGACCTGCCCCACGCAGGCCATCACCTTCGGCTCCCTCAACGACCCGCAGCAGCGTGTCACGCAGCTGCACGAGGACGAGCGCGCCTACAAGCTGCTGCACGAGCTGGGCACCCGCCCGCGCACCGCGCACCTCATCCGCGTCCGTAACCCCAACCCCGCCCTCGAGCCCGCCAAGACGCCGGCGGCGACCGAAGGGAGCCACTAATCATGGCAGAGACTGCTATCACCGCTGGGCTCGACCCGCTCGAGCCGCGGCACCTCGTCGCGCCGCACCACGACGACGCGTCGCTCAACGAGACGCTGCTGGACCATGTCTGGCGCAAGCCGGGCAAGGGCTGGTTCATGCTCTTCGGCCTGACGCTCAGCGCCCTGGGCCTGCTCGTCATCGGCGTCACCTACACGCTGGCTCGCGGCATCGGCGTGTGGGGTAACAACCAGCCCGTCGGCTGGGCCTTCGACATCATCAACTTCGTCTGGTGGGTCGGTATCGGCCACGCCGGTACGCTCATCTCCGCCATCCTCCTGCTCTTCCAGCAGAAGTGGCGCACGAGCATCAACCGCTTCGCGGAAGCCATGACGCTGTTCGCCGTCATGTGCGCGGGTCTCTTCCCGCTGCTCCACACCGGCCGTCCCTGGTTCGCCTTCTGGCTGTTCCCGTACCCCTCCACCCTGGGCGCGTGGCCGCAGTTCCGCTCGCCGCTGGTGTGGGACGTGTTCGCCATCTCCACGTACCTCACGGTGTCCGCGCTGTTCTGGTTCGTGGGCCTCATCCCCGACCTGGCGGCCCTGCGTGACTCGTCCAAGACGAAGGCGCAGCGGGTCATCTACGGCCTGTTCGCCCTCGGCTGGCGCGGCTCCGGGCGGCACTGGCACAACTACAAGATTGCGTACCTGCTGCTGGCCGGCCTCTCCACGCCGCTGGTCGTCTCGGTGCACACCATCGTTTCCTTCGACTTCGCCGTGTCGCTGCTGCCCGGCTGGCACGCCACCATCTTCCCGCCCTACTTCGTGGCCGGCGCCGTGTTCAGCGGCTTCGCGATGGTGATTACGCTCATCGTCCCCGCTCGCAAGTACCTGGGTCTCCGCGACGTCATCACGGACCGGCACCTGGAGAACATGAACAAGGTCATCCTCGCGACGGGCCTCATCGTGTCCTACGGGTACCTGATGGAGCACTTCATCGCCTGGTACTCGCAGAACCAGTACGAGTTCTGGACCTTCTACGTGAATCGCGCCACCGGCCCCTACGCCGGGGTGTACTGGCTGATGATTGCCTGCAACGTCATCACCCCGAACATCTTCTGGTTCGAGAAGTGCCGCCGGAGCATCGCCATCATGTGGGTGGCCTCCATCATGGTGAACATCGGCATGTGGTGCGAGCGGTTCATCATCATCGTCACCTCGCTGAGCCAGGACTTCCTCCCGTCGTCGTGGGGTATCTACGCGCCGACCTGGGTGGACTGGTGCATCTACATCGGCACCCTGGGCCTGTTCGGCACCCTGTTCCTCCTCTTCCTCAAGTTCGTGCCCGCGGTCGCCGTGAGCGAGGTGAAGGAGCTGCAGCTGGAGCTCAAGCACGCCGCCCAGCACCACGACACGCACGGAGCGCACTAGAGCCATGGAAGCCACAGTCCTCTATTCCTGGGTCCTGGCCGAGTTCGCGACGCCAGACTCCCTCGTGGCCGCCACCCGCCAGATGCGGGAGAAGGGCTTCGAGGGGATGGACACCTACTCCCCGTACCCGCTGCACGGCGGCTCCGAGGCCCTGGGTCTGCCCCCCTCGCGCGTGCCCTTCATCGCGCTGGGCGGCGGCCTCACCGGCCTGGTGACGGCGCTCGCCATGCAGACGTGGATGAACACCTACGACTACCCGCTCAACATCGGCGGTCGTCCGCTGCTGTCGCTGCCGGCGTGGGTGCCGATTACCTTCGAGCTGAGCGTGCTCTTCGCCGCGTTCGGCATCTTCTTCGGCCTGCTGGGGCTCAGCCGGCTGCCGCAGCCGTACCATCCCGTCTTCGAGTCCGATGCCTTCCGCAGCGCGTCCACGCACGGCTACTGGCTGAGCGTGCCGCAGGCGACGGGACAGGACGCCACCGCCGTCATGGATCAGCTCAAGGCCCTGGGCGCCACCCAGGTGACCCTCGTCACGGGAGAGAAGGAATGAGGTGGCTCATCCCCGCCGCCGGGCTCGTCGCCCTCACGGGCTGCGACGTCCCCTCCGAGTTCCTCCAGCGCATGGAGGACCAGTCCAAGTACGAGTACTACGAGGCGTCTGACTTCTGGGCGGACGGTCGCGCCATGCGCACGCCCCCCGCGGGCACCGTGCCGCGTGAGCGCTTCGACAAGCTCCCGGAGCTCAAGGACCCCGTGCAGCGGATGTCCGCCCTCACGGGCCGCTCCAATGGCCAGCCCCTGGGCAACATCCCCGTCCAGGTGGACCGCCAGCTGCTGGCCCTGGGCCAGAAGAAGTACAACATCGTCTGCTCGCAGTGCCACGGCGTCATCGGCGACGGCAACAGCGTCGTCGCGGAGAACATGTCCCTGCGCCTGCCGCCGTCGCTGCTGGAGCTCGAGGGCAAGCCGGCCGGTCACTTCTATGCCGCCATCAACGAGGGCTACGGCGTGATGCCGTCCTTCGCGGGTGAGCTCGACGTGCGCGAGCGCTGGGCCGTCGTCGCCTACGTGCGCGCCCTGCAGGCGGCCCGCAACACGCGCACGGACGGGCAGCAGCCCGTTCCGCAGGAGAACCGATGAGTCCCCCCGTCACCACCGCGCGCGCCTCGGACTACGCGCGCTACACCGCCACCCCGAAGCTGATGGTGCCCGCGTTCGGCCTGGGCGCGCTGGGCGTGCTGGCCACCCTGGCCGGCTACTTCGCCACCGACGCCAAGGGCGAGGCCGCCCACAGCTACCTCATCGCCTTCACCTACTGGCTGGGCATCAGCGTCGCCTTCCTCATCATGGTGGCCATCTTCCACACGGCCAAGGCGAAGTGGCTCATCGTCCTGCGCCGCACCATGGAGACGTCCGCCGCCTCGGTGCCCATCTTCATCCTGCTGTTCCTGCCGCTGCTGGCCATGGTGAAGCACCTGTACCCGTGGTGGCCGGGCTCGCCGCTGGCGGCCCACATCACCGGGCTCGAGGCCGAGCACCTGGCGCACAAGCAGCACGGCTACCTGAACCCCACGTTCTTCTACTTCCGCCAGGCCATCTACTTCGGCGTGTGGGCCTTCGTGTCCTGGCGCCTGCGCTCGTGGAGCCTCAAGCAGGACGAGACGGGCGAGCTGGAGCTCACGGCGAAGCAGCGCTTCTTCTCTCCAGGCGCGCTGCCCTTCCTTGCCCTCACCATCACCTTCGCTTCTTTCGACTGGATGATGAGCCTCACGCCGCTCTGGCAGTCCACCATCTTCGGCGTCTATTACTTCGCCGGAAGCTTCCTGGCGGCCTTCTGCGTGCTGACCATCGTCGCCGTCAACGCCCAGGGTGCCAACCTCTTCGGCAACGTCGTGAAGCTGGACCACTTCCACAACCTGGGCAAGCTGATGCTCGCCTTCGTCGCGTTCTGGGCCTACATCGCCTTCTCCCAGTTCATGCTGGTGTGGATTGCCAACATCCCTGAAGAGGCGCCCTGGTACGGCCTGCGCATCTTCGGCCCGTGGCGCCCGATGTCCATCGCCCTGTTCTTCGGGCACTTCGTGCTGCCCTTCTTCGTGCTGCTGTCGCGCAACCTGAAGCTGCAGCCGCGCAAGCTGGCGGTGGTGGCCGTGTACATCCTGGCCATCCACGCGGTGGACCTGTACTGGCTCATCTGGCCCGCGCTGACGGGCGCGGCCGGCCCGACGTTCCACTGGACGCTGCTGACGGCGTTCCTGGGCGTGGGCGGCATCTCCGTGGGCTTCGCCCTCATGCAGGCGCGCAACCGCTTCACGCTCCCGGTGAAGGACCCCTACATCGCCGAGTCCCTGAGGTACGTGCAGCCATGAAGAAGACCCAGTCGGAGCTCGAGTCGCGCGTCATCGTCGGCGCGCACGGAGTGGCGGCCGAGGAAGACCACCTCGTCATGGGCAAGGTGGTGGGCATCGGTGTCGGCTCGCTCATCATCTTCCTGGTGGGCATCCTCTGGGCCTGGCGCATCCAGGTCCGGACGATGCAGGACATCCTCGGCGAGGACATGGTGGCCTCGCCCCGGCCCGCCGCCATGGGCCAGTACGAGGTGGGCATCGTCAACCAGCGCCTGTTCGAGCAGGACTGGCACGCGGTGGACAAGATTGGCGGCCAGCAGCAGGCGCTCGGCGCCGGCTGGGGCGACCAGCCCGGCGTGAAGGCCCACCCCAACCTCAACGAGGCCATGGACCGGGTCATCAACGAGGCCCGCAACCCGCCTCCGACCCCTCCGCCACCCGCCCCGCCGGAGGCCCCCGCGCCGGGGACCCCTGCGTCACCTCGGCAGTAGCATCCGCCGTCCCCCTCGCGTAAGAGCCGTCCTGCAATGAAGCCCGCCCTCTCCCACCTCCTCCCACGTGTCACCCGCGTGGGCCTCCTCGCGGCGGCGCTGGTGCTCGGCACCGCGCTGCCCGCGGCCGCCATGCCCGGTGCCGGCAAGACGCCCCGGGCCATCATCGAGGCCCAGCAGGACCTGCCTCCCCAGGTGAAGGGCGTGGACGTGGAGGAGCACCTGGGGGACCCGCTCCCCCTGGACGCGCGCTTCACGGACGTGGAGGGCCGCGAGGTGAAGCTGGGGGAGCTGCTGTCCAAGACGAAGCCCACCCTGCTGACGCTCGTCTATTACAACTGCCCCATGCTCTGTAACCTGGTCATCAATGGCCAGGTGCAGGCCATGCGGGAGCTGGGGCTGGAGCTGGGCACCGACTACGAGGCGGTGACGGTCAGCATCGACCCGGAGGACACCCCGACGCAGAGTCTGGACCGCCGCCGGCGTCACCTCCAGTCCATGGGCAAGCCGGAGCGCGCGCCCTGGCACTTCCTCACCGGCACGGACGCCAACGTCCGGCGACTCGCGGACGCAGTGGGCTTCAAGTACACGTACGACGCGAGCACCAAGCAGTACGCCCACCCCGCGGTGGTGCAGGTCATCACCCCGGAGGGGAGCATCTCCCGGTACCTCTATGGGACGAGCTTTCCTTCCAAGGACATGAAGCTGGCGTTGTTGGAGGCGGCCGGTGGCCGCGTGGGTACCAGCTTCGACCGCGTCGTCATGTCCTGCTTCAAGTATGACACCGCCAGCCGGCGGTATGGGTTCTACATCTTCGGGTTCATTCGCCTGGGCGGCATGGCTGTGTTCTGCGCCCTGGCGACGATGCTGATCTATTTTTGGAGGCGCGAGCTGAAGAAAGGCGCGGCGGCATGAGCGAGCTTCTCAACAACATCCTGTTCCTCCCGGAGGCCGCGTCCACGTTCGCGGAGCGGGTCGACGCGCTTCATTACTTCGTCGTGGGTACGACGATGGTGATGTCGGCGGGCGTCGGCCTGGCGGCCCTGTTCATGTTCTTCCGGTACCGTCGCCGGTTGCCGGCCCAGGCGACGGAGTACGTCGTCCCCACCCTCAAGACGGAGTTCCTCTTCGTCTCCGTACCGCTGGTGTTCTTCCTGGCCTGGTTCGGCATCGGGTTCCGGGACTTCACCTGGGTCACCACTCCGCCCAAGGACGCGATGGACGTCTACGTCATGGGCAAGCAGTGGATGTGGAAGTTCGCGTACCCGGAGGGCCCCAACGGCGTGAATGTCCTTCACGTCCCGGCCAACCGTCCGGTGCGCCTGCTGATTACGTCCCGCGACGTGCTGCACTCCTTCTACGTGCCGTCGTTCCGCATCAAGCAGGACGCGCTGCCAGGTCGCTACACGCAGATCTGGTTCGAGGCGACCAAGCCGGGCACGTACCAGGTGCTGTGCACCGAGTACTGCGGCCTGTCGCACTCGAAGATGCTGGCCGAAGTCGTAGTCCTCCCCGCGGAGGAGTACGACGTGTGGATCAAGGAGCAGCGCCGAGGCCGCCTGCAGGACCGGCAGGACGCGCTGGCGGACACCTCGCTGGTGCCGCCGGTGGCCCGCATGGTGGAGCAGGGGCAGGTGCTCGCGGGCACCCAGGGCTGCCTGAAGTGCCACTCCGTGGACGGCTCGCAGCACATCGGCCCCACGTTCCTCGGCATGTTCGACCGTCTGGAGCGGCTCGATGACGGGAAGGACATCCGCGTGGACGAGGCCTACATCACCCAGTCGATGATGGACCCCGGGGCCCACCTGGTGGCGGGCTACCAGAACGTGATGCCGACCTACCAGGGCAAGCTGCAGGGTCCGGAGACGGCCGCCATCGTCGAGTACATCAAGTCGCTGCGCACCGCGAACATTCGCGAGGGCGCCTCCGAGGGACCCGCCTATGACGCCATCCAGTAGCATCGCCTCCCCGGGCGCGGCTCCCGCGCACGACGAGCACCACGACCACCACCCGAACTACCTGGTCGACGGCACCACCATCAAGTCGTGGCTGCTGACCGTTGACCACAAGCGCATCGGGTTGATGTTCCTGTTCTGGGTCCTGCTGTTCTTCCTGGTCGGCGGCATCTTCGCGCTGCTCATCCGGGTGGAGCTGCTGACGCCGGGCCCGACCATCATGGACGCGATGACGTACAACCGTACGTTCACGCTCCACGGCCTGGTCATGATCTTCCTGTTCATGATTCCGGCGATTCCGGCCGTCTTCGGCAACTTCATGCTGCCGCTGATGCTGGGCGCCAAGGACGTGGCCTTCCCGCGGCTGAACCTGCTGTCGCTCTACATCTACCTGGCCGGCGCGATGCTGGCGCTGTGGGGCATGCTCAACGGCGGCCTGGACACCGGCTGGACGTTCTACGCGCCCTACAGCACGCACACGACGACGACGGTGGCGCCCGTGCTGTTCGGCGCCTTCATCATCGGCTTCAGCTCCATCGTCACGGGCATCAACTTCATCGTCACCACGCACACCATGCGGGCGCCGGGCATCACCTGGTTCAAGATGCCCCTGTTCGTGTGGGCCATCTACGCGACGAGCTGCATCCAGGTGCTGGCCACGCCAGTGATTGGCCTGCTGCTGGTGCTCGTCACGGTGGAGAACCTGTTCGGGTTCGGCATGTTCGACCCGGCGCGCGGTGGTGACCCGGTGCTCTTCCAGCACCTGTTCTGGTTCTACAGCCACCCGGCCGTGTACATCATGGTGCTGCCCGCCTTCGGCGTGATGTCCGAAGTCGTCGCCGCCTTCAGCCGGAAGAACATCTTCGGCTACCGCGCGGTGGCGTACTCCAGCCTCGGCATCGCCTTCGTGGGCTTCTTCGCCTGGGGCCACCACATGTTCGTGTCCGGCCAGTCCACCTTCGTCGGGGGTCTGTTCGGCGTGCTGACGATGCTGGTGGGCGTGTTCACCGCCATCAAGGTCTTCAACTGGGTGGGCACCGTCTACAAGGGCGCCGTCGACTTCAAGACGCCCTTCGCCTACTTCTGCGGCTTCCTGTTCTTCACGGTGTTCGGCGGCATGACGGGCATTGCGCTGGGCACGGTGTCGCTGGACGTCCCCTGGCACGACACCTACTTCGTGGTGGCGCACTTCCACTTCATCATGGTGGGAGCGACCATCATGGCGTTCCTGGCGGCGCTCCACTACTGGTTCCCGAAGATGTTCGGGCGCACGTACCACGAGGGCTGGGGCCTGGTGTCCGCGGCGCTCATCATCCTCGGGTTCAACGCCACGTTCATCCCCCAGTTCCTGGTGGGCAACAACGGCATGCCGCGCCGCTACTACGAGTACCCGGAGCGCTTCCAGGCGCTCAACGTGGCCTCCACGGCGGGCGCGTCGCTGCTGGCGTTCGGCTTCGTCATCATCGCCATGTACCTGACGTACGCGCTGCTGTACGGACGGGCGTCCGGGAAGAATCCGTGGCGCAGCAAGGGCTACGAGTGGCTGACCGAGTCCCCGCCGCCGACCCACAACTTCGTGGGTCCGCAGCCGACCTACCCCGAGGAGCCCCACTTCTACGTGGATCCGAAGAAGGCCGAGGTGCCCGATGCAGTCTAGTGTCTCCACGGCCGATGGGACGGTGGCCCCCGTCCCCCGGCTCGCCATGCACTTCGCGTCGCTCGAGGTGCAGAACCACGCGGCCCGCCTGGGCATGTGGCTGTTCCTGGCGACGGAAATCCTGCTCTTCGCCGGCCTCTTCGTTTGCTACGGCGTCTACCGCTTCCTCTTCCCGGAGGCGTGGGCGGCCAGCAGCCGGAGCCTGGACCTGACGATGGGCACGGTGAACACCATCGTCCTCATCACCTCCTCGCTCACCGCGGCGCTCGCGGTGCACTACGCGAAGGAGGGGAAGAACAAGATGGTGGTGGTGCAGATTGCCCTCACGCTGCTGATGGCGGTGGGCTTCCTCGTCATCAAGTACTTCGAGTACTCGCACAAGTTCCACGTCGGCACGCTGCCGGGCCGGTTCTACTTCTACGAGGGCATCCAGCTGCCGGGCGCACCGATGTACTTCACGGTGTACTTCTGCTCGACGGCCCTGCACGGCCTCCACGTCATCATCGGCATGATTGTGCTGACCTTCGCCATGGTTCGCGCCTGGCGCAAGGCGGACTTCGGCCCCAACAACTACACCATGGTCGAGCTGGGCAGCATGTACTGGCACCTCGTCGACCTGGTGTGGATCTTCCTCTTCCCGATGCTGTACCTCGTCTGAAGGGCTCCCCGACCATGGCCATTGCCAACGAATCCCGTCAGGAAGAGCACAACATGAGCGAGGAGCACCACGGCGCTGGGCGCTACTGGCTCATCTGGGGCGTGCTGCTCGTGCTGACTCTCGTCACCGTCATCACCGGCCGCATGCACCTGCCCAGCTTCGGCCTGGTGCTCGCGCTCGTCATCGCCACGGTGAAGGGCACGCTCGTGACGCTGTACTTCATGCACCTCATCGACCACCGCGGCGCCAACCGGCTGGTGTTCGGCGTCTCCATCGTCTTCGTGATGCTGATGCTGGCCATTCCCCTGCTGGATTTGGGGACGCGCTTCCGCGGCTCCAACCCGCCGGGCTCGCAGTACAGCGACCTGCAGGCGGTGGACATCGGTGCCAACGCGCAGCAGGGCCGCTTCGGCGGCATGAACAAGAGCGACACGAAGGAAGAGACGGGAGCCGGAGGCCACTGACCGGCTCCGGAGCTGGGGCCCACGCCCCACCCCACACGCGGCGCCGAGGGAGTTTCCCCGGCGCCGCGTTGCTTTTGCGGGCTACTGCTTCGGCTACAGCTTCACCTCGAGGTTGAGGGCCAGCGCGGTGTCGGTGGACACCTTGCCGGCGGGCGGCGCGCTGTCGGACTTCACGAGGAAGCTGGCCCCCAGCGACAGGGCCTCCGTCAAGCCGACGGACAGCTGTGTCTGGCTGCTCACCAGCACGCGCGAGTCGCCGATGACGCTGATGAGCACCTCCACGTCCTCCTTGAAGAGGACGTTCTCGTTGAGGCCGTAGCGGAACACCACGCCGAAGCGGGGGCCGCCCAGGTCCACGTTCTCCAGGTTCAACCGCTCCGGGTAGTACTGGAAGCGCGTCTCGTACGCGTACCGGAAGGCGGCGTCCGTGCGCAGGTAGGACTGCCGGCCCTCGGGAGACTTCTCGTCCCACCACAGCACGCCGAGGCCGCCTTCACCGAAGGTGCGCGACTCCACGCTCTTCACGTGGTCGGTCTCCGCGCCAACCTGCGCGTAGCCGCTGAGCACCTGGGTGAAGCGGCGGTCGCCGCGCAGCTCCGCGCCGGCGGAGAGCGCCACCACCTGGGAGAGGGACTCCTCACCCTCAATCTCGGGCGGGCGGCTGCGGCCGTAGGAGCTGAAGGCCTTGAAGGCGTAGATCCAGTGCTCCGTCTTGCGCTGCGCGCTGGCCAGGCCGCTGAACGTGAAGGTGGAGGCGTTGCCCGTAATCGAGATGAGTCCCGCGCCCAGGGTGACGTCCCACACGTCCTTCTTCTCGGCGGGGGCGGCGGCGGCGTCCGCGGGGGCGGCGGCCGGAGCGGCCGGGGCAGCAGCGGCCGTCGCGACACGCTCGGCGGCCTCGGCGGCGCGGGCGCTGGCCTCGGCGGCGCGCTCGGCGGCGGCGGCGGCGCGCTCGGCGGCGGCGGCGGCGCGCTCCTCGGGGCTCGCCGGGGCGGGAGCGGGCTCGGAGGCCGGCGCGGCCCGGGGCGCGGGGGGGGTGGGGGCAGGCGTCTGGGCCTGCAGGGACGTGGCAATCAACAGCGCGGCGGAAAGCATCCGTTCTCCTGTTCTACGGCGTCGGCGGATATGAAAGCCCCCTTCCTGCTCCAAAGAGGGGCCGTGCTTCAATCCCCCTGTGCTTAATTCGCGCGGCGCCCCGAAGTGCCGAGGAGGCCCGCGCCCGTGAACTCCGCCCGACTCCTGCTGCTGTCCGCCCTGCTGCTGCCCACGCTGGCCGCCGCCCAGCGGGTCACCGTCCCGGTGGACGTGGGCGTGGGCCCCACCGCCCTCCTCTTCTTCGGGCCCGTCTTCGAGGACCAGCCCATCCACACCGGGCTGAAAATCTCGGTGGACGCGGTGCTGGACCGCGAGTGGCTGAAGAAGAACCAGCGCGTCATCCCCAAGCGCTACCGGAAGCAGGCGCAGCGCCTGGACGAGATTCGCTTCTCGCCGTCCATCTTCATCCCGGACACGCTCATCATCTCCCCCAAGCTGCGCGACACCGGCATGTACGGCGTCACCTGGAAGCCGCTGGGGCTGGGGCTGCCGCTGTCGTCCAGTCCGGTGCGCCTGTCCGTGGGGGGCGGGCTGTTGCTGACGTACGCGTACCTGCACTCGGACACGCTGGCGGACACGCACTTCCTGCGGCCCGGCGCGGAGCTGGGCGTGGACCTGGAGCTGCAGTTCTCCAAGAGCTTCCTCGTCAGCGTGGGCTGGGAGTCCGCCCTCTACGTGCCGCAGGAGCTGGGCGGGCTGGGGCTGCCAGACCAACTGCGCGACGGCATCTTCCACGTGGGGCAGGCCTACCTGCAGCTCCACTTCCGCTTCCCCTACACCACCCGGCTGTGAGCTGGACGGCGGAGGGCCTCCAGACGGCCAGGCCGCCTGCTGCGTGCGGAGGCCGGCGAGGCTAGCCTGCGCCGCCATGCACCTGGTCCTTGCCACCGAAGCGCAGAAGGCCGAGAGAGACCGCGTCACCCACGCCGCCTGGGGCTCCCCGCTGACGGTGGAGCAGTTCCACCAGCGGGAGCTGCGGCTGCGCGCCCACCCCTGGTGCACCGCGGGCATGAATACGTGGCTGCTGCGCGAGGACGACGGCAGCGTGCTGGCCTCGTGCGAGACGTTCCACAACGACAGCCACCTGCGCGGCCCGGATGGCCAGTACGCGCCCGGCGACAGCTTCTCCATCGCCAGCGTCTTCACCGAGGACCACCTGCGCCGCCATGGCCATGCCACGCGGCTGATGGACCTCGTCGCCACCGAGCTGGAGCGCGCCTCGCCCCGGGGCCACGCCGCCGTCCTCTTCTCCGACGTGGGCGCGTCCCTCTACCGGCGCTCCGGCTACGAGGAGGTGCCCGCCTGGGACTGGGACCTGCCAGCCCGCGAGGCGGCGTCCACCCGCCCCGGTGCCTCGCTGCTGAAGGACGGGGACGTGGCGGAGGCGCTCGGGAGGTTCCGGCGCCCGGACGCGCCCTTCTACCTGTGGCCGAGCCCGGCGCAGGTGGACTGGCACCTGGAGCGGGAGCGCATCTACGCGGAGCTGCTGGGCCGGCCCCGGCCCGAGGCCTGTGGCGCGGTGGTGGGCGAGTCCACCGCCCTGTGGGCGATGATGGCCCGCCATGGCGAGCTGGTGGTGCTGATGCTGGAAGCGCGCTCCGACGAGGACGCGGCCACGCTGCTGGAGACGGCCGGCGCCGTGGCGCACCGCGCGGGGCTGGCGAAGGTGGTGGTGTGGGAACAGCCCGACACCGCGCCGCGCGTGGCGCGCGTGCCCGGCGCCACCCGCGTGCCGAGGGACGGCTCGCTGCCCATGGTGCGGCCACTGCGCCCGGGACTGCCTCCGGCGCCGGCCATTCCCTTCCCTCGCGCGCTCTGGGTGTGAGCGCCGGATAGGATGAAGCCATGGCCAAGCGCACCCGCATCATCGAAGGGACCTGGAACTGCACCTCGTGTGACACGAAGGGCATTCCCGCGCGCCACAAGCTCTGCCCCAACTGCAACAACCCCCGCGAGGTGACGGGCAAGGAGTCGGAGTTCGACTTCGGCGGGGTGGACGCGAAGAGCGGCAAGTCCCTGCGCGAGGGTGTCGCCGACGACGAGACGCTGGAGCTGGCCGCCGCGGGCGAGGACTGGTTCTGCGCGTACTGCGGCGCCGCCAACCGGGGAGACGCGTCCCACTGCAAGCAGTGCAGCGCGGAGCGCACGGCCGACGCGAAGGCGGCCGTGAGCCGGGAGCTGCCCTCCCCCGAGGCCCCGCCCCAGCCCGTGGCGCAGCCGAAGAAGCCCGGGGGCACGAAGCGCTGGCTGGTGCTGGGCGTGCTCTTCTCCTGCTGCTTCGGCGGGGGCCTGTTCCGCTGCTGGGCCAGCAGCACCCACGAGTACCCCGGCGAGGTGACGGGCACGGCCTGGAAGCGCGCCGTGGTGCAGGAGCGCTACCTCCCGGTGGAGAAGACGGGATGGAGAGACGAGCTGCACGGCACCGCGCCACGCATGCCCGTCAACGGCGCCGGCGAGGTGGCGGGCGTGGCCAACATCCGGGGCTGCGTGTCGCGCCAGCGCGGCACGCGCCGGGTGGCGGACGGCACGGAGCGGGTGTGCCGGAACAAGACGCGCAAGGTGGCCTGCGGCACGGAGGAGAAGTGCCGCCGCAGGGACAAGGGCAACGGCTTCGTGGAAGAGGTGTGCGAGGACGTGACGAAGTACTGCAGCGAGAGCTACGAGGACTGCAAGACCGAGACGCGCTACCGCACCGAGCCCGTCTACGCGCAGCAGTGCACGTACGACACCTACGAGTGGGCGCCGCAGGACCGGCGCGAGGCCTCCGGCACCGATGACCGGCCGCGCTGGCCGACGCTGCCCGTGGGGGGACTGGACCGCCTGCGCCGCGAGGAGCAGTACTCCGTCAACATCCGCTACGAGGACGACGGGGTGAAGGAGCACGTGCTGGAGCCGAAGCGCGAGCAGGAGTTCCTGGCGTGGAAGAAGGGCCAGGGCGTCAACCTCACGGTGACGAATCTGGGGAAGGTGGAGCAGGTCGTCCCACGTTGATTCACCGAGGTTCCCCGCCCATGGAGTGCACCCGCTGTGGCGCCTGCTGCGTAGCGCCGGACATCGCCGCGCTGGACAAGCCGCTGGGCCTGCGCTGCCCCCACCTCACCGAGGACAACCTCTGTGGCGTGTACGAGCAGCGGCCGGCCGTCTGCCGCGCCTACGCGGCGGACGAGGTGTGTCGCATCATCGAAGCCCCGACGCTGGACGAGCGCGTGCGGAAGTACCTGGACCTCTTCGGCCTGGCCGACGAGGCCCGGGAGGTCCGCGAGCAGGGCTGCCCCACCATGCGCAGCGCCCGCCGCCTGGCCGCCGGGCGTACGTCGGGCGGTCCGCCGCCTGGCCGTCGCGACGAGTAGACACCTCACGGGGTTGTCTCTTGTCCCCACGGCCCGTGGGCGTTATCCCCCCGGCCGTGCGATTCCAGCCCACCCAGCCCTTCGCCCCCGCTCCCGGACTGGCGAACGAGCACGCGCAGACCATCTTCGCGTCGCTCGCGCGTCCCACCCACGCGCCCACGGTGCGCCGCGAGCGCCGCGAGTTGCCCGACGGGGACTTCGTCGACGTGGACACCTTCGACGGCCCGCGCGGCGCGCCGCACGTGGTGACGCTGCACGGCCTGGAGGGCTCCTCCCAGGCCGGCTACATCACCGCCATCCTCCGCGGCGCGGCCGAGCGCGGCTGGGGCGCCAGCGCGCTCAACTTCCGCTCGTGCAGCGGCGAGCCCAACCGGCTGGCGCGCTCGTACCACTCGGGTGACATCCACGACGCGCTGCGGGTGTTGAGCGAGGTGCGCGCCCGCGTCACCGGCCCCCTCTTCGCCGTGGGCTTCTCGCTGGGCGCCAACGTGCTGTGCCGGCTGCTGGAGGAGCAGGGCGAGGCCGCGCCCGTGGACGCAGCAGCCTCCGTCAGCGCGCCGTATGATTTGGACGCGTGCTGCCGGAAACTCGACGGCCCCGGCCCCTTCCACCTGCTGTACCGGGAGCGCTTCCTGCGCTCGCTGAAGCAGAAGGCGCGCGAGAAGCTGAAGCGCTTTCCCAGCTCCTTCGACGGCCGGGCCATGGAGGCCGCGCGCACCATCCGCGCCTTCGACGATTCCGTCACCGCCGCGCTGCATGGCTTCCGCGATGCGACGCACTACTACGCGGAGGCGTCGTCCGGCCCCCGGCTGCACGCCATCCGCCGGCCCACGCTGCTGCTGAGCGCCGCGGACGACCCGATGCTGGAGGCTCCCGTCATCCCCCCGGGCGCCCTGGACAATCCGCACCTGAGCGTGGTGCTCACGGAGCGGGGCGGCCACGTGGGCTTCGTCGCGGGCCGCGCGCACCGGCCGCACTTCTGGGCGGAGGCCCAGGTGCTGGAGTTCTTCGCCGCGGTGATGCGCTAGCCGAACGACAGCAGGAAGCCGAGCTTCGCGTTGGGGCGCAGGCTGCGCACCCGCCAGGGCCGGGCCTCCTCGGGCGCCAGCGCGCCCTGGAACGGCTCGTCCAGGCCCTTCATCCCGGGGCCATACAGCTCCAGGAAGCTGAGCCCGCCGCGGACGAAGAACGTGAGCCGCCCGGGCATCTCCACCTCGAAGCCCATCAGCGCGCTCGCGTAGTTGTAACCCACGCGCTCGAAGGAAGGACTGGGCAGCTGCGTGCGGTCCGCCAGCCTGCGCTCCAGCCCGCGTGCGTCCGCGGGGCGCGCATGGCCGAGTTCCAGCGTCAGCGCGGGCTTCAGCCACCCGCGCGTGGGCAGCAGCGTGAGCCCCGCCCGTGCGCCAGCACGGATGCCGTTGTGCGTGCCGCCCAGGTGCAGGCGGACTTCCCGCCTCGGCCGGAAGGACACCGAGAGTCCCGCGCCCTCGGGCACTCCCGCGTCCAGCATCAGGCCGAAGGGCGCGAGCCGCTCCGGGTCCTGCGCCCGCTGTCGAAGCTCTGTCGCGCGCGGTGTGTTCGGCGCCGGCGCCACTTCCCTCGCTATCGCCACCTGCGCCGTCAGCACCAGCCCCAGCGCGGTGAGCGCGGACACCGCCCCCATGTACCGCCTCCCACTCCCCTCCACCGTCCAACGCGGCACCTCACCCCGGGCCGCCACTGCCACTTCGACCTGCTCCACCCCGGTGGACCGCTTCCCGGCCTGACACCGCGCTGCCTGGGAAGACCCCACCACCATTGACTGCCCCCACCTGCTCGCTCCGACGGCGACGCGCTCCGGGAGGAGCTGCCTCCCACCGGAGCCGCCTGACGTCCCACGCCCTGACCAAGACGCTCTCCGGGAGGAGCCCCCTCCTCGCCAGAAACCGTCCACCGCCCCACCCCGCCCGACCACCCCGACCCGCCGCCCATCCATCCGACGTGGACCGGACTCCGAGAGGCCCCCACCTCATCGGAATCCGTTCCCCCTCCA